>DATNOG010000223.1:0-21753 GCA_035601415.1 Pyrinomonadaceae bacterium | reverse complement strand
ACCGCGTAAGCCAAACTGTGCCTCATTTGCACGTGCATATTGTGCCGCGTAGAAGGAAAGATGGTTTGAAAGGCTTCTTTTGGCCGCGCTATAAGTATGCAAACGAAGCCGAGATGCTTGACGTTCGAGAGGCAATTCGCTCGGCCATAGCCGATCTGCAAAAACTCTTGTAACAGGAGAATCTAAATGGTTGTAGTTTCGTGATGAAAAATTCGCTGCAATTGAGTCTGCGATTTTGCACACTCTGCTCGATATGTGATTGTTTTATTCGAGAATGTTACGCGTGAAATATTTTTCGCCATTCGAAAAAATAAAACACATAAAAATTTGATCTAAAAATACGATGAGAGTATAAACCTCCCTGTCGCGAGGGTCACGGCCTTCGAGACCGACGAAGGGATCGGCAACCGATGTGGTGACACACGGAAGAGGGAATTAGCAGGCGGCTGTTAATTCTACTGACGCCCTTCAACGAAGCCGAAAGGCTTTGCTAGAGGAGGCTGAGAGGTCTTCTCGAGCCATTCGGATAAAAACGAGTGGCACCCTTTAGACAGGACCCGCTGAAGGGGGCGAATGGTTCGGCGCAAGCTGAACCGACGTTGTCGGATCGTAACCGAAGGTGGAGGAAAAGCCACCGCAAAAAAAACCTAAAGGCACCGCAACCGCAAGGAAGCGAGAACTGTGAAAGCAGTTCGTGTGCTGACCGAGGATCGAACTGACCGCCAGTTGGTCATCGGGATACAAATCGGCAGCCTAGTGTGTACATGCGAAGCTGCCATCCTTTTAAAAGCTTCGGCGATTATTAGGAAACGGATTGCGCTATCTTCAGCTTGCTGGAGGTAGCGTTTTCCGTTTTTGCAGTCCTGCCTAATTACGATATTATCTCCCCACACGTTCAGATGAGATTTTTAAGCCGCGCAATTGCTCCTCGTCTCCCTGCGAGTTTTGCGCCCATTCCTAAGGAGATTGATCATGACTGAAGCACGAATGCAGGAAACCCCTACTTACGCGCCCGGTACATTTTGCTGGGTGGAACTGGGAACTACCGATGGCGAGGCAGCGAAGAAGTTTTATACCGAATTGTTTGGTTGGACCTTCACAGACAACCCCGTTGGCCCGGGCATGATTTACACCATGCTCAAGCTCGACGGAAAAGATGTGGGTGCGCTCTACACAATGCCCGAGGAGATGACGTCGCAAGGAATTCCTCCGAATTGGTTGTCCTACGCGTCAGTGGCGAGCGTCGATGAAAGCGCAGCAAAAGTAAAGGAACTTGGCGGGACTCTGATGAAAGGACCGTTTGATGTCATGGACGTCGGTCGCATGGCGGTGGTCCAGGATCCGACGGGCGCCGTGTTTGCCCTTTGGCAGGCGGGCACGCACAAAGGCGCGGGAATTGTAAACGTGCCGGGAGCGTTGGTTTGGAATGAACTCACGACCACAGATACAGCCAGAGCCGGCGAGTTTTATCGCGGTCTATTTGGCTGGGGAATCGACGCGAAGACTTTCGGGTCTACCGATTACACGATTTTTCAGAACGGCGACAGAGGAGCTGGGGGAATGTTCAAGCTGACTCCGGACATGGCCGGCGTCCCGCCGTTTTGGCTGGTGTATTTCGCCGTTGACGACTGCGACGCGAAGGTAAAGAAAGCAACTGAGCTGGGAGCTACTACAATCAAGCCGGCTGCTGACATTCCCACCGTAGGTCGATTTGCGATCCTTCAGGATCCGCAAGGTGCAGCCTTCGCAATTATTAAGACTGAACCTCAATCAGCCTAGTTTAGTGGACGGTTATTTCGCACTGACCGCGCAAAACTGCGAGCGGTGGCGAACGGATGCCGAAACTCAACTGCGACGTGATGCGCAGTGAAGAGATTCAGAGTTGAGTTTTTGTACCGGCTCGCCGCCGCGCCGTTTTTGTAGCTTGCTGTTCATCAGGCGATCCGCAAAACAATAATTATGAAATCACGCATCGTCTGGCTACTCCTGTGCTGCATCTGGGGCTCGACCTGGTTATTCATCAAGATCGGCTTAAGAGACCTTCCGCCCATCAGCTTTGCTGCAATTCGTTTCCTCATCGCAGTTCTCATTCTTACAGCCATCATCGCCGTCAGGCGCCTAGCATTACCCCGATCGTCTAAAGATTGGTGGATGCTGGCCGGTACAGGCGTGCTGGCCTTTAGTCTTAACTACGGTTTGATCTTCTGGGGCGAGCAATACATTTCTTCCGGACTTGCCGCCTTGCTGCAAGCCACCATACCAGCATTTGGATTGGTCATTGCTCACATTCATTTACCCGCGGAGCGAATGACTCCGTTGAAGTTCGTTGGCGTCATCCTGGGCATCGCCGGCGTCGGCGTTATTTTTTCGAATCAACTAACATTCGCTGGACCAAAGGCGTTGGCCGGCAGCGTGGCCCTGGTCATTAGCTCGATCTGTGTGGCTTACTCAAATGTACTGGTCAAGGCATATGCGAAAAACCTCGAGCCTACTCTCATCGCCGGCGGGCAGATGTTTTTTGGTTTGTTCCCGCTGGCGATCATTGGCTTCGCGACCGAAGGCAGTCCGTTAAATTTTCATTGGACTGGAATGGCTATCATTTCGTTGTTCTATTTGGCCATTGTGGGTTCTGTAATCGCATTCATTTTGTATTACTGGCTGGTGCGCCGAATTGACGTTACCAAGTCAATGCTGATCGCGTTGGTGACGCCAGTGACCGCTGTGCTTTTGGGAATGTTAGTGCTGCACGAGGAAATGAACTGGCGCACTTTGGTTGGCGGCGCCTTGATCATGAGCGGTATCGCTTTGCTTGTGATTCACCGCAGAAAGAAAGAGGCGGAGTTGATTCCTGAAAGTTAAAATCTCAATGCGATTTCTGCGGCAACGCAGGTAGTTGCGCGGCAAGGTACGCTTCAATGGCGCGCTCGACTAGAGGCGCTTCCAGTTGTGAATAGCAGTCCGGCAACTTTCTCAGTTGCGCGAGCTGTTCAGGCATCAGCCAAAATCCTCCGACTTCAATGCCGAAACGATTGGGAATTGCCAACTCCAGAGCGGTGCGATGAACGGCCCGTAGATACCTCGCCGCTTGTTTATCAATCTCAACTACGCAGTCGCTAAGCGCAAAGCCAAGAAAAATCACATCCGATTCGGAGGAAATGTCGAGTGCGCGTGCGGCTTTCATTCTTCTATGATGTTCAGCGCTAGACTGCGCGGGAAGAATTGTTGTAACTGCGAATCAGTCCACGTACTACGCCCTGAATTTGAATGCGCTCCGGAGTCTTGATGAAGATTGGTTTGAACTGCGGATTCGCCGGCTCTAAACGAATAAAGTCAGGCTCGCGATAAAACTTTTTCACGGTAGCGTAGTTGCCGTCAATCAGCGCTACAACCATCTGGCCATTCTCGGCGGTTTGTTGAGATGAGACGATGATGATGTCGTTGTCCTGAATGTTTTCGTCAATCATCGAATCGCCGCGCACGCGCAACGCGAACATACGGTCACGACCCAACATGTTCTTCGGCGCCTGAACGGTTTCGTGAGCAAGGATTGCCTCGATGGGCTGCCCGGCCGCGACCGTTCCCAGCAATGGAATCTCGTAATCGTTGTCCTGCTCCTCCTGCTTGATGATCTCGATACCGCGGCTGACGTTGGGAATGCGCTTGATGAGTCCTTCGCGCTCGAGTGCCGATAGAATGCCGTGCACACTTGCCGATGAGGTCATGTGAAACTGCCTCCCAATTTCAGCGATGGTTGGTGGCAGTTTGTGGGCCTCCGCATAGCGGCAGATGAAATCGTAGACCTGCCTTTGCCTCGCCGTTACAGGCATTTAAATCGTCCTTTCCCTTAAAACTCCCTTGCATCTAGCCAGCAGCAAGTGGTATTTTCGGTGTAAAGCGAAAATCATGCGAATATTACCGAATAAGCGGGGAGGGGTCAAGGAAAAAGTAGGACAGGCATTCCTGCCTGTTCCTGATTCGGAGCAGATTCAATTTTTAAAAACAGGGGTTCAGGAGAATGGACAGGCAGGAATGCCAGTCCTACTTCAACACCCGGGCGAGTTTTTTGAGATCGTCAACAAAGCGACGATGTTCCAGGCGACGGGTTTCATCATCCGGCGCGCGAAGAATTGAAGAGGGATGCACAGTGGCCATTACGTAGGGAGCGAGGGTGGATTCGATAAATTCGCCGCGCTGTTTGGTGACGCGAAATTTTGGGCCGAGCAAGGCCTGCGCTGCCGTGGCGCCAAGAGCGACAATTACTTTTGGTTTGACTACAGCGATTTCAGCCTCGAGCCAGGGACGACAAGCAGAGATTTCGCCGGCGTTGGGTTTCTTATGAATGCGACGTTTGCCCCGTGGTTCCCATTTGAAATGTTTGACGACATTGGTGACGTAAGTTTGCGAGCGATCGATGCCCGCCTCGACGAGGGCATTATCAAATAGCCGCCCGGCGGGGCCGACGAAAGGCTTGCCAGCTAGATCTTCTTCGTTGCCTGGTTGTTCGCCGACGAACACCACTGTCGAACGCTTGCGTCCTTCGCCGAAGACAGTTTGCGTGCCTCGTTTCCAAAGGTCACAGGCTTTGCAATCGGTGGCAGCTTCTTTGAGGGAAGGCAAGGTTAATTTGTCGGGAAAGAATTCTTCAGCCGAGCCATGTGAAGTTTTGCGGGGCATTAGTGTTTGTAAAGCAAACTGTTAGTTTGCTGGGTCACCATGTCATTCAAGTTGAGTGGCAACCAGCCATCGCAAACTAACAGTTTGCTTTACAGACAGTGGTTATAAATCATGAGAGCGGCAATTTCAAAAGCGGAAATTGAATCCACCATAGCAGCTCGCTTTGGCGACGCGTTTAAGCATCACGAAACAAAGATCGCGGAGGTTATTGCGACAGGTGTTTCACAAATTGATTCGCTTGCTGGGGGCGGATTGCCACGCGGCGCCATAACAGAAATTTTTGGCCCAGCCTCTTCAGGTCGCACCAGTTTTCTGCTTTTAACTCTCGCGGCGGCGACAAACCATGACGAAGTATGCGCGCTGGTCGATATGAACAATACGCTCGATCCGAAATCAGCCGGGCGCGCAAACGTGAAATTAGATCGGTTGCTTTGGATTCGCTGCGACAACAATCTGGAGCACGCCTTCAAAGCAACTGATCTACTGTTGCAGGGTGGAGGCTTTGGTATCGTAATGCTCGATCTGGGCGATCTTTCCGCAAAAACAGCGCGCCGGATCATCTCGTCCTGGTGGTTTCGCTTTCGGCGCGTGGTGGAAAATAGTCCGACCGCTTTATTGGTAATTACTCAGGATTGCAGTGTGCGCTCCTGCGCGGCGTTGTCGCTGGAAATGAAAAACGAGGGGTTGGTTTGGTCCCAAGTGAATCAGGACTTAATAAAGCAAAACGCTTCCTTAGTAAATCTTTCAGCTCGCGAAAAAACGACCGCCCCGTTTTTAGTTAGTCAGGGAAGACTATTGCAATCCCTGACAATGCTGGTAGAACGTCATCGGCCACTGAGCCCAACTGTAAGAGAAACAACCTTGCAGGTTAGCGCACAATAAGATTCATTGGTTGACGAATCGATTTACTTCTTTCCACCAGCGGCACAAATAAAAGCTTCAACTTCATCGCTGTAAGGCTTCTGAAACTGCGGCCAGTTAGATTGATCGGCGTACAGTTTCTTAAAGCCGGCGCTGATTTCCGGATCGCCGCCAGTGAATTGCTGGATCAAATTTGACCAGCGCGCCGCCAGCGACTGTGCCTTTTCAGAAGCAGGATCTTCACCGTCGCGCACTGCTGCCTCTACCTCTTTGATCAGTTGGGCCCAATTGTTCTGCCCCTGTTCGAGCACTTCGGGGTGGCGCGCGCAGCAAGTTTTTCTGTCGCAGATTCGGAGTAATATTTCCTGGTCCAGTCCATGTCGTTTTGCATATTGATCACCTCGATGATTTTTTTGAAAGCCTCCCAGTCGGGTACTTCACTTGAGATAACAAGTTCAGCTTTTTCGATCGCCTGAACTGCCATTCCCAGGTGATGGCGTTTTTGATTAATGATTTGTCTTTGCCTGCGCAATGCTGTTGCCAGATCGCGGCCATTCTGCGCGAGCAAAGTTTTTATTTCCTTAAGAGAGAAGCCAATGAATTTCAGCGTGACGATTTGTTGCAGCCGCGCCAGATCGTTTTCCCGGTAAAGCCGGTAACCGGATCCGGTATAGGCGCTTGGCTTCAACAGACCAAGCCGATCATAATGGTGCAGCGTGCGCACGGTGACTCCGGCTCGAGTGGCAAACTGCTGCGCCTGATAAGAAGACTCATTGCTTTTCGCCATCTGCTTTTTCCTTTCGAAATCCATCCTAAAGTCTGACGTAGCGTCAGGCGCAAGCGTTTTTTATCCCCCCAATTTATTTATCGCAGCCATTGACGTATTCGCTAATTTTCGCTAATCTTCGCCTTACCTCAAAACTGAAAGGCTAAAGTCATGTTTGCGGGCATTCATGGCCAAAATCTCTCGGATGGACTGTCTTTGGCGGAGTTTGCTTACTCCTTTTCTCCTTTTGTCGAAGAGGTGTGGCCGGACACGGTCGTGATCGATGTCGAAGGTTGTGCTCTGCAATTTGGCTCTGCGTATGAGTTGGCAACGGTAATCGCGAAACAGGCCGGCGCGCCGAAGCAGTCAGGTGGACTCGCGGCCCGGGTAAACCTTGCTCTGGCCGCGAATCCGGATACGGCCATACATGCTGCGCGGCACTGTCATGGAATAACTTTTACTGCCCCGGGAGAAGAGCTGACTTGTCTTGGGCCTTTACCGTTAAGCGCGCTGGAATATTCGTTGGTCAATATTGAAGACAAGCAAGCCAAAGAAATTTTTGAGACGCTGAAGCTTTGGGGCATGCGCACTTTCAAAGAATTTGCAGAACTGCCGGTTGCCGGTGTTTCTGAACGGCTCGGTCAGGAGGGTGTCCACCTGCAACAACTTGCTGCTGGAAAAACGGATCGTCACTTAAAACTAAAACAAGCCGCCCCCGTTTTCGAAAACTCGATCGAGCTCGAGTATCCCATCGCGCAACTCGAGCCTCTCTCTTTCATCTTTGCCAGACTGCTCAATCAACTTTGCGCGAGTTTGCAAGCGTATGCGCTGGCCACAAATGAGCTGCACGTGCAGATGAAACTTGAAAACAAAAGCGCGCACGAGCTGAAACTCAATTTGCCTTATCCGATGCGCGATCAAAAAGTGTTTTTGAAACTTTTATTGCTCGATGCCGAAGCGCACCCGCCTTCTGCAGCAGTGATCGCAATCTCGATAAACTGTGAACCGGTCAAGCCTCGAGTTTTACAGACGGGATTGTTTATTCCGCTTGCGCCTGAACCGGCAAAGCTGGAATTGACACTCGCGCGTCTGGCAAAACTTGTCGGTCTGGAAAATGTCGGCACACCCGAATTGCTGGATACGCATCGGCCGGATGCTTTTCGCGTTAAGAGGTTTGTGGTTAGAGAAGAAAGATCGAAAGTTGCTAAGAGGAAAAAGCATGCGGGCGGGACGCCTGCGCTTCTATATAGCAAACAGCAATTAGCAAACGAGAATTCAAAATTCCAAATTCAAGATTCAAGATTCGAAATTCCACATCCGAAATTCGCCCTGGGCTTTCGCAGGTTTCGGCCGCCGCTGCGGGCAATGGTTGAGGCTGCGCGTGGATATCCAACGGAGATCAACGCCTGGGGAAAAGACCGCTGTGTTTATGGAAAGGTAGTAGGACTTGCTGGTCCATGGCGCACATCAGGGGAGTGGTGGCGATCAGATCTTTGGGCGAGAGATGAATGGGACGTGGCGGTTGAGTCCAGAGGCCAGAGGTCAGAGAGCGGAGGTCAGAGGTCAGAGATCAGAGGTCAGAAGTCAGAAGGTTCGAAAATTAAAGAGGTAGTCAGCCAGGGTGGTCCAAGCCAAATTCTTTATCGCATTTATCACGAGCTGCAAAGTGGCACCTGGTTCGTTGAAGGAATTTACGACTGAACGGAAAGTGAGCAGTGAGCTGTGAGCGGTGAGCAGAAACAAAAGACGTTGCCTAAGAAAACAAGTTCAGTGACCCGGGGTCGACTGCCCACTGCTCACTGCTCACCGCTCACTGATTACATCGAACTACACGCGCGCTCAGCGTTCAGTTTTCTCGAAGGCGCTTCGGTGCCTGAGGAGCTGGTTGCCGCGGCACTTGTATTGGGAATTCCGGCCATGGCGCTACTGGATCGCGACGGCTTTTATGGCAGTCCGCGTTTTCATCTATCCGCGAAAAAGAATGGCATCAAGGCGCACATTGGAGCGGAAATTACAGTCCAACGTCCAATGTCCAATGTCCAAAGTCCCATCATCGTCCAACGTCCAACGTCCAACGTCCAAAGTCAAAAGCTGGAAGGTTGGAAAACAGACGTTGGACATTGGACGTTGGACGTTGGACAAAAACGTTCACGTAACGCTGGAGACACTTTCTCCATTCCTTTATTGGTGCGCAATCGCACCGGCTATCAAAATCTCTGTCGCTTGATCACCTTGATGAAGTTGCGTGTGCCCAAGCATGCGAAACCGGGCGAGTGCGCGGTTACACCTGAAGAACTCGCAGCGCATGCGGAAGGGTTGGTTTGTTTGACAGGCGCGGCGGATGGACCGCTGGCAAAAGCATTTCATCGCAGAGACGCAGAGGGCGCAGAGGAAGCGCAGAGAAGAGCGGAGTGGTTAATCGATGTCTTTGGCAAACAAAACGTTTATGCCGAACTGCAACGCCATTTCAATCGTGAAGAAGAAGCGCGCAACCAGACAATAGTTGCGATTGCCGGACGTTTGCATCTGCCACTGCTGGCGACCAACGGTGTCAGCCACGCGACGGCAGCGCAACGCGAAGTCGCCGACGTCTTCACCTGCATTCGTAATCACGTGCGACTCGAAACCGCGGGCCGTTTACTCGCAAGAAATTCCGAACGGTATCTGAAATCAGCAAAGACAATGCAACAGCTCTTTGCCGATTTGCCGGAAGCCATTCACAACACCGTCGAGCTGTCATCGCGACTTGAATTCACGCTGGAAGATCTTGGTTACGAGTTTCCGAAATATCCGGTTCCGGCGGGCGAGACGATGGCGTCGTTTCTACGCAAGCGTACCGAAGAAGGCGCGCGGCGACGTTACACCAGTCACCACGGCCAGCCCGCTTATGAAGTTGCCCGGCCACAGCTCGAACGCGAACTGGCGTTGATCGAAAAACTGAAACTCGAAGGCTATTTTCTGATCGTCTGGGACATCGTTGAGTTTTGTAAGCAGCAGGGAATTCTGATTCAGGGACGAGGTTCGGCGGCAAACAGCGCCGTCTGTTATTCGCTCGGCATTACTGCCGTCGATCCTATCGGTATGGAACTTCTCTTCGAACGTTTTCTTTCCGAAGAACGCGGCGAGTGGCCGGACATCGATCTCGATCTGCCGAGCGGCGATCAACGCGAGCGAGCAATTCAATATGTTTATGAGCGTTATGGAAAACTCGGCGCGGCAATGACTGCCAACGTAATCACGTATCGTGGCCGCTCAGCCGCGCGCGAAGTTGGCAAGGCGCTCGGTTTTGACGATCAAACACTGGGACGTCTTTCTGCTTTGGTGCATACCTGGGAATGGAAGGATCCGAAAGATTCAACTGCACGACAGTTTCGTGACGCGGGACTCGACATCAGAAACGCGCGCATTAAAAAATTCTTCGCACTTTACGGCATGGTCCAGGACCTGCCGCGACACCTGGGCCAGCATTCGGGCGGTATGGTTATTTGTCAGGGCCAACTCGATTCGGTGGTGCCGCTGGAACCGGCGGCGATGCCCGGGCGCGTGGTGGTGCAATGGGACAAGGAAGACTGTGCCGACCTGGGGCTGATCAAAGTTGATCTGCTGGGTTTGGGGATGATGGCCGCTTTGGAAGAGTCGATTGCCCTGGTTCGCGAATCATATAAAGAAGAAGTTGATCTCGCCCACCTGCCGCAGGATGACGTGGAAGTTTATGCCGCTTTACAAAAAGCCGACACCATTGGTCTGTTTCAGGTTGAAAGCCGGGCGCAGATGTCGTGTCTGCCGCGACTGCATCCGCAAAAGTTTTACGACATCGTGGTGCAAGTGGCCATCATCCGGCCCGGCCCAATCGTCGGCAACATGGTCCATCCTTATCTGAAACGGCGGCAGGGCCGCGAGCCGGTTGTTTATGCGCATCCCTCGCTGGAGCCGGTATTAAAAAGGACGCTCGGCGTGCCGTTGTTTCAGGAACAATTATTGAAGATGGCGATGATTTGCGCAGACTTTTCCGGCGGCGAGGCGGAAGAATTGCGCCGCGCATTCGGCTTCAAACGATCCGAAGCGCGCATGAAGGAAATAGAAATAAAACTGCGGCGCGGCATGGCCCGTAAAGGAATCACACCAAAGTCACAGGATGAAATTGTGCAGGCGATCACTTCGTTTGCGCTTTATGGTTTTCCCGAATCACACGCGGCCAGCTTTGCTTTGATTGCTTACGCCAGCGCGTATTTGAAATGTCATTATCTGCCGGCGTTTACGGCGGCGCTGCTGAACAATCAACCGATGGGTTTCTATCAGCCCTTTACCATCGTCAAGGATGCGCAGCGACATGGTTTGCAGGTCAAGCCGGTGGATGTGATGCAGTCGGATTGGTTGTGCACGCTGGAAGAAGATAGTCCTAAGTCCAATGTCCAAAGTCCAAAGTCAAAAACAGAAGACAAACACGCGCTGCGCCTTGGGCTGCGCTACGTAAAAGGTCTGCACGAAGAAGCGGGCCAGGCAATCGTACGCGCGCGCAATGAAGCGCCGTTCATCAGTATTGACGACTTGCAACATCGCGTGCCCGAACTGCGCAAGGATGAACTAAGAAAACTGGCGGCGGTGGGAGCGTTGAATTTCATTCAAAGTAGGACAGGCATTCCTGCCTGTCCCTCGTCGAGGCCCAGCCTCGACGCTATTATTAATAGCTCGACGGAAAGGCTTAGCCTTTCCGCACTGTGCGGCGGCCAAGCCGCTAAAGAGGACAACGTTGTTAGAACATCACGCTTGCAATCTTCAACACAGGACAGGCAGGAATGCCTGTCCTACACAAACCGGCGCGATGCGCTGTGGCAGGTTGAGCGCGTGGCGCGCCCGGCGGGCGAACTATACGAAGAACTTCACGAGCAGGATGGTAATTCACCGCTCATGCCCATGACGCGTCCCGAGAGAATGGATGCCGACTTTCGTGGCACCGGCTTAACCATCGGACGCCATCCGGTGGCTTACCGGCGCGCGGAGTTAAGTGAACTGGGAGCGTCACGCACGATTGATCTGCAGCAACTGCGTGATGGCAGTGCGGTAAAAGTTGGCGGTTGGGTAATTGTGCGGCAGCGGCCAGGCACGGCAAAGGGTTTTGTGTTTCTGACTATGGAAGATGAAACGGGAGTGGCAAACATCATCATCACGCCACAATTATTCGATAAGTATCGATTGGTTGTTGTTGACGAACCTTTTCTATTGATTTCAGGCGCGCTGCAAAACCAGGACAACGTCGTTTCGGTTAAGGCAAAAACAATTCGCGCGCTTTCATTCCAGGTTGCCGCGGTGGCTTCGCATGATTTTCATTAAGATTTGAAGCGGCGGCTCGACGCCGCCGCGGTTAATTGGACTGCGGTGGCTTGACACCGCTTTTTAGTTACCGCTGCGACCTCGTGCAAGAAAACACTCGACGCCTTCGCATCATCAAGAGCGGCGTCAAGCCGCCGTGCTGCAAAGCGGCGTCAAGCCGCCGCAGTCCAAATCATCGCGACCTATTCAGGCAAGGCGAAATCGTAATAGAATCCGCGCGACTTAAAAACCATCGAACCCGGAAAGTTTGAAAGTCGCAACCCACGTAGTTCGCTTTACAAAGATCGATACCTGATTCTCAACTTCGATAACCTCTGAAGGAGACACCATGAAGATAAACTACCCGGCGGTGTTTGTGGCGGCCATCGTCCACTTCATAATCGGCGGCCTTTGGTATGGGCTGATCTTCGGTAACAAGTTCATCGAGATAATTGGCTGGACGCCCGCACAGTTGGCCCAGGTTGCAGCGCAGAGTCACTGGAGCCAATACGCAGTTGCATTCGCGACCTCGCTGGTGCTGGTTTACATACTCGCTCACTTCGTTCAATACACTGGGGCGAAAAACGCCGGCGGCGGCATACAAACAGCCTTCTGGCTGTGGCTTGGTTTTGTGGCCACCACCCAACTCGCAACCGTTGTCTTTGAACAACGCAAGCTGGGTCTGTATCTGCTCAACGTGGGCTACAACCTGGTGGCTGGCCTTGTTTGTGGAGCCATCCTGGCAGCATGGAAACCTCGCGGCGCAACCGAACCCCTCGCTGAGGAAGCCTAAACGAACAATGATTTGGACCGACTCCCGACCTACTTGAGCGACGTCGCCACGATGCAGTTTAGAGTCCAAGCTTTAGCTTGCCGTTGCAAAAACGCAATCTGAAGGTTGTACTCTGAACTGCTTGAACCTAACTCAACCAGCACATATCCGATCGGGCGCGTAGATAGGCGCGCCCCTGACCCTACGCTCTCCTCACGAAAACTCTCTTGCAAGCTTCAGGGAATTAAGTAAACTTCGCTTGCAATGTCGGAACAGATTATCGGCGATTATTTGTGGGCCGAGATGACTGACGGCCAAAAGCTAGACGCTGTGCTAAATGGCCGCGCGACATTGAAACAAGTCAGCCACGGACTGTTAGACGGTTCCGAAGCGTTGCGCAGCGCCTGTCAACATTTTCTGGCGCACACCGGCTATGCGTTTGAAAACTTTCCCGCCGCGACTGAAGCAGAAGGGCTAAACGAGCTGGCGGAAGAATTGACAGAGGCTGCGCGTAAGAAGGCGCACGCGCACGTTGACACCAGCACTACGAAGCGCGCCCAACCGCATGCGCCAAAGCAGCGATTCGGATTACCCGAAGGCTTTGTGCCGCGCTTGCAGCGTTATGGTCGCGCCGTTTTGCTGGAGTTGAATATCTATCGTTTACCGAATGGACAGGAATACCTCCCCTGCCGGCCCAGCGGCACCCTGGGTGGAAGACAGCACCTCTACGCGCTTGTCACCAGCGAGCAATATTTGAAAGGGAAGCGCGGCTCGGTTTACGTGAGAGCCGACGGCAGAGTCTTTGACTACAGCGTTGACCGTCATGATCCCGGTGGCGATCTTTTTGACACGGGCTACACTATTTATGATCTTGAACGCACCGGACGCTATGCGCCGGTATTGCGCCGGCGGCGTACACGCAAGAAGAGTCGGCCCCCAAAAGTTCGGCGCGCTGGGGCGGGCGTTAATACAGCGAGCGAGGTACAAGGACGATGATTCGAAAACTTAAGTCAGGAAAGTATCGTCTTTACTCGAAGAAGAAGGATCCGAAAACAGGGAAGCGCAAGAATCTCGGCACCTTTAACTCGCGCGCGGCCGCCGAGAAACATGAACGCGCGGTGCAGTATTTCAAACGACACTGAGAAATAGTTTAGAGTACAAGCTTTAGCTTGCTGGTTTGCAAGACAGCAACCTGAAGTTTGTACTCTGAACTTCTTGAGTGATGGATAACAGGCATGGGTGAAAACAACTCCGACAACTCACCGAAATTCGATCGCCGTCCCTGGGGCACATTCACCGTGCTTGATGAAGGCGATGGGTTCAAGGTGAAACGAATCGAAGTTCTGCCCGGCAAGCGTTTGAGTTATCAAAAACATGCCCAGCGCGCCGAGCATTGGATTGTGGTCCAGGGAACTGCAAAGGTCACGCTCGACGATGAAGAAATAAACGTGCCCGCGGGAGAAGCCATCGACATAGGCGTGGGCGCGGCACATCGCGTCGAGAATGCAGACACTGAATTACTCGTTTTTATTGAGGTGCAGCGCGGAGCTTATCTTGGCGAAGATGACATCGTCCGTTTGCAGGATGATTTCGGCCGGGTGCCGCAGAAGTGATGAGTGATGAGTGATGAGTGATGAGTGATATAACGATCGTCATTGAGTTCCAGCCTGCGGAGTAGGCGATAGCGTAGAGCCTGGGGTGAAGCGTAGCGTAACCCCAGGTTAGTGGTCCAAAGACGATGCCCGCGGACCGGGCGATAGCCTTTAGGTGATGTGAGGACTGTCGCCCGCGCGGGCTCTGGTATTTTCAATGCAAGGTCCCTGGGGTTCCGCTACGCTTCATAGAAAGCTTTTATGCTATCGCCTGCTCACTCCGCAGGCTGAGTTCGTCTTCGGTCGGCGCAGGACTTTTGTGCAAAGCGCCCGTGCCCCTACATTGATTTCGTCATTGCGGAAACTTTAACGAACTATCGGAACGAACAATGTCAGACTCTGAACTGCAAATTCCAATCGAACTTCGCGACGCAAGTATGATCGCGCCGGATCGCGGCGACTCTGACGAGCCCGGTTTCTGGGCCGCGGTGCGCGAGTCATTGCGGGGCAGCCATCGCGACTACACGACTGGCCCAATCGGGCGATCAGTTATCCTGCTCGCTATCCCGATGGTGCTCGAGATGTGCATGGAGAGCGTCTTTGCCGTTGTCGACATCAAGTGGGTTTCGTATCTGGGCCCAGACGCGATGGCTACCGTCGGCCTTACCGAATCCTTGCTGACCTTGATCTACGCCATCGCGATTGGTTTGAGCATTGGAGCCACGGCCACAGTGGCGCGGCGAATTGGAGAACATAATCCGGAAGGCGCCGCACGCGCGGCAGTACAGTCAGTTGCGCTGGGTTTGATAGTTGCCTCCTGCCTGGCGCTTATCGGAGCGCCGCTGGCGCCGAAGCTGCTGGGATTGATGGGCGCGTCGCCTTCAGTGATCGAACATGGCGCAGGCTTTACCCGCATCATGCTCGCCTGCAACGCGACGGTCGTGATGCTGTTCATGATCAATGCCATTTTTCGCGGCGCTGGTGATGCCGCTATAGCCATGCGTGTGCTGTGGCTGGCGAATGCCATCAACATAGTGCTTGGTCCATGTTTCATTTTTGGCCTTGGCCCATTTCCCAAGCTAGGCATTGCCGGCGCCGCAGTGGCGACGAACATTGGTCGCGGGACGGGCGCGCTTTATGCCTTCAGTCGCCTGGTTCGCAAAGGCGGGCGCTTTGAAATCAAGCGCTATCATTTTCGACTCGAGCCGGCAATCATGGCACGCCTGGTGCGACTATCTGCAACCGGAACATTTCAGGTTTTCATTGGCATGGCGAGTTGGATCGGGCTGGTGCGCACTATCTCGAGTTTTGGCACCGACGTAGTTGCCGGTTACATCGTCGGCATTCGCGTCATTCTTTTCGCGTTGTTGCCGTCATGGGGAATGTCTAACGCCGCGGCCACGATGGTGGGCCAGGCGCTGGGCGCGAAGAAACCCGAGCGTGCGGAACGCGCGGTTTGGAAGGCGGGATTTTACAATGTGATCTTTCTGGGCAGCGTGGGCTTAATCTTTGTTCTCTTCGCGCGGCAGATAATCGGATTGTTTACTCACGATCCGAATGTTATGCCTTATGGAATCGATTGCCTGCGCATCGTCGCATCGGGATTCTTGTTCTACGCGTACGGCATGGTTCTGACCCAGTCATTCAATGGAGCGGGCGACACATGGACGCCGACGATAATTAACTTGTTTGTCTTCTGGCTGTGGGAGCTGCCGCTGGCGTACGTGCTGGCGATTGTTTTAGGTATTGGACCGCGCGGCGTGTTCCTGGCGATCACGATTGCGTTTTCGACACTGGCAATTGTGAGTGCATTGGTTTTTCGCCGCGGCCGCTGGAAGACCAAGCTCGTTTAGCGCGATCTGGATTGCAAGTCCACTTTGTCCAAATAAAACAACAAAACTTTTATTTGGCCTGGCAGAGCAGGTGCTAGACTGCACGTTGTTTCTATGAACTCAATCGTCATGAAATTCGGCGGCACGTCGTTGGAAGGCGCTACCGCCTTCCAGAACGCGGCGCGCATCGTTGCGGAACGAATCGCGCGGCGACCGGTCGTAGTTGTTTCGGCGATGGCCCGTTTCACCGACGCGCTGATTGCGAGCGTGTCAGTAGCGACGAATGCAGGCGCGACCGTGGGCTTGGCAACACTGGACAAGCATTTCGATCGACACTTGAGAGTTATTGACGCGTTATTGTCCAAAGAGGGCGATCGATTGCGCGAGCTGATAGAGCAGAGCCGCAGTGAAATTGCAGGACTACTGGATACAGCGGCAACTGAGAAGAACGCGGATCGCCGGCGACGCAAAGCTCTGGAAGACGCGGTCGCCTCAAATGGAGAGCGACTATCCGCGGCACTGCTGGCGGCAGTACTCGTCGAAAACATTTACCCGGCGCGTGACGTTGACGCGCGCCGTTGCGTAATAACTGATGATGAGTTTGGTTGCGCAGCGCCGCTGATGGCTGAAACTTTTGCGCGCACGAAAACGCAACTGCAAGCTTTGGTCGAATCGTCGTGCGTTTCGGTCCTGGGCGGTTTCATTGGCTCCACCATGACCGGTGAGACGACAACACTAGGACGGGGCGGATCTGATTATACCGCGGCAATAATCGGCGCCGCTTTGGATTCCGAAGAGATTCAAATCTGGACCGACGTGCCAGGTGTGCTTACCGCCGATCCACGAATCGCGCCAAAGGCGCGTACGGTGCCGCGCCTCTCCTTTGCCGAGGCATCCGAGCTAGCTTACTTTGGCGCGCGAGTACTTCATCCGAAGACTCTATATCCGGCCGTCGAACGGGACATCCCGGTGCGCATCTGCAACTCGCGCGCTCCCGACGGCCGCAGCACAGTCGTAGTTGGTGAAAGTGAAGCCTCACCGCAGACGGTGAAGGCCATCGCGCACAAGACCGGCGTCACCACCGTGCAAATTACTTCGGCGCGGATGCTTGGCGCCTACGGATTCTTGCGCGCTATTTTTGAAATCTTCGATAATTATCGAACGGCGGTGGATGTTGTTACAACGTCCGAAGTGAGCGTCTCGTTGTCACTGGACGATACTACGGCGTTGCCACAGATCGTTGCTGAGCTCGAGAAACTCGGCACCGTTTCTATTGAAGAGGAGCGAGCAATTCTTTGCATCGTAGGCGAAGGTTTGCGCAGTACGCCCGGTATTGCCGCCCGCATTTTCTCGACGATTAGCGACATCAACGTTTCGCTGATTTCGCAGGGCGCATCGCGAATAAATCTCACCTTCGCAGTCGAGGAAGCGCGCGCGCGCGAAGCAGTGATGCGGCTGCATAAGGAATTTTTTGAAAATCGGGCCGATGAAGAAACAGTTATGGAGGGCGTTAGCAAAGTTGGGGACCAAGCCCACGTTATTGGGTGATGCAGCGCAAATCTAACCTGAATAGGAGTATGAATTTGCGTAGTAAGTCTATTTACGTTTTGGGTCGATGAATACAGAACCGGGAGCGGTAGCGACCGGGTCGGGCTTGCGATAAACAACACCTCCATTTTATAGATCGCCGAGAACGATAGCTTTCAATGACGGTGAACTCCAAGCTTCGCCGACCCGGTCGCATCCACCACCCCACGCGGGCTGCCCGCGCGGGGACCCCGGTCCGCTCCCGGTTCTGTATTCGTCGACCCACGATAAGGTAGAGTACCGACACCTCTACGACAGGAATCAGATGAACCTGTTCGAGTTAACAAGCAAACTGATCGACATTCCATCGATCACCGGCGATGAGAAGGCGGTCGGTGAATTTCTCTCCTCGCATCTCGAGAGGTTGGGCTACCAAGTTGAACGGCAGGAAGTTGAAACACACCGCTTCAATATTCTTGCCACCACGGGCGCGCCGCCGCGAGTTGTCCTTTCGACGCACATGGACACCGTGCCGCCGCACATTGCTTCCAGCGAAAACGATGAATGGATTTTCGGGCGTGGTGCCTGCGACGCCAAAGGAATCATTGCCGCTCAGATTAGCGCGGCGGAACGTTTACGCGCTGAGGGCATGAACGAAATCGCGCTCTTGTTTACGGTTGATGAAGAACAGGGAAGCGAAGGCGCGCGCGTCGCGAATGCTATTTCGCTTGCGAGTGAGTGTGAATTTCTAATCAACGGCGAACCCACCGATAATAAATTGGCCGGCGCTACGAAGGGTTCGCTGCGTTTGACGCTGACGGCAAAAGGACAATCTGCGCATTCGGCGTATGCGGAACAGGGCGAGTCGGCGATTGAGAAACTGCTCGATGTGTTGCAGGACATTCGCCAGTGCCAATGGCCCAGCGATGCCTTGCTCGGTGAAACGACTTGCAATATCGGCGTCATCAGCGGTGGCACGCGCGCCAACGTAATACCGGCCGAAGCGTCGGCTGTTCTGCAGTTGCGTCTGGTAAGTGATGCGGAGGCGGTGAAATCAATTTTGGAAAAAGCTAACGCGGGCCGCGCCGAGGTGGAATATTTATCAGTGCACGACCCGGTTCATCTTTTTACACTTGCCGGTTTCGAGCAGTGCGTAGTGCGCTTCACTACAGACATTCCGTACCTGTCGTGCTGGGGCAAGCCATTGTTGCTGGGGCCGGGATCAATTCTTAAGGCGCACACTGACGGCGAGGGCGTGCGGAAAAAGGAACTGTCGGAAGCGGTTGATCTCTATGCGCGGCTGGTGCGCAATCTGCTCCTGACTCAAAGCGTCGAACCTGCGGAACAAATCGCGGAAGGAGTGCCGCGATGAAGTTGGCGCTGATTGGATATGGAGCAATGGGCCGGCTGGTTGAAACGCAGGCCGAGGCTGCGGGCGATCAAGTTGGAATAAAACTAACGTCGAATGATTCCGAGCAAGACGTCGACGAGCTGGCCGCCATGTTAAGACGTCATGACGTGGCAGTTGATTTTTCAGTGGGCCCGGCAGTGCTGAGCAACGTAGAAGCCTGCGCGCTCGCAGGCGTGCCGCTGGTTGAGGGAACTACGGGCTGGAAGGATCAGGAAAGCCGTGCGAAAGAAATCATAACAGAGCATGGCGGCGCACTGGTCTACGGCGCAAACTTTTCGATCGGCGTGAATGTTTTCTATCGCATCGTCGCGAATGCGGCTGAGCTTTTTGGCGCTCTCGATCAGTACGAGGCGTTCATTGAAGAGCAGCATCATTCACGCAAACGCGATGCGCCGTCCGGCACCGCACTGAAGTTAAAAAGCGTGCTGGCTGAATTTATCAAACACGACATCTCGATCGCTTCAACGCGTGCCGGCGAGATTCCGGGGACGCATCGCGTCGGCTTTGATTCCGCAGCCGATCAGATCACACTGACGCATTTGGCCCGTTCGCGCGAAGGCTTTGCCGCCGGAGCGCTTTTGGCGGCGCGTTGGATCGTTGGCCGCAAGGGAGTTTTTGAGTTTTCCGAAGTCATCGACGAGATATTGACTGGTGGTCAGAGGCAGTGAATACAAGATTTACCATTTACCATTTTTCATTTGTCATTAGGGGATTCAACTTCCAAGTGCAGTGGAATTGGCCTTCGCTCCAGCGGAGCGAGATGTTTATAGCTACGAACGCCCCCAAACGGATCTCGCTCCGGTAGGAGCGGAACCCGGCAGCAGAGCGATAGCCCGGCCGGGCGAAAGCGGTTGCGCTCCTCCGGAGCTAAGGAGCAAAGAAAAGGAGCACTGGGCTATAAACATCCCGCCCCGCTGGGGCGAAGTGACAAACAATGTTCTGTTGCACTTCCTAGTTGAATCCACCAATGGTAAACGGCAAATGGAAAATCTTCGTTTTGCTTTCAACGTGAGGTACAGAGATGACAGACAAAACTAACTGGCTGCGCGGTTGTGCAACTGCGCTGGTGACGCCCTTCACATCCGATGGTGCAATTGATGAAGCGGCGCTAGCGCGTTTGCTTGAGTATCAGCTCAACAACGGTGTGCGATTGCTGGTGCCGTGCGGCACCACCGGCGAAAGCGCGACGATGACCGAAGAGGAGGACCAGCGCGTCATTAGCCGCGCGATTGAGTTGGCGCAAGGCCGTGCGAAAGTGATCGCCGGCACTGGCAGCAACTCAACCGCGGCTGCGATTGAGAACTCCAAAATCGCACAACGTCTTGGTGCCGACGCAGTGCTGGTCGTTGCTCCATTTTATAACAAGCCGACGCAGCACGGTCTCTATGCCCACTTTCGCGCGATTGCTAAAGCGGTCGATCTCCCAATCGTCATTTACAACGTGCCGGGTCGTACCTCGTGCAACATCGCGGCCGATACGACATTAAAGCTCGCGCGCGATTGCGAAAATATCGTCGCGGTAAAAGAAGCGTCAGGCAACTTGTCGCAGATTATGGAAATTCTGCGCGGGCGGCCTGAAGGGTTTTGTGTTCTATCAGGAGATGATGCCATCACCTTCGCTTTAATTGCGCTGGGTGGCGACGGCTTGATCTCAGTCGCTTCGAATCAGGCGCCGGAACTGATGTCGCGCCTGGTCGATCTGGCGCTGGCCGGAAAGTGGGATGAAGCACGCGAGCTACACTATCGACTGTTGCCGTTGATGGAGACGAATTTTATTGAGTCGAGCCCAGGACCGGTGAAAGCCGGACTCGCAATGATGAACTTGATTGGCGAGAACTTTCGTTTGCCGTTGGTGCCGATTCAGGAAAGCAGCCGCGCGCGTTTGCGCGACGTTATGTCAGAGCTTGGTCTTTTGAAAGAAGCGTCGCATGCAACTTCGTGAAGAGATTGAAGCGCTGAGCGCGCGGGCCGGCGGCGGCTTCGGTTCAGAAGATCGCTGGCTGTTTGATGAATTCAAGCTTGCCTTGAATCGCGGCGAGGTGCGCGCGGCCGAGCGGGCGCCGGACGGAACCTGGAATGTTAATTCCTGGGTGAAGCAGGGAATACTGCTCGGCTTTCGCATGGGCCAATTGGTGGACATGTCTGCGTCGTCAGTGCTCCGCTTCTTCGACAAAGAAACCTATCGTACGCGGCCGACGACTCTTAACGAAAACATCCGCATCGTGCCCGGCGGCTCGAGCATACGCGAAGGCGCTTACATAGCATCGGGTGTTGTCTGTATGCCGCCGATGTATGTGAACGTGGGAGCTTACGTCGATGAAGGCACGATGATCGACAGCCACGCGCTGGTCGGATCATGCGCGCAAATCGGCAAGCGAGTGCACCTGTCCGCGGCGGCGCAAATAGGTGGCGTATTGGAACCAGTGGGCGCTGTGCCGGTAATTATTGAAGACGATGTTTTGGTTGGTGGTGGTTGCGGTGTTTATGAAGGAACGATTGTGCGCGAGCGTGCCGTGCTGGCCGCGGGAACAATTCTCACCGGCTCAACTCCGGTTTACGATCTGGTGCGCGAAAAGATTTATCAACGCACCGCCGAGGCGCCGCTGGAAATACCGGCGGGCGCAGTAATCGTGCCCGGCGCGCGCAACGTGCGCAGCGAAGCGGGAAAGGCCTGGGGATTGTCGCTCTACGCGCCAGTGATCGTGAAGTATCGCGATGAGAAAACTGATGCTTCGGTGCAATTGGAAGACTATCTGCGTTGAGGTCAAATAAAATTCGCATTCACGGCGGAGCCGACAAATCCGTCCTACCCGGAAGGCCTTATTTAGTTGAAACCATTTCAGCCACCAGCATTTTTGAGCGGAATTGAGAAGAGCCCGATTCGACAGATCACGGATCGGGCGAAACCCGGCGACATCAGTTTTGGTTTGGGCGAACCGGATCTGCCGACTCCCGAAGTGATTCGCCGCGAAGCCATGCGCGTCATTCAGGAGGAACGCAACGGCTAC
>DATNOG010000222.1:0-9493 GCA_035601415.1 Pyrinomonadaceae bacterium | reverse complement strand
GGTTGAATGTTCGTCTTCACCATTGGCACGTTCAATTATTTCCTGACAGGCGGCGTCATAGCGGGCAGTAGGCAGAGCTTCGAGGCGACGCTCATCGATCAATTTACCGCAGCGAGCACACTTACCATAAGAACCCTCTTCAATTCTCAAAAGTGCCTGATCGATGTCGGCGATCATTTGAGATTCACGTTCTCCCAAACGCAGCGCCATTTCTTTATTCACATCCATCAATGAAAGATCGACGGTGTCCTTGACGCCGTCGTCGGATAGTTCGAGCGCCGCGGCCTGATCATCGCGCACGTGTTCAGTGTGCTGTTGCAGTGCTGCGAGCAATATTGTTTTGAAACGAGCTAGTTTCTCAGGCTGCATGGTTCCCCTTGTTTTGGCGTCCTTGTTTGTTCCTGGAGTTCCCGGATTATAACTTACGAACTTTGTTTATCGTAATGCACCTAACTCGATCGATAACTTACTCAGAAAGGCCGATTTAAGAAGGCCGAATTTGTCGGGAAGAAATTTTGACTACGCACTTTCACGGCCGACAAATTATTGGACCATCCAGCTCGTCGGTCCTAAAAGATGTTCGCCGGGATGTGCTCACCGGCCTAACAGCAACAACGCGCCACTGCTTCTTAAGCCATCTTGGCCCGACCGGCAGTAACAGATCCCAGTCAACCCTTGACAAATCAAAAGAGCCTGGTTGAAAATGAAAACGATTTTCAATTTCAGTAGAGCTGAGACTTCATCTCAAGGATACGAATATGTTTGCACGATCGATTCCGGCTCTTATTTATTGCTTTGTTATGAGTGTGAGCGGCGCTTTTGCTCAAGCGGTAACCCCAGCTCAAACGCCCGGCAGTGTGGGAACTATTCGCGGAACTGTCTTGCTCGAGCCGTCGGGTGTCGCGGCGCGCAACGCCATAATCACCATCGCTGAGTTAAAACGATCGGTGGGGACGGACGAACATGGCGCTTTCGTCTTCAATAACGTCACTGCGGGTAAGTACCAAATCATCGCGCATCTTGATCGCGTGGCCGACGTTGTCAGGCAAGTTGAGGTGACGAGTGGTGAGCAGACAATTAATTTCACCTTGACCCTGGCGCCGGTGAGCGAACAGGTAACGGTCACTGCAACGGGTTCGGCCGAAGCCGTCAATTCTTCTTACCAGGCAGTTACTTCAATAGGCGCCCTGGAGCTGGCGCAAAGAAATCCTGCATCCATCGGCGAAGCGCTGGAATATCAACTCGGCGTTGCCAAGCGCAGTTTTGGTCCCGGTTCTGGCCGTCCGGTGATTCGTGGCTTCGATGGTGATCGCGTCCTGGTGCTACAAGACGGTTTGCGCGTGGGCGGCATCGCTTCGCAATCGGGCGATGAAGTTGAACCAATTGATGTGTTGTCCCTTGACCGCGTCGAAATCGTTAAGGGTCCCGCAACATTACTCTACGGCAGTAACGCAATTGGCGGAGTGGTCAACGGGATTTCTACAAATGACGTTTATCAACCAGGCCTGTCGGGTTATTTGACCACGTTTGGGGGAACGAACAACTGGCAAGCGGGTGGCAGCGCCGGATTCAAATTTGGATTCAAAAACTTTTTGATTTTCGGCAGCAGCGGAGCACAGAAAACAGACGACTATCGCACGCCGCTGGGTACGGTGTTGAATTCCTATGCGCGCAGCGGCAATTTTAGCGGCGGCGTCGGCTGGTTCCCCGGCAAGGGCTGGCTGTCGTTTAGTTACGCTTACGATCGGCGCCGTTATGGCATTCCGGTCGCCGCTGATGAGATCGATCTTGAGTATTTGAGAATGCGCCGCAACAGCTATGAGTTGAAGGGTGGCTTTCGCGAACTGAATGGCCTCCTGGAAAGTGGCGACTTTGCCCTCAGCTACAACGATTATCTGAATCGCGAGTTTGAGTTTGAATCGGATGAAAATGTAACTGAACTCGATTCAGTTGCAACTAATAAAAACTTGAATTACCGCGCCAACTTTAATCACCGCCGGTATGGGAATGTATCCGGCACCTTTGGATTCTCGGGTTTTACGCGTGACTACGAATCAGTTGGAGCCGAAGCGCCCGCGCCGCACACCCGGCAGCGGTCTTTTGCTGTTTACGGCTTAGAGCGAGTTGACTATGAACGCGTTGGTTTTCAGTTCGGCGGACGCGTTGAGCAGAATGGCTATAGTCCGGAAGGAAATTTTCGCAAGCGCAACTTTTTGGGTTTCTCCGGCAGCGCCGGGATGCGCCTCGCCCTTTGGAACGGCGGCTCGTTTGTGGCTAATTATCAGCACTCGTTTCGCGCTCCCGCGCTCGAGGAGCTCTATAACAACGGACCGCATCCGGGCATTCTGGTTTTTGATATTGGCAATCCAAACTTGAAGGCCGAGCAAGGAGACGGAATTGATTTTTCGCTACGCCACCACAGCCAACGTCTGCGATTGGAGAGCAGTGTCTATTACTACAACTTCAGCAACTTTGTTTTTACTTCCTTCACGGGTGTAACAGATCCGGCCTCGCATCTGCCAATTGTTGATTACGCACAAAGCAGAAGCAGATATGTCGGCGCCGAGGCAAGCGTAGAAGCGCGTCTTGTTCCCAACGTGTGGTTGAATGGAAAGGTGGACTACGTGTGTGCAGATTTGACTGAACTCCGACAGCCGCTGCCCCGCATTCCGCCGCTTCGCAGTACGCTGGGAGTTGACTGGCGTTTCAATGCGCTCAGTGTGCGACCGGAATTGGTTTTGGCGCGGCGGCAGGACCGCGTATTCCGGAACGAATCGCCAACCGCGGGTTACGCGGTTGTTAACCTCAACGCTTCCTACACCATCGTGAACTCACGGACCGCTCACGTCTTTACGCTCAGTGGCTACAACTTGACGGATCGGCTGTATCGCAATCACTTGTCGTTCATCAAGGATATTGCGCCGGAGATTGGCCGCAACCTGCGGCTAAACTACACGCTGAGATTCTGAAGCGAACTAATAGTTAAGAAATGGGGTTTACTGCGCTTCATGGCCGCAAATGAGTTCGGCGGCGAGCAAAGGAATGGTGAGTTCGTGATGGCCGGTGATCGAATAGCCTTGCCCCGCGCCGTCAGCCGTGGGCCGGCGCACAACATTTGTTAGCGGACGATAGGATTGGATGAAGTCGAAGTTGGCGGTCGTTATGTCGTTTAGCTCGTGCCCCAAATTTCTTACCAGCGTTACGCACTTCAGAAAAACTTCCGGCAGCACTACTGCCGATCCGATGTTCAAGTAAACGCCGCCGCCGTTCATGCGCCTTACTAGTTCAGCAAGCAAACGAAAATCGGTGTGCGTCGTTGAGCCGAGCGCAGCACCATCAGCTTCAGGATGAAAATGCGCGATATCACCGCCGATGGTGACGTGCGCAGTGAACGGAACTTTCGACTCATAAGCCGCACAGAGCAGTGAGTGGTTTGCATGCTTCGGTGTCTGACCAACTAAAGTACGGCCCACTGCTTCGCCCAAGCCAATATTGTCGCGTGCGCCTTCACGCGCCGCGCGATTTATCAATTTCCCGGTCTCATCTGCGCCGCCGAAAACACCTTCCCCGAGCGTCGCATCAACGTCTTCGGAAGTTGAGCCGACCATCGCGATTTCTGCGTCATGGACCAGCACCGAGCCGTTGGCCGCGATGGCAGTGACAAACCCGCGTTTCATGAGATCGATAATGATTGGCGCCAAGCCGGTTTTGATTACATGACCGCCAATGCCCCAGATAATTGGTTTTTGTAACTCACGTGCGCGGTGCACGCGCAAGGCAAGTTTTCTTAAACTTTGGACCGCGAGAATGTTTGGCAGGCTGGCGAGAAAATCCTTCGTTGATGACTCTTCGTTGAGGACGGTCGCAAAGTCATCAAGTGAAACCTTGCTGGCACGCGAGGAGAGCGGGTAGGTTTGCACCTTATCCAACTCAAGTGGCCTAACGTCATCACCGTACGCACTAGACAAGTTTTGCTCCTCTTACAGGTAATCGAGATCTGCTAGATCCTGGGTACGGCCAACGGCCCTTTTATTGCGCTTCAACAATTCTTTGGAGATGAATGGGACCTGTATACCATCAAGGTCGCCATATTCTCGACTATCCCAAGCTTCTTCGAAAGCGACGCCGGATATTGATGTCATCAGATCCATTCGATGAGGCTCAACCCCGAGCTGAACAACCTGGCCTAAGGCCGTGAAATCTTCTTCATCGATTCCGACATTAGCGAACCCGAACTGATCTAAAACCTCCGTGAGCAGCGCGGCATTCCGTTCAGAGGCTTCAACAAAAAAATCGATATCTCCGGTGTATCGGGGACGACCGTGATAGCCCAAGGCAATAGCGCCTACGATGACATAACGAACCTCACGAGCGTTTAATAACTCGATAAACTCTCTTAAGTCCGGATCCAGCTTCGTCATGGTTGTTAGATTTGTTTTGACTAATAAGCGTCAGCAGCATATCCAAACGCTGAGTGGCAGACAGGGACGCCATAAATTCTTTGTTGGCCTTGTCGGCCTCAGCGAATGACTTGAAAACTCTCTTGACCTTCTGCATTTGGTCATATTGTAACAAACTCAGCAACGCTAACGCGTGGCGCACCTAGAACTCTACGCGATGTTCCGGTCTTGCGACCAGAATTAGTGACTGTTATTGAGCGTTCAGAGAGGAGACGGATTTTTGTAAAGAGGACTAATCTTCGCAGGCACCTAGTCCGGATAAAAAGCGTATTCAAGTTGTACGTACATTGATACTGGATGACCGTTCTTCGTTGCGGGCTTAAACTTTATTTTAGGCGCCACCTTCATACACTCTTCGGTAAATGCAGAGACGAGGTCATCCGATAGATCAGCGGGCATCACCTTACTAAATTTGACGTCGGTAACTTTTCCCGATGCTCTAAAAATTGCGCGCAGCACAATTGTCGCGCCAATATGTTGCTTGTGCGCTAGCTTTGGATAATGTGGTTTAGGTTTTGATTTTATGACGACCTTTGAAACTTGCAGATCGTCAGCTCGAATTACCTCAAGGTTCTTTTCTTGGCCGAACACCGTTGCAAACAGCGATATGAGCAGAGAGGCCAAGTATGCTGGCAGTCAGGGAGGATGAGATTTGATTCACTTTAATCATATTCTAGGAGTCCGACGCGAGCAGCGCCTTCCCTAGCCTCTGCCCGTTGCCATTCTTTGCCAGGCGGCCGTTGAGCAGCGGCCGTAGTGCATGTCCGGTGTGCGAACGGCGCGAGCGTGCAACGTCTTCGGGTGTCCCGGCGACTACCACCCGGCCGCCGTGTTCCCCGCCTTCTGGTCCAAGATCAATGATGTAGTCTGCTGATTTGATAACGTCGAGATTGTGCTCAATGACGATGATGGTATTGCCCAGTGACACGAGCCGCTGCAATACGTCCAGCAGTTTGTGAACGTCAGCGAAATGCAGTCCGGTGGTCGGTTCGTCGAGCATATAGACGGTGCGTCCCGTCGCGCGCTTGGAAAGTTCTTTCGCCAACTTGATGCGCTGCGCTTCGCCGCCTGATAGCGTCGTCGCTGACTGGCCCAGTTTCAAATATCCCAAGCCAACATCAAGTAGCGTCTGTAGTTTCTGTTGAATCTGCGGAACGTTTTCCAGGATTGGCAAGGCTTCTTCGACTGTCGTGTCGAGCAACTCGGCAATAGATTTTCCCTTGTACTTAACTGAAAGCGTTTCGCGGTTGTAACGAGCGCCGCGACAGACGTCGCAAAGCACATAAACGTCCGGCAGAAAGTTCATCTCGATGCGCTTCATGCCGTCGCCTTCACAGGCTTCGCAACGGCCACCCCGAACGTTAAAAGAAAACCGTCCGGCCTTGTAACCACGTTCACGCGATTCAGGCAGCATCGCGTAGAGCTCTCTGAGCGGCGTGAAGAGTCCCGTATACGTCGCCGGGTTTGAACGCGGCGTGCGACCAATAGGCGACTGGTCAATCTCGATCACTTTATCAACGTGCTCGAGACCTTCTACTGCCGCGCAGGCTCCCGGCTGCGTAAGCGAACCATAAAGATGGCGTGCCAATGCGGGATAAAGAATTTCTCCGATTAAGGTAGATTTGCCGGAACCAGAGACGCCGGTGATCACCGTCAACAAGCCAAGCGGAAACGAGACATCTATGTCTTTGAGGTTATTGGCGCGCGCTTCGTGCACCGTCAGATATTTTCCGTTTGCAGCTCGCCTGTGGGTTGGCACTTCGATCTTCTGCACGCCGCGAATATAAAGACCGGTGATCGAACGCGGATTGTTTGCCACATCGTCAGCCGTACCAAACGCAACGAGTTCACCACCGTGCGCGCCGGCGCCTGGTCCAAGATCGACTACATAGTCGGCGCGCCGGATCGTTTCCTCATCATGTTCGACTACGAGCACGGTGTTGCCGAGATCGCGCAATGCGGTCAAGGTGTCGAGCAGTTTTTGGTTATCACGCGGATGCAAGCCGATCGATGGTTCGTCGAGCACGTAAAGTACGCCACGAAGTTGCGAGCCTATTTGGGTGGCCAGGCGAATGCGCTGGCCTTCACCGCCCGACAACGTCGCGGAAGAGCGATCCAGAGTTAAATAACCAAGCCCCACGGTCTCCAGGAAACGCAAACGATTCCTGATCTCGCGCAGTATTTGACCGGCTATTTGTTCCTCGCGCGAGTTGAGTTTGATCGCTTCGAAGGCCGGAACCGCAGCTTCAATAGGCAAGGCCGTGTACTCGGCAATGCCGCGCCCGCCCAGTCGCACGGACAGTGAATCAGATCGCAGCCGCTTGCCTTTACAGTCCGGACAAACCACCGGCGATACAAGTTCTTCAAGCGCAGCGGTTATTTTTTCCGAAGGCGCTTCATGCAAACGATCGTGCAGCCAACGCACCGCGCCCTTCCAGGGATTTTGATAGGAGTAAAGTCCCTGGCGGAAAGTTAACTCACCGGCGACGCCACGCAAGAATCCTTCGGTGACTTCTTTTGGAAGTTCGGCGAATGACTTTTTCAAGTCGCCGCCGTAATGTTTGGCAACGGCCTGCAGTGCACTCTTCAAATATGCCGAGCCCTGACGATCCGCCTGGCCCATGAAGGTGAGTTTATCGGCAGCGACGTTTGCGTCGGCAATCAGTTTGGCGGCGTCGACTTCAAGTACGGTGCCCAAACCATGACAACGCTTGCAGGCGCCGTAAGCCGAGTTGAAAGAAAACGAACGCGGCTCGAGCGGCGGCACGTTGATGCCGCAAATCACGCAGGCCATCTTTTCCGAATAAAGTTTTTCTTCGCCGTCGACGACAGATACCAGCACCGCACCGCCGGTCAGTTTGAGGGCTGTTCGAACGGACTCCGTAAGGCGCTCATTAATACCAGGCTTGATCAAAAGGCGATCGACAACTGCTTCTATCGAATGATTGCGGCGCTTGTCGAGCTTGATCTCCTCATCAAGCGATAGCAGTTCGCCATCAACGCGCGCCCGCAGGAAGCCGTCCTTAGCGAGTTTCTCGAGTTCTTTCTTGAACTCACCCTTTCGTCCGCGCACTATCGGGGCGAGAATCATTACGCGTTCGCCTTCAGTCAGACCAAGGACGTTCTGAACAATTTGTTCGACACTTTGCCGCGTGATTGCCGCGCCACACTTGTGACAATGTGGCAGGCCAATTGAAGAAAACAGCAGGCGCATGTAGTCGTAAATCTCGGTGACGGTGCCTACCGTCGAGCGCGGGCTGCGAGAGACAGTCTTTTGTTCGATTGAGATGGCGGGAGAGAGTCCATCAACCGAATCTACGTCAGGCTTTTCCAATTGATCCAGAAATTGACGGGCGTAGGCGGACAAAGACTCGACGTAGCGACGTTGCCCTTCAGCGTAAATCGTGTCGAACGCCAGCGAAGATTTGCCCGAGCCGGACAGGCCAGTGATTACTGTGAAGCGGTCGCGGGGTATCTCTACATTGATGTTTTTGAGGTTGTGCTGGCGGGCGCCTCGGACTGTGATGAGATCGATTGCCATGGGACGATTGGTATTCCGACCCGCCACGGACGCGAATTTCGGCGAGTAGCGAATCATGAATTTTAGCCCACGAAAAGTTGAACGGCAAGTTGACAGTCAGTGCGTCTTGACAGTGTTTTTAGACGCACTCTACACTGCAAAGCAATCGCCATCCGAAGTTTCGACGGCTCGTCTGCAAGGCTATAGACTGTGAACCTGCCAAATGCTCTGACGCTCCTGCGCATCTTTATCGTTCCCATACTCGTCGTCGTTTTGTTGACACCGTTTTCGGAGAGCTTTGGCGTACCTCGTCACATTTTTGGCGTAGTGCTTTTTCTGGGCGCGGCGTTGACCGACTATTTGGACGGACATTTCGCGCGCAGCCGCCAGCAGGTAACTCGCCTGGGTCAATTGCTTGATCCCATCGCCGATAAGTTGCTGATTTCAGCGGCGCTGATTTCATTGGTCGAGAATCAGTTAGCGCCGGCGTGGGCCGTCGTGATTATTATTGGTCGTGAGTTTGCAGTGACGGGCTTGCGCTCCATCGCAGCCGCAGATGGGTTGGTGATTTCCGCATCGAAAATGGGGAAATTCAAGATGCTGGTCCAGGTACTGACAGTCGCATTATTGATTGTCTCGAGCGTTGCCGGAAGACCCCCGGTTGCAAATTTCGGCAAACCGTTTCCAGCGATCAAGTTTTGGTATGTTCCCGAATTACAGACGGCGTGGCAACACCTGTTTGGCGTTGGAGTGGTAACCGGAAATGATTGGCAGGTGCTTTTATACACTGCCGGTAGAGCGATGCTTTGGTTGGTAGTGATCTCAGCCTGTCTATCTATGTATGGTTACTTCCGCTCGTTTTATCGCGCGGTCATATCGCGTCAACAGTTAGCCTAAACTCTAAATCCGGGGCTCGGTTCAAGCGCGCGACGCGTTTGTAATTCGTAGAGTTAGGCTGAGGTTTTGAGGTAACGAGTGCCAATTTTTAGATGCCACAGTTCATTCTTTTCCTCTCACAAGTGTTAGGATATCTGTAATCCTGAGTGCGACTTGCGTTTTCGTAAGCGGGTTGGTAGTATCCGCATTTTGTCGGAATGCGCTATTTGTACTCTATAGCGGGCCGGCGTAGCTCAGTTGGTAGAGCATCTGATTTGTAATCAGAGGGTCGGGGGTTCAAGTCCCTTCGCCGGCTCCACTAAGCACTTGACAGTAGATGCAGGGGTGGTCGAGTGGTTAATGGCACCGGGCTGTAAACCCGGCAGGCTAACGCCTTACGTAGGTTCGAATCCTACCCCCTGCACCATCTGAGGATTTGCGGATTTCGGAATGCGGATTTCGGATTGAAAAGGCCACCCGAAATTCGAAATTTGTTGGGCGGGTGTAGCTCAGTTGGTAGAGCATCAGCCTTCCAAGCTGAGGGTCGCGAGTTCGAATCTCGTCGCCCGCTCCAGAGTAGTTAGGGACAGACAGGCAATCGAGTTTGTCCCCGTGAGATTGAACCCGCAAGCTAACA
>DATNOG010000221.1:0-23909 GCA_035601415.1 Pyrinomonadaceae bacterium | reverse complement strand
TGTCCCTGTATTGTAGGCACAAATTGTTCTAACGGTGGTTGAAAAAGGACAGGCAGGAATGCCTGTCCTACTTATTTCGGTAGTTTGCTTTTGCCTTCCAGCGCTTCGCGATAAGCGCCGCCCGCGACCTCGCCTATTCTGATCGCTTCGTCAAATTCCTTTGCTGCTTCTGAGTTGTTCTCGAGAAACGAATAGATCCGGCCCATGGCCACATGCGCGCGTGAGATCAGCGCGCGGTCTGTTTCTGGCGATGCGGCCTCAATCGCCAGTCGATAGTTCGTCAGCGCGGCCTTGAGTCGTTGCGCCTGCACCTCTTCATCAGTGGCATCAGCAGCGGCAACGCTGGAAGTTTGAGCAAGTGCGAAAAAGATGCGCGGCTCGCGCGAATAATCTTGCAGCAACGCTTTCAAACGGGCCTCGGCGGTTCCGTAGTCTTTCGCTTGTAGTATCTGTTCGATCTGGCCCAGTTGTTTGACCAGTGCTGCAGCCCTTAACGCTTCAGCTTCGGAGTAGACAGGCGGCTCAATCTCTGCGGCTCGTGCTGAAAGCCGAGCCTGGCGCGCAGCCAGGGCGCGCTTCCGCGCTTCAGCGACTTCGGTCAGCCGGTTCGCTTCACGTGCCGGATCGAATAAAGAGATCATGTCTGGAAGAAAGTTGCCAATATCGAAACCGGAGCTTTCGATGTCTTTGAACTGCTGGGCAAAGGAGAACGCCAGCACGGCGCCGCGTTCATAATCATCAGCCAGCCGCGCAATCGCCTCATCCTGGATTGCTGCAAGGGTTGCTTGAGTCTCTTTTACAATTGCCTGACGCGCAGCGTCATCTTTGGCGTCAGCGAGTTTGGCGCGAGCATCTAACGTCACTCGTTCAGTTTTTCGGTATTCATCAAACCGGGCATCGGCGCCCGCGACCAGCGAGCGTGAAACAGAAAGAAAGACGTCGGGACTTACTGATGCGCCTGCTTTTTCTCGTTCCGCCAGCACTTGCTTGATCTGCTCGCGCCGGTCGGCAATCTGCCGATTAAACTTGAGGACCATCGGATCAATCACATATTGCAGATAACCACGTCGCAGCTCCGACGAGGTAGGATCAGTTCCTTCCGGAACGACGGCGTAATAATCGTCGGCGATTACCCGAAAGTTAATCGCGCCCGGTACGCCCAGCAAGTCGGGAACAATAAAGAAGTGGCGCTCGTGCTGGCGAGTGGTATAGAGGCGCTCTTGGTTCTTCTTTTTCGTGGAGGGCGCTTTTACCGGCACGCGCTCGGTCGCAACTGTGATTGGCCGGGTGTGCAAATAAGACAACACCGACTGGACCATATCGGCCGTAGGTTGGCGCAACCGATCGCCTTCCGCTTGATAAGCGCGAGTGTAAGCAGTCAGTTTTTCATCGATGCCCGAGCGGCGATAAAACTCGCGCACCAGCGGAGCAAAGTCGAGCACCTCAAGCAAACTCCCGGGCAGTTGTTCCGAGCGTTCGGGCGCTTCGAGCAAAGGCGGTGGTCCAAGCGCCAGCGCCAGTGAAACGTAGCGCGCGGCCTGGTCTGCCGGCGTGGCCGGCGCCGGTAACTTGTTGCGTTCATAAAATGTATGCAAACGAGCGCGCAGGTCGGGATCAAGTGTGGAAAGCTCGTTTCGCACTTGCGCTCGAAATAGGGTAGTCCCGGCAACTGAGGACGTAGCTTCAAACCCGGCGGCTTCGAGCGCCGCCATCATGATGATTAATCGCGGCTCGACAGCAAAACTGACTCCATACGTTGTCAAGTCAAACGAGGCGGGCTGCCGCTGCGACGATGGCGCGCGTGGTGTTGGCTGCGGAGAAGAAGTGGGAACGGGCTTTGGTTGCGCCATGCTCGCGACGCACAACAGAATCAATGAGGTAATGGACAAGACAATCTTTTTCATGGGGACACTGACGCCAATAACGGCTTTGCTGTTTTGCTTTGGGAGATTCCAGAGATGCTATGCGGATGCGAAACAGATGCCAGGACGCACGAAGTTTCAGGGGCTCACCGGTTTACTGGTGCGCTTCCGCGCTCGCAATAGCGAAGATGTTACCGGATAAGCAATGAGCGAACAAACGACGGATAGCACCGTACCGCCAATGCTGAATGGCAAAACGATGTACCAGCTCTCATGAAACAACTTGCGATAATAATCGCCAGTCAACAGGCGTGGTTCTTCGAGTAGCGCCAACCCTTGAGTGGGAATTAGCAGAGGCCGGCCAAGCAGAAAGGCGCCGATGGCATAAGATGAAATAATGATGGGAACCAGCGTGAGGAATGGATTGTTTATGAAGGTTCCGGCGTAGACGGCGATCTTGTTGAAGCGAAAAAGAAATGCAATCAGTGTAGCCAGGATTGTGTGCAGGCCGAGCAGTGGCGAGAAGGCAATAAAAACTCCAATTGAAAAAGCAAGCGCCGTTCGCTCAGGCGGATCGTCCAGCGCAAGCAAACGGCGAAAGGTAGAACGAAACATCTGGTAGGACAGGCATTCTTGCCTGTCCCTCCTTACAGCGACAGGCAGGAATGCCTGTCGTACTTATTTGAAGCTATTCAGCGCCTCCGCTTCATTATCGTAAGCGTCAAAGACAGTCAGCAGCTTGGTGATGACCAGGAGGTTTTGAATCTTTTCTGTCAGATTCAAGAGCTTAAGTTGCCCGCCGTCGCGGCTGACGGTCGTATAGTTTGCAATTAATTCCCCGATGCCGCTTGAGTCGACGTTTTTTACGCCTCTCAGGTTCAGCAGAATTTTCTTTTTGCCGCCGTCAACCAGGCCGCGTATGGCGTTGCGCAACTCGATGCTGCCTTCGCCCATGCGCACCGCTCCGCTCATATCGAGTATGGTGACATCGCCTGCCCGTCTTTCATTGACTTCGAGTTCTGCCATGTCTTATCTCCCTTTGTAAAGAAACTGCCGCGTTTACTTAAAACTACTTAATGCCTCAGGCTCGGTATCGTAAACGTCAAAGACCGTAAGCAACTTTGTAATTGTCAGCAAGTCCTGAAGCTTCTGCGTCAGATTAAGCAGCTTCAACTGGCCGCCATCCTTGTTAATCGCAGTATAGCTGGAGACCAATTCACCAATGCCGCTCGAATCGATGTAGCCGACCCGCGCCAGATTCAGGAGAATCTTTTTCTTGTCTTCTTCAAGCAGGCGGCGCACAACAGTACGCAGCGCCACGCTACCTTCGCCGATCGTGATTTTGCCGTCCATATCCAAAACCGTTACGTCACCGGCCTGGCGTTCCGAAATGTTTAGTTCTGCCATTGCTGCGATCTCCTTAAGCGGATTTGCGATTTTTGATTTCAGATTTTCGCTGTCGAGCGCTGCCTTCGGCCCAATCAAGTCTGCGGAGTACTCAGATTATCGAAAATCGAAAATCACAACTCAAAAAAAATTCTAACGTTTCTTCATCATGCGCACGATGGTTCCACCTTTTGGATCTGCCGACCAATCAACCAGGTCCATGAAATTTCGCATGAAAAAAATGCCACGGCCTGAAGTTTTCAGAATGTTTTCTGCCTGGGTCGGATCTGGGATGTCGTTCGGATTAAATCCCTGCCCCTGGTCGTGAATAATGATCTCAAAAGCTTCCGGCGAGTTTCTCAGCTTTAGATCAACGACTTTCGCTTCATCGAGTTTATTTCCGTGAAGCACTGCGTTTGTTACTGCCTCACGCACTGCCATGTCCACGCCGAAGGCCACTCCTTCGTCGATCCCCAGCCGGTTCATGAATTCAGCAACTGCTGCAGCAGCTTCGGAAACGGCCTCAATGCGGCTGGGCAATCTGAGCTCAGTTGTCTCAAGAGTCACAATTAAAAGACATGGCCGCTCCCAGAGCCATCGCGTGCGGATCCTGGGCTGTATTAGTGAAACTCCAAAAGCTACCCGGAAGACCGAGGGTTTAACACGCTCTGCTATCGCCTGTCAAGAAGCTTGCAAAGACGGAATTCGCCTGCGCTTTGGGCGGCTAAATGTTTTCCTAACTATTCTTTAGACCTTCGCCGTGCACCACTTCGCAAGGTAATATTGACTAATGAAAATCAAGCCGGCGCGACGCATAAGTGGCCGCTGCCATCTGCCTGGAGACAAATCGATATCGCATCGAGCAGCACTTATCGCCGCGTTGGCGAACGGCAGTTCACACATCTCAAATTTTTCTCCCAGTCAGGATTGCGCTGCAACGCTCTCATGTTTGCGGGGGCTCGGAGTTTCGCTTGAACGACAGGGAAATCGGATTTCAGTTGATGGTAAAGGTCTTCGGGGTTTGCGTCCGTCCTCGCTCCCGCTCGATTGCGGCAACAGCGCTACGACGATGCGGCTGCTTGCCGGCATGCTCGCGGCGCAGGATTTTCCAACCATACTTACAGGCGACGATTCGCTGGAAAGGCGTCCCATGAAGCGAATCATTGAGCCACTCGAAAGAATGGGCGCACAGATTGTTTCCCTCGATGGTCATCCGCCTTTGCAAATTACCGGCAACAGAATTCTAAAGCCGATAAGCTATGTGTTGCCGCTTCCGAGCGCGCAGGTAAAGAGTTGTGTGCTCCTGGCAGGACTGTACGCAATCGGGCGCACCGAAATCGTCGAACCCTCCGGCTTAACACGCGATCATACCGAACGCATGTTGCAGTGGTTTGGCGCCTCGATTGAGATTGGGAGTGACAACGACGAAACCGGAGCGAGGACCTGTGCGGTAGTTGGTCCAGCCAGTTTTTCAGCGCGAGATGTCAGGGTGCCGGGAGATTTTTCGGCCGCCGCGTTTTTCATCGCCGCCGCAGCTTTGCTAGCAAATTCCGAAATCGAAATCGAGGGAGTAGGACTTAATCCGACACGCACACAGTTTCTGGATACCTTGCGAGCATTGGGGGCGGAGATCGACATTGGTTCAAAGAGGGATGAGTCAAACGAACCGGTTGGCAGTATTCGCGTGAGCGGAAACTTGCGAGAAAACATTGAAAAAGAGTTATCGCTGAGGATAAGTGGGCCATTAAGCGCAGCATTGATCGACGAATTACCTTTGCTTGCGGTTATTGGCAGTCAGCTTTCCGCTGGGCTGATGATTCGCGACGCGCGTGAGCTGCGCTTTAAGGAAACCGATCGCATCGCCGCCACCGCAAAAAATCTTAAGGCCATGGGTGCGGCAGTCGAAGAGTTTGAAGACGGACTTCGCGTGGTCGGCGCTGCACGTCTAAAAGGCGCCACCCTCGAATCGTTTGCTGATCACCGGATCGCCATGGCATTCAGCGTGGCGGCGCTGCTGGCTGAAGGAGAATCAGAAATCATTGGCAGCGAGTGCGTCTCTGTTTCATTCCCAAACTTTTTCGAGGTACTTGAATCGTTGGTTGAAAGATGATCGGACGCAATTCTTAATAATATGATTCATCTGCTAATCGCGATTACGGGTTTCATGGCATCGGGTAAAACGACGATTGCTCGAGCACTCGCAGCCAGGTTAGATTACGAGTTTGTGGATCTTGACGACCTAATCGCCGCGCAGCAGCAAAGAACGATCAAGGAGATCATCGAAACCGAAGGCGAGGATCGCTTTCGTGAGATTGAAACAAATGCACTAGGTGAGGTTTTGCGAAAGGACGGCGCTCGGGTAATCGCGCTGGGCGGGGGCGCCTGGACCATGCCGGAGAACCGCCGAATGTTGGGCAAACGGGAAGCGCTCACAGTCTGGCTGGATACTTCTTTCGACTTGTGCTGGAAAGGAATTGAAGCGGGGTACGAAACCAGACCGCTGGCCAGTTCGCGTGAGCAGGCGCATCAGCTCTACCTCGAGCGCCGCCCGATTTACGAATTGGCCCAGAAACGCATTGTTTGCGAGGGCAGAGACGCGGTTGAGATTGCGGAAGAGATTGCCGCTTCCTGCTTACGTTGTGACTCGTAGGCCGGATTGCCGGCTGGAGCCTCCTGAAACAAGCACAATGCGTTGGCAACGCGGGAAGCCGATGCTAGAATCCGACCGTTTGTTCCACGGTTAACCGAAGTGCCTACGAACCAGGGTGGGTCTTATTCAAAGATAATCATAATTCTTAGCAGGAGGGCTCGCCCCGTGTCTTCACCTCTGATCGTCCTAACGGCTTCATCGACGGAAGCAAGTGAATGGCACCACAGCATCTGGCAGCAGATGATGTCCGCAACGGTGCCTTATAAATTCAGTAACCGCATCTTCAACAAAGTTTTCTTCGAAAACGAATCGTGGCCCGACGGCCGCGCGAAGTATGTGCCCAACGGTCTGCGTATGGTTGAGACGCTGCTGCTGCGCGAATACGCGGAAGACGACGTCGTTACCTGCTACACCGATAACCTCGAACAATTCGTTGGGTCGGAAACCAAAGTGTTGGCCATTCACGCGCACAATCCGCTCGGCATCTCTTACGCCACCGATGTCTACGCGAAAATCTTCGGCGAAAACCTGATGCCTCTCAACGCGCATGAATTCATTCGCATCGTTACGCATCCGGTAATCAAAAAGTACCGGCCAAAAATTGTTGTTGGTGGTCCCGGCGCCTGGCAGCTTGAGAAAGCTAACCGGCTCGATGAATTCAAAATCGATTACCTGATCGACGGCGAGATCGAGCGCGCCTTCAGCGACCTCTTCAAACGGATCATGGCCGGCGATCCGTCGTTGCCAAGAATTATTAAAGTTCCCAAAGATATGCAGGCGACGGTTGAAGAAATTCCCGTCGTGCGTCATCGCTCCACTTTCGGGGTCGTTGAAATTACGCGCGGCTGCGGCCGCGGCTGCCAGTTCTGTGGTCCGGCAACAAAGGTGGGCCGCTCGTTTCCGCTGGAACACATTGTCGAGAGTGCCAAGGTCAACGCGCGCGAAGGCGCAACCGAGATCATGATTGCTTCGGAAGACATGTTTCTCTACGAGCAATTGCCAAACTTCGAAACGAACGCGCCGGCACTTGAGAAGCTTTTTCAGAGCCTGATTGCCGTTCCCGGTATCGAGACGATTCAAACGTCGCACATCACCATGGCCCCGGTGGTTAAAGACCCGAGCATCATCGAGCGGCTGACGCCTTATGTTGTTCCGTATTCACACGTGCAGCACCGAGACTCGACGGATCCGGATCAGCGGGCGGCGGACCCGATTATCGGTCTCGAAACGGGCAGCGCCCGCCTTTTCAACACCTACATGAAAGGCAAAGCCTATCCTTACAAAGGACATCAGTGGCGCGATGTAGTGTTGAAGGGAATGGAAATTCTGAACCGGCATAACTGGTTTCCGTTTTGCACGTTCATTATCGGCCTGCCTGGTGAAACTGATACGGACGTTAAAGAGTCGCTCAACCTGCTCTACGATTTGCGCGACGCTAAGGGAACATTTGTGCCCACATTTTTTGTTCCCCTTGAAGATACGCGCATGCAAAAGAAGGACAGCGCCAAGATGATCGACATGACCGAGCTGCAGTGGGAGTTTTTCTTTACCTGCTGGAAATACAATGTGGAATTCTGGAAAGGCAACCGCAAGAGCCTGAACGCCAAATTCAGTTTGGGCGCTCCAATTTATTACGGCAAACTCGGCAAGCGTTTGTTTGGCAACGTCATCAAGTATCCGCTGGCGCGTTTCGCCGGAGCGCCTGAACGCCTGTTGCGCAAACATCTCTACCTCGACTTCGCCGGCCACAAGCGAAACCCTGCGGGCATGAAACCATTCGAAGGAGAAATCCTTCCAGGCTTCACAAATGTGCGCGAGAAAGGCCTCAACCTGATTGACGCCAGTCAACTCCATCACCTCAACACAAATGTTGGAGTTGCTACTGAGCAACCTTCCGGCGACTGAACTTTCAGAAGACTAAACGAATGGCAAAAAGTTGGGCGCTCTTGTTCGCACGGCTTGTGCTCGGATTAATCTTCTTTATGGCAGGCGTGTGGAAAGTCTTTAGCCTGGGCCCGTTGGAACATGCTCGCAAATATTTTCTACCATTTGCCGATTCGTTCTTGCCGGTCTGGTCCCTATGGTTTACTGGCACCGTGATCCCATTCATCGAATTAATTGCCGGCGCTTTATTAATCCTGGGATTGCGGGCGCGCGAAGCGCTGATCGCGCTGGGCGCTGTCTTAGTGGTAGTAACTTTTGGCCATCTATTGAAAGATCCGCTTTACGAATTCCATACGCACGTCATTCCGCGTCTCGCCCTACTGCTGTTTATTTTGCTGTTGCCACGAGAAGATGATCGCCTTTCCTTAGATCACTTCATCAAGCGCATAACGAAGCCAAAAGAATAACCGCTGCTCTCATTGATTTTTGAATGACGGCAGCAGTTTGGATACAAAAACGCACCGACCATTTCTGGCCGGTGCGCGCAATAAGTGGCCTGATGAGCCCAACCTAAAATTTGAACTTCAAAGCGAACTGCACTTGCCGTGAAGATCCGGAGTCACCGGTCGGAAAGCGCGTGTTGTTAACAACGCCAAAGGACGTGCTGCCGACCTGCGCAACGCGGCCTGGCTGACCAAAGTTTGCGTGGTTGAAGAGATCGAAGAACTCCGCGCGGAATTCAACGAGTTTGTTCTCACCAAGCTTCGTACGCTTGATAACCGAGAAATCGGTGTTGTTGAACCTTGGACCGATTATCACGTTGCGCCCGAGGTTTCCGAAATGAAAGATGGTCTTACCGCTGACGAAAGCAACCGGCAGGATGGCAACTGAACCAGCCGGGCAAGAACCACTAGGACGAGGATCACATACTAGATTGGGGAACCACTGGACGCCAATTCCAGTTGGCGCAGCAGTGCCGAGGACGGTAGCAGCGGCCCCTGCGTCAGGACGCAGAGTGGCTAGTCCTGTCAAAGAGTTGGCATTTGCGGACGGAGCTCCTCCCGTGATAGCTCCGGCATTTCCAGCCAGGAGATTCACCGGATTTCCGCTCTGCGATTGCGTGATAAATGAAAGCTGCCAGCCACCAACAAGTTGGTTCTTATGAAACGGCAACTCGTAGATTCCGTTGATAACAAACCTGTGGCGTGCGTCGAAGTCGGAAAGCCCTCGGTCGCCCCGGAGGTTATAACTGTCTTGCACGGTTACAGCCTGGGAACTCTGCGAATTGTAGTCGATTGACTTGGACCAGGTGTACGACGCGTTGAATTGTAGTCCTCGCGACAACCGTTTGTTCGCAGTCACCCATAGAGCGTTGTAGCTTGAGACGCCCGTGCCCTCGCGGAAAGTAATGTTCAACAGCGGAATGCCGGGCTTTATCGGGCTGCTTGCAGACAGGGTTGGAAAGGGCCGGGTTGCGACTAGCGCCGAATTCAAAAAGGTCTGATTCACGTTTCGCGTAAGCCGCAAGTGTGTTCCTTTCGATCCAAAGTATCCGACGGTAACGGCCAGCCCGGGCCGAACCTCACGCTGCACGTTCAGATTCCACGACTGAATGTAGGCATTCTTGAATTTTGGATCTGAGGAGCTTGGAGAAACGGTAGTTCCGGGAACGGCGTGGCCGGGGTCCGTTGCGTCGAAGAGGTGAGTCGTTGGAACAGTATTCGGCAAGGCCACCGCGGTTGCGAACGGTGGATTCGCGGCATTACCGGTTACGAGATTGGTGACTGGTTGATCGGTAAGAATCGCATAGGCTCCGCGTATGGAAGTCTTGCCGTTCTTGAAAGGATCCCACGAGAAGCCGACGCGCGGTTGGAAGTTTTTCCAGTTTGTATGGTAGACGGGCGCGATCCCATTATTAACCTGAACGAGCGAGTTAGTCTGAGGGACATAATCAACAAAGCGGTTGAAGCGCTCGGTCGGCGACATTAGCCAGTCGTAACGCAAGCCGAGCTCGAGCGTCAGGTTCGGCCGCATTTTGTAGTTGTCCTGGACGAACAATCCCAACGCTCCCTGGGCGATTGCAGTCGAAACATCGCCGAGCGTGACATTGAATCCGTTGGCATTTCCCGCCAAAAAAGTTGTGGTACTAGCGAAAGTAAAGGTGCCAGTGTCTCTGTTGGTGTTGTTGTTATAGAAGCGTCGCCATTCGCCGCCGAATTTGAGCGAATGGTTGCCGCGCAGATAGTTAAGAGTATCGGAAAGCACGAAGGTCGTGTCGGATCGTCCCTGGGGAAAGCCGGCCGGTCCGCCCATGTTGATACCGCCGCCGCCAACGCCAATCTGCGGCAATCCAATCGGGTCTGTGACGCCGTCCTTAATGCCGAAGTCGACTGGATTCAGCTTTGCATTTGGGCTGAACGTGATATGGATGCGGTTGAAACCGAACCTTGCTTCATTAACAAGAGCAGAGCCAAAGGTGTGCGTTTCATTTAACGTAAATATCTGACGGTGGGATCGGCGAGTGTCGCCAAATCCCGGAACATTGTTTCCCTGCAACGTAGGCTCTCCGCGCTGGTCGCGCTGAAAGGCGTAATAACCGTGCAGCCTGTCGTTGTTATTAAGGGCGTGGCTCACGTCGCTGGTCCACTGATCTATGTTCACCGGTGCTGTGGCCGAGCCGCTAAAACTGGAAGTTCCAACGTTCGGAAGTGGAATCAGCGGCAGTAATTTGGTAACCACCGCATCGGTGACCGCCGCTCGTTGCGCAAGTGTTGGAACGGTGACGCCGGCAATCGTCAATCCCTGCCTTTGGCGCGTTCCTTCATAGCTGAAGAAGAAGAAGGTCTTGTTCTTGCCCTTGTAACTCAGAGCCGATCCGCCTTCGCCGAAATGCGGAAAAATAACTGGGCCGCCCAGGTTGAAACCGAACTGATTTCGCTTGAACGGAGCCGGATGGGGAGTGCTCTCGAAAAAGTTGCGAGAATCCAATGCGCTATTTCGGAGAAACTCAAACAGCTCGCCGTGGTAGTCGTTCGTGCCGGAACGGGTTGCGATATTAGCGATGGCCCCCGAATTCCGACCGTATTCCGCGCTGAAGGTTGAGTTGTCAACTTTGAACTCCTGAACTGTATTGATCGAAGGTTGAAACGTGATCTGGTTCTGCACCATGTCGTTCAAATTCACCCCGTTTATCATGAAGTTCACCGTGTCTTCGCGGCCCCCGGCAGTAACCAAACCGAACGAACCCTGGCCTCGAAGAGGCGCAGTAAGAAAGCCGTTTTGCGGCGGAGTGACTGAACCCGGAATTAGTAAACCCAGATCGACGAAGTGGCGGCCGTTGAGTGGAATTTCCTGGACCGTCCTTTGATTGATAACCGTTCCTACCGATGTCGTCGCTGTTTCGATTAACGAAGTGTCGGCAGTAACAGTTACATGCTGAGAGATGTCGCCAACTTTCAGTTGAAAGTCCTTGACAACGGTTCTGGCAACTTCGACAGCCAGGTTGTCGACTGTTTGCGTGCCAAAACCCTGCGCTGTGACTTCGAGATGGTAAGAGCCGGCTGGCAAGGCTGCGACTTGATAATTACCCGCCTCATCAGTTTGAGCGGTTCGTTCGAGAGCAGTCGCCTGGCTGCGCACTACTATGGTGGCATTAGGAACGACTGCGCCCTTTTCGTCAGTAATGGTGCCTTGCAGAGTCGAAGTCGATTGCGCCCGCGCTACGGCACCTGGCAGAAGAAACAAAACTGCCGCGAACACGAAAAATACACCTAGCTTGTAACTTGGTTTCCGCATAAATGCCTCCTGTTGGTTGGAAGAGAGCGAACGGCGTCTCAGCGGCAGCGCTCGAATTGAGCCGCTTCGTAGAAAGTGGATCAGTAAGATTGACGCGCCGGCTAATAACATTCACGGCCCTCTCGTTAAGATCACAGACCCGCCTGGGTCATCAAAGATGGGCAATCGGCGTCCCTGCGCGCACGGCAAAAGGATTTTTGATACCTGGTGTTCAGCAATCCAAATGCCGTGACATCAAAAGAGATGTCATGTCCGTTTGCGCGAGAATCAAGCCTCGCGACGAGTATGGTCCAAAGAAATATCCGAAGGTTCGGAAAGAACTCTCCAAAACCTTGTAGACATCCAAAAAATAAACCGGCCACCGATCCTCCCGTTAGAAGGACCAATGGCCGGTTCGTTGGAAACTTGTCTTAGTGCTACCTGATTAGCGCACGCCGACAGCCCATCACCCGACCGTCCCTCCAAACGGAGAGCGGGCCGTAATACCAATAATAGCGATAGCTGTTCGGTTGATTAATCATCACTTGAAAAGGCGTTTGCCCTGGCGCACGCGTGAAGAATAACCACCTATCTTTGAAAGGTCAAGGTTTAAGGGTAATGTTCGACTCCGTCGTATTTTCGGGCGATGCCGGCTGCCAAGCTTGGCCCTATGCTCGCGGCCGCGATGGGAAGCGAAACCGAATTAATATCTAAACCGCAGAAGAGGCGTTCCTACTCGGCTACTGGAGTCAGGCTTCGTCTTTGAGTTTTCCACCTGGCGCGAGGCAGCAAAGGATCTGTGTGCAAGAGCGCGGCGGAGTAAGGAATAAAGTCTGCCAAAAATTTCAAAAGCATCCGAAGGAGTTCACATCTGGTGTTTGACGATCATGCTGGCCAGACGATCGGCGATGACCGGATCGATGGCCTTGAGTTTTTCCTGCTGCTCGAGCGCCTTGGCAGTGTTCCCCAGCATGAGGTTGCTGATGGCGTAGTTGAAATAGTAAGACGGTTCCTCAGGCGATAGGGCAATCGCTTTTTCGTGAAGCGGAATCGCCTCCTTCACGCGCCCGGCTTTGGAAAGTGTGACGGCCAAACCGTCATACGCGAGCGAATAAGTTGGATTGCTTTTAATCAAATTGCGAAATACAAATTCCGAGTAGTGGAAGTTCTTCATGCGATCGTAGGTGACCGCCTGGTTGTACTTTGCTTTCAGCAAAGTTGAATCCAAGGCAACTGCTTTGTTGAAAGCTGCTATTGCTCGCGGAAACTGTTTCAATTCACCTAACGTTTCACCCAGGCTGTTCCAGGCTTCAGCGTAATTGGGATTGAGCGTGGTGGCGCGCTCGTAGGCAATCTGCGCGTTCCCAAATTTTCTTTGCACCATGTTGACGTTGCCGATCAGGTAACTCGCAACTGCCGCCGTCTCAGGTTTGTTTGCGGATAAAGTCATGACGCGATTGAACGCTGCGATTGCTTCGTCGTGGCGGCCGGCCTGGTGAGCGTCCTGACCTAAGGCGAGTAGCTTATCGACGTCTGTCATCGCCGAGCTGTTGGCCGGCTTATTGGCGGTCGCGCTCACCGGAGTTCTGCCAGTGACCCGCGATCTGGTACTTGCCGGCTGCTGCGCCGCCGCCTGAGAACTAACGAGCGCGAGCACAGCGCAGGTCAGCCAAAGCCTGACCAAAACCCCACCCACTTTTACGCTTGCCTGTCTCAGTGAATGCATGTTAAAAGAGTGCCCCTTTCAAATAAACGGGTAATCAACAGGAAAAATCGGAAACACGTGCGGATTCCTATTTTTCTTATCACCACAACGTGTTGATGGGAAATTGTCAAGGAGGACTACCGCCCATGCGTAAGCTATTTCTGCTTTTCGCGATTATCCTCGTCTGTGCCCCAGCGGGTTTTGCCCAGAGCGGCTACTCAGATTGGGAATTCTTTGTTGGCTATGCTCACGAGCGGGCTAACAACGGCGCCGACCGGCTCGATGCGCGCGGGCGCATCATTAACCCAAACGGCAGCACTCAGCGCGCCGATTTCGTCTCCAAGCGCATACCCTACAACGGCGTCACCACAGAAGTGGTTGCCAACGTGCATCGCAACATCGGACTGGTGGCAAACTTCGCGGCGACCTTCGCGAATACTAATTTCGTCGATGCGCTAACTGGCCGGCAGTTTAATGCGCGCGTGTCCAGATACACCTTACTGTTTGGACCACGGTTCAACTGGCGTAATTCTTCGCCGTTTATTCCGTATGCCCATGCGCTGTTCGGCGTAAGTCGCTATCACGCCAATTTCCGCAACCACGATTTCACTTGCCCGGACACCAGCGATACTGCATTTGCTATGGCGCTTGGTGGCGGTCTCGACATTCAGGCAACGCGGCATGTTGATATTCGCGCGATCCAGGTTGACTACTTGCCGGTGTTTCGTAGTGGCCACCGCGAAGACGGTTTGCGATTCTCGGCAGGCGTGAAGATCAAGTAATCACCACCCCAGGCGGGCTGCCCGCTTGGGGACCCCGGGGCTGCGCTATTTAAGTTTCAGCTTCTGGCGCTGGTCGAAAAAAGTGGACCACGCGTCGCCATTCTTCTTGAGCAGGGCAGGAACATTTTTGACTGTAAAGTCAGAAATCTTCACGCCCTGCTCAATTTGTTTCCACGTCAGCGGCATCGAAACGGTCGCGCCGGGTTTGGCACGCGCGGTAAAAACTGCCGCCAAACTCTTGCCGCGCGCGTTCTGCATCCAATCCACATAAACCTGATCGCGTTTGCGCTTGTCGATACTTCGCTCAACCGTGGCGATCTTCGGCGCGCGCCGGGCGATCTCGCTCGCCAGCAAGCGCGAGAATTCCGCCACTTTTGCATAATCGTTTGTCGGTGTAAGCGGCAGGTAGATGTGTATGCCTGACGAGCCGGAAGTCTTGGGAAACGCATTCAGACCAATCTCATCGCAAACCTGCTTGCACACCACCGCGACCTGCAAGACATTTTCCCACGGCGCTTTTTTCGGATCGAGATCAATGGCGAGCCAGTCAGGCTTGTCGAGTTTCGCAGCCGTTGAATGCCACGGGTGTTGTTCAATACTTCCGAGGTTCACGAAGTGCAGCAGCGACGCGGTCGTCGTATAAACCGCGTAGTCAAGTTCTCTGCCCTGCTGATTTGTCAGTCTGACTGTCTTGATGAAAGCGGGGGCGCTTTCCAGGTCCTGCTGAAAAAACATCGGCGCCTTGATGCCGCGCGGCCAGCGCTGCAGGATTGCGGGCCGGTTTTTCAGAAAAGGCAAGATGTATGCGCTGACCTGAAGGTAATAACGAAGCAATTCAAACTTGGTGATTTTTTCGTCCGGCCAATAGATGCGATCGAGGCTGGTTACAGAAACAGGTTGCCCTTCCACGTCGATAATTAGATCACCCTTAGGCTGTTTTAAACGGAGAAATTCTGAGACTGAAAGGGCCGGCCCTTTCTTTTGCGGCGTGCGCTTCAACGTCAACTGTTTAAGCGAAATCGTTTTAGCCATTTGTTCCAATGCAGCCCTATCAATTTTCCCTGCAGACGATAAGCCACACTCTTTTGCAAATCGATTATCTTTTGAATAACATTAGAACCGCAACTGCAAATTAGACCTCCAATTCTCAGCCTGACTCATCAACTAATTTGCAGTCCCCTTTTTACCCTCAAATAAGCCTTTACGAACAAACTATTGCGCCCCGGTGTCGTTACGCGGTGCGCGGGCGCGTTGATCACTGGAGGAATGCCAATGACTAGCCATCGTGAACTCGGATACGCGCTTCTACGCACAACGCTCGGCGTAATCTTTCTGTTTCTTGGCATCGGCAAGTTCATGGGAGGACTCGGAAATTTTGTGGGCGGAATGAATCAACACTTTTCCGGCAAGCTTCCCGCAACGCTAGTACAACCTTTCGCATACGTTCTGCCTTTTGCAGAAGTAACAATCGGACTACTACTCTTGCTGGGCCTGCTGACAACTCTGGCATTAACGCTGTCCGGATTGCTTTTGCTGGCACTCACGTTTGGCACCGTGATGTTGGGTGATGCTCCGACGGTTGCCCACAATCTTCAATACGCTTTCGTGAACTTCGTGTTGTTGTGGCTCGCGGACCTTAATCGCTATTCGATTGATCGTTTGCTTGGGCGGGCACCAGCCACCAAACCTTCTAATGTCTTATCGGTGGTTTTATGCGGTGCTTTATTCCTTGGGACAACGGCGCCAACCTCGGCAGCGCACTTGTATGCTTCGACTCAACAATCGCTAGCGACCGAGCGCTTCGAACTTGATTCCAGCAACAGCAAATTCATAGCCCACGGGCTTCGTGGCGGTCTGCTTTGGTTTAAGGGTCACGAGCATCTGGTGGCGGCGCGCGACTTTAGCGGCGAAGCCCAACTTAATCCGAGACAAATCACAGCCTCGTCACTTCGGCTCACGGTAAAAACGGATTCGATGGTCGAAACGAGCGATGTATTCACTCAGCCGCAAAAAGAGATCATTAACAAGGAGTTGCGCGAAATCGTTCTCGAGCCCGCGAAGTATCCGGAGATTGTGTTTAAAAGTACTGCCGTGTCAGGGCGAACGGTTGGAAGCAATCAGTATGACCTGAAGATTCGCGGCGACCTGACGCTGCACGGTGTTACACGTCAGATTGTGATTCCCGCAAAGGTAACTGTAACCGGTAACGATCTCAGAGCGACCGGTGACTTCAGCATCGACCGTGACGACTTTAATGTGAAGGCCACTTCGGCATTTCATGGAATGGTTCGCGTGCGGGGAAAAGTGAGTTTTACATTCGACATCATCGGTCACCGGATTTGAGCCGGCACCGATGGCTGGTCATTCGTTGTACCCATTTGGATGGGCCTGCATCCAACGCCAGGCTGATTCGATGATCAGGCGCAAATCCTGGAATTGTGGTTTCCAGCCAAGCTCGCGCTTGATTTTTTCTGAGCTGGCAATCAGGACCGCAGGATCTCCGGCTCGCCTGGCGCCCACGGTTGCGCGAATGTCTTTTCTCGTTACGTCTCGGGCCGCTTTCAGCACTTCGTTTACGCTGTAACCATCACCGGCGCAACCAAGATTATAAATGCGACTGCCCTGGCCCAACGCAGCCAGCGCGAGAATGTGCGCGCGCGCCAGATCGATCACATGAATGTAGTCGCGCACGCAGGTGCCATCCGGCGTTGGGTAATCATTGCCATAAACTTCTATAGTCTCACGCGTGCCGGCCGCCACTTGCAACGCGATCGGAATCAAGTGACTCTCCGGCTCGTGATCTTCGCCACACTGTTCACTGGCGCCCGCGGCGTTGAAATAGCGCAGCGATCCATAACGCAGACCATACGCCTCGTCATACCACCGCAGTGCGCGCTCAAACGCGAGTTTCGATTCGCCGTAGGGATTGGTTGGGCGGTTAGGATAGGTTTCTTCTATGGGCTGTTTTTCAGGCTCGCCGTAGGTGGCTGCGGTAGAGGAAAAGACAAGCTGGCCGACGCCGGTTTCGCGCATCGCCTCAAGCAACGTCAAGCCGGCGACAACGTTATTGCGATAATACTTCGCCGGCTGTTCACACGATTCGCCAACCAGCGAGTCTGCGGCCATGTGGATCACGGCCTCGATACGATGGGCCGACAGCGTCTCTTCCAGTTTTGCCTTGTCCGCGAGGTCGGCATGCACAAACTGAGCAGGCGCAACCACAGCCTGGCGATGACCCTTTTGCAGATTGTCATAGACGACCACGCCGTGGCCGTCTCGCACCAACTCCTCGGTAACGACGCTGCCAATATATCCAGCGCCGCCTGTCACCATCACTCGCATATTTGTGGAAGTCCCTTAGGTGTGGGCGACTTTTGGTTGAACTGGCGCGGTTGTTGGGGCTGAGTCGGATGGGGCGTAGTAAAGGATGCGGTTGCAGTTGTCGCAGGTAACAACTTCTTCGCCGCGGCGCACCTGGGCCATCGCCTGCGGCCTCAGCGCCATGAAGCAAGCCATGCACGCGCCGTTGCGAGCTTCGGCGACAGCAACGCCATCGCGAATGCGCGCGCTGATACGGCCGTAAAGCGAAGCCATGGATTTTGGCAGCGCACTCATCAATCGCTCGCGTTCGCTGCGACTGGCTGCCACTTTCTCAGCTTGAAGCCGCGTCTCTTCGTCAAAGGCCTGCAGACGTGCGTCGCGATCGGAATTCAATGAGGCAATTTCAGCAGCGCGTTCGGTGAGCGAGCCCTCCGCCCTGTCAGATGCTTCCATCTGCTCAAGCACCTTGGTCTCAAGCGCAGAAATCTGTTTTCGTGCGGCGTCGGCTTCGCGAATCGCGGCCGTGTATTCGTCCTGTTTTTTTGACGACATCAAGTTTCGCTCGGCACGTTCGGCGCGCGCGCGTTGTTCCGCAATCTCGGTTTCAAGGTGGGAGCGCGTATGCCGGGCTTCCTCGCGGCTTGTTTCCAGCGCTCGAATTTCAAAGGCGCTCTGATCGAATTCTGCTTCGATCTCAGCGCGCCTTTTCGGTATCGCTTCCAGTTCTTCTTGTAGTCTTCTTATGCTTGTATCCAGTTTTTGTAGAGCGACTAATTGCTGCAATTCCGCTTTCACTCTTTATGCTCTCCTTAAAAGAACAGGGCCGGTCTTTGTATGAATCAACTCAATCATCAACCGGATTATCGGGCATTGGCGGGCTGCGCGCAAGTCAGCCGGAGGGGAGGCATCGTTTTCTAAATAAGATCGCCAAAAATATGTTGCAGCAGAACAGTTACGGCGATGGCAGCGGTCTCCGCGCGCAGGGTTCGCCCGCCCAGCGTGACGACGGCCCAGCCTGCCGCGCGCGCGGCAGCGATTTCTTCGTCACTCCAACCACCTTCCGATCCAACCAATGCGGTGATCGGTAGTTCACTCGCCGCGAGGCTTTCCTTTAGTTGCAAGAGCGATTGGCCATCACGCTCAGAGAACATAAGGCAGTTACTTCGCTCATCTTTGCTCGTTGTTTCGATAAGCGAATCAAAAGTGATCACACTTGCGACGTTGGGAACCACTGCGCGTCCTGATTGTTTCGCTGCTTCCATCGCGATTCGCTGCCAGCGCGTCACACGCTTTGCCGCGTCGGATTCGTCACGCAACCGAATGTCAGCGTGCTTTGTAATTACCGGCACTATGCGGGTGACGCCAAGTTCGGTTGCTTTTTGCACGACCAGATCAAACTTCTCGCTTTTGAGCAGCGCCAGCGCAAGAGTTAATTGCAAATGAGATTCGGGACGTGCGGGTTCAACTTCGCGAATTATTTGGAGGCGAGCAGTGTCGCGGCGACTTTCGTCGATGCGGCTGAGAAATTCTTTTCCTTCACCATTGAATACATAGACCTCGTCGCCCGGCTTAAGCCGCAAGACTTCGTGCAGATGACGCGCTTCGTCGGCAATGAGAGTTACAAAGTCTTGCTCGTCATCGAAAGCGGTTGGTGGTGTGTAGAATCTGCGACGAGTCATTGTTGTAGTAGGACAGGCATTCCTGCCTGTCTATCATATAAAAAAGGGACAGACGAGAATGTCTGTCCTACACGATCAAAGCCATCCATTCGCCGTCACTCATGATTTCTAATGGTTCGGAAATGCCGCACTCATGAAGACGCGCGCGCACGGCTTCCAACTGCGTATCGAGAATTCCGGAAAGGACCAATCGTCCGCAGGTCGCGCCGAGAAGCTGCGGAATAAAATTACTAATCACGTCGGCAGTTAGATTGGCGCAAACAAGATCCGCCGAAGCCATGGCGTCCTCGGCCCTTCCCACGCGAAACTCGATATTATGCGCGACACCATTAAACTGGGCGTTTTCCCGGGCAATTTCGACGGCCTGCGGATCTTTATCGACTGCTTCTACGCGCGCAGTTGGAAAAAGCTTAGCCGCCGCAATGGCAAGTATTCCGGTTCCAGTTCCGATGTCGAGAAAGCTCCCGCCGGCAAAATAGTTTTCGATTGCCGCCAGACACAAGCGAGTTGTTTCATGCGTGCCAGTGCCGAACGCCATGCCTGGCTCAATGCGAATCACGATTCGATCGCGCGCGTCCGCAATCTCAGCCCAGGGCGGCGCAATAATAAAACGTTTGCCTACTGCCACGGGCTGCCAGCTCTTTTTCCATTCGCCCAACCAATCCTGGTCTGGAACTTCGCGAAGATTCATCTCACGCGCAGAAGATGTTGGCAGATCGTAAATCCGTAAAGCTTCAGCCAACGCGGTGCTCACGCGTTCTCGTTCAGGAGAATCGTGGAAGTAGGCTGACACTGTTAACAGGTCATCCTCACGCTGGTTGGTTTCCGTGCCCAGTGCGCCCGCTTCCATCAGCGCATATTCGACTGCCTCGCGCGCCGCCGGTGTCACATCGACATCGATCACATGCCACATTCGGTGTACTTCGCTCGGACTGGTCATAAAATCAGAATTGGAGTCGGCCGCGTCTGCGTTTCAATTAGACCAGTGAGGCAGGCATGCGGCTAAACAGAGCGAAAAAGCGTCCGTCTAATGAATTCCCATCTCATCGAGCAGGTGTTGCTTGTTTCGCCACTCATCTTCGACTTTGACAAACAACTCCAAGTGAACGCGATGCCCGAGCAGACTCTCGATATCTTGTCGCGCCTGGATGCCGATTTCTTTCAAGCGCGCTGCGCCTTTGCCGATCACGATCTTTTTCTGTGAAGTTCGCTCGACGAAAATCGCGCAGTGAATGCGGGTGAAGTCCTCGCGCACCTCCTCCCATTTCTCCGTCACAACCGCGGCCACGTACGGAATTTCTTCCTGAGTAGTTTGCAGAATTTTTTCGCGCACGATCTCCGCCACCATAGTGCGCACTGTTTGGTCGGTCAACTCATCTTCGCCAAACAAAGGCTCACCGGGCGGCAGATGTTTGATCATCTCCTTTTGAAAGACATCAATCGCGTTTCCGCGCAATGCTGAGATCGGTATCAGCTCGGCCCAGTCATATTCGTTTCGATACCACTCGATTAGCGGCAACAGCGCGGACTTGTCTTTAATTTTGTCTATCTTATTCAGCAGAAGAAGGGCAGGCTTGCTGGAGCGCTGGATCAGTTCAAGAACAAACTTGTCGCCACTACCGGTGGAAACGGATGCGTCGCGAATCAGGCAAACAAGGTCAACGCCCAACAGCGCATCCTGCACCGTCGCCATCATGCGCCGGTTCATTTCATAGCCGGGCCGGTGAACGCCGGGCGTGTCCACTAAAACAATTTGACCTTCCGGTTCAGTGATTACCCCTTGAATGCGGAAACGCGTTGTCTGTGGTTTATCGGAAACCGCCGCAATCTTCTGGCCGACAAGCTGATTCAGCAACGTCGATTTGCCGGCGTTCGGTCTGCCGATGAAAGCGACATAGCCGCTGCGGTAATCTTCGTTGTTCCTCTCAGTCATTGTTTGGTTTACTGGGCCCACATCCTGGTTTCTACTTCTGCTTGCGCGTCGCATCAACCACTTCTCGAATAGCATTCACAACCAGTTCCGGCTCGTCGCGGTGGATGAAGTGGCCGCTTCTGGTAGCGATAATCTGTTTGCCCATTGCCGAACGATGCACAAGATCCTGCTGAAGTTCCTGCCGAATCTGCTCAAACTTTGGGGCTAAGTATGCAAGGGGCCCTTCACCGCCTGGCTGAGCATTCGCCGCCGTTAGAACGACCAATGGAATGTCTGCGTGCCATGCAGCCATCCTGGCTCTCCGCTCGCTGTTCTCCGTGAAGTCGATCTTCTCGTTGCCCGTCGGCACAAGCGCGTAGGGCGGAAATTGCTTCTTGATCTCTTCGGGAATCAACGCGTCCATTCTCGCGAATTGCTCCTCGTGAGCTGAGTCAACCAGCACCATTCCTACCACGTCTCTTGGATACATGCTTGCGTATAGGCGAGCGTTGATGCCGCCTAGCGAATGACCGACAAGCACCAGCGGGCCCGAAACGCCTGCTCCAGCCAGCAGGTTATGTAAGTCCAGAACAATCTGCGAGGTGGTCTGGGTATGTACTGACGGATCGCTGTTACCCAGGCCCGCGCGGTCGTAAATACAGACGCGCGCAAACTCCGCAACTCTCGGTTGAATGCCGAGCCAACTCTCCGATGAGTTTCCCAGGCCGGAGTCCATGACCACCACAGGAACTCCTTTGAGGGTGCGCCCTTCACAGTTGATGTATAGCTTATAGCCTCCGACGTCCAGGCGCCGGTGAAACGACGTCCGCTTGAGTTTGGATGGTTTGGTTCCGAGGGTTGACGACTGGCCGCTGGCGGTGACCACAATCACGGAGTTGATGTGGCCCTCGCCGTCGTCCTCAGTTTGTGAGTTCTCCGGATCAACGGTCCAACGGTCTTTATCCACGACAAACTTATACCGGTAGGTGCCTGGGGCGAGATTGATACTCGCTGACCAATCGGCACCTTTCCTGATCATAGGTGTGCTCTGAGTGTTCCAATTATTGAAGGTTCCGGCCAGTGCAACTGATTTTGCGTTCGGATGATCTTTCAGATGAAACGTCACACTCCGTTGCGATACCGTTGCTTGTGCCTCTCGTTGAATGCGGGCATCTGGCTGAGCAAAACAGGTGATAGCGGAGAAGATGCCAAGGAGGAGCAAGCACGGAGGCAAGAAACTCTTGTTTCGCTTTGAGGCCGCCGCGCTTGTGCACATGCTTATAAATCTCCTACCGCCCTGCTATCGGCTAGCGAAGATCTGCACCAGATTAATCAGTGTCTCAGTACTTTTTTCCAGACCTCGCCGCGAATTGAATTCCAAGATTTCTGCAATGCCGGACTTGTCATCAGACCCAAGCAGCGTGGTGCCATCGGCCGTTATGATGTCATCACCGATCAATTCCTTCAGCACGGGACTCCCGGCAACAGTGATCACTTGCGTCGGATCTTTGGGCAACACAATATCACCGCCCTGATAGTTTTTGTGAAAGGTGGGATTGACGTTTTCACCGGAAACGGCCGGCGACGTGTCCATGTGCGAAATAAATCCAACCACCGGAACCTTTGAGTTGTCTGGCAGATTTCCAGCCATCGCGTAAACGATTCCGAATTCACTGACGCGGACATTCTGCGCGCCAATCTCTTTCAACTCTTTCGCCAGTAAGTTGGCAAGGTTGAATTGCTTTTTAGTGCTGGGAACTGTTGGCTGATCTTCAGCCGACTGTGTGTCGATCTTTGCATAACGAAGAAAACGATCCAACGCAGTTTCCCTGGGTGGTTTGAGGCCCTGGGCATGAGCTGAAACGACGACAAATAAACCGAGTATGAGGGCACAAACTGATTTCATTTCTTTACTCCTCTGGAATCGTAAAATGGGGGAAATTGGAAGAGATGCTTAAGATAACCAAGGATGCGGATAAAGCAAAGTGAGCTGCCTGGCGGCCCGAGGCACGATGGCACTTATCTCATCTGAAAATTAGCCGCGGATTTGCGCGGATAAACGTGGATACGATTAAGCAGTAGTGACGAGCCGGAAAAATATTCTTTTCAGATTCGTGTAATCCACGTTAATCCGCGGCCAATAAACACCCACCGGCTACCGATTCTCCGCGCCGTTAATGTTATCCAGCGCCTGTTGAAGCTCGTCGCGTTTCGCATTCAATGTATTTTCATCTGCATCAGCAGGAACAAAAATTGGAGGCGCAATCGTCACCCGCGCGCGGCTGAACGGATAGGGAAGCTGAAAACCGTCCCAGCTCTTCTTCGCTTCCCAAAAACGATCTGCCGTGATCGTGAAAGGCAAAATGGGTTGGCCAGTCTTTTTGGCAAGCAACACTGCGCCCATCTTGGCCACATAGCGTGGACCTTTTGGACCATCAATAGTGAAAGCTGTGGGACAGCCGGCGCGCATCAGGCGTGTCATCTCAATGACAGCACCAACAGCGCCGCGCGTGCTTGAACCGCGTGCCGCGCCGTAACCGAATCGTTGAATAAAGCGCGCGATGTACTCGCCGTCAAAACTCTGCGACGTCATCACCACGATGCGGCGCTGGCGCCAGAAATACGTCGAGAGAAAAACGCGATTGTGCCAAAACGTATAAATAGGAATGTGACCATCGCTCGTTACATTTTGCCAGTTTTCCCAGCCGTCGATTTGCCAGCGAATGGTATTACCAAGCAGTTTTATCAAAAAGAAGAATGCAAGATCGGCAGCACGAATGAGGAAGCGCTCTTTGGTTGGATAAGAAGAGAGGTCGGCAAACTCGTAGGCGCGCGCAATGGTCTCCGCGGCAGGACGCGCACCCTTGAACTGTTCAGCAGAAGCTTGCATGGTTTCAGTTCGAAGTATAGCGGAACACAACTAAGACATGTCACCGCGGATTTACTTAAGGACT
>DATNOG010000220.1:0-3467 GCA_035601415.1 Pyrinomonadaceae bacterium | reverse complement strand
GGAATATGGACAGGACACGCTCGAGATTCATCGCGACGCTGTAGGCAACGGGCATAAAGTAATAATTGCCGATGATCTTTTGGCCACGGGCGGAACAGCCAAGGCCGTTTGCAATTTGGTCGAGCAACTGGGCGGAACTGTCGTTGGGTTAGTATTTGTGGTTGAACTGGAGTTTTTGCCCGGCCGAAAGAAACTTGAAGGTTACGACGTCCGGTCATTGATCAAATACCAAAGCTAGATCTCTTGCCTTTACCGTTTACTATTCACCATTTACTATTCACTGTCTTTTCGTGCTCCCGTAGCTCAGTTGCATAGAGCGTCCGCCTCCTAAGCGGAAGGTCGCGCGTTGGAATCGCGCCGGGGGCACCACTCAAAACGGTGAATAGTAAATCGTAAATAGTGAATGGTTCAGACTCGCTGCCTCGCCTTAACGCGACCCGCCGCATTGCCAAGTCACAAGTTTCCTTGACACAACCGGTAAACGTTGTTATACAGAGACTTCTCAGATTTCCTCGAGAAACTTAGGTCCTCTTTCTAAAATCTCCCTTGCAGAAAGTCAGGCCTTATCACCCTTGACAATACTCAACCAAGCCAATAGGAGGGCCTCAATGAAGAATCTAAAATGCTTATATTCCATTCTTACCATCGTGTTCGTTCTAGCCTGCCTGTACACCGCTGCGTCGGGCCAGACGACCGAAGATAAAAGTCGACTTGCGGCCATAAACGGAAATGGATCGAGCGTGAGATGGGACGTCGCCGTTCCTAATGCAGGGCTAACCCTTATCGTCTCGGCGCCCGACGGCCGGGTGTTCAGCAAAAACTTTAAAGGCGGCTCTTCGCCTAATTTTTCGATTGCCGATGCTCAAGGCGAAAGGCTGCCGGATGGGCAGTACACTTATGAGTTGCGACTAGCATCCGGGTCATCGCCTGCGCGCAAAGACGTCACGTCGAACGGGCGCGGTAAGGATGACGAGCCTGAAGCCGTGCGCGCCGCGCGCAAAAGCCTGGCAGCGCAACCACTCGTCGAATCGGGAAGTTTTTCAATCGTAAATGGTTCGGTTGTTGTCGCGGGATCTCAGGAACCGTCAGCGACCCGGTCAGCAAGCAAGAGTTCGATGGCGCCGCAGGTTCCCGAGATGACTCTGGGCGGTAGAGTATCGAGGAAGCTACACCATACGCCTTTCATGTTTATGCCTGACGATGTGATTCCCGACGATCTGATCGTGCAGGGCAGCGCCTGCGTCGGCCTTGATTGCGTTAATGGCGAAGTCTTCGGCTTTGACACTGTCAGACTGAAAGAAAACAACACGCGACTGCAGTTTGACGACACCAGCACCTCGGCCGGCTTTCCTACCAATAACTGGCAGATAAGGGCGAACAGCTCAGCCAGCGGTGGCGCCAGTTTCCTGGGGTTTGTTGATCAAGGCGCTACCGGCAATTCAGAAACTGGAACGATTGTGTTTGAAGTAGACGCTGGCGCACCGGCCAACGCAGTCAAGGTAAGTAGCACAGGCAAGGTTGGATTTAGGACTGCCACGCCGGTTTTGGATCTGCACATTACGACCAGCGATACTCCCGCTCATCGCCTTGAACAAACCAACGCCGGCGGCTTTACCGCGCAGACGTGGGACATTGCCGGCAACGAGGCAAACTTCTTCGTGCGTGATGTCACCGGCGGCTCACGCCTGCCCTTCCGCATCCGGCCGGGCGCGCCCACCAGCTCGATTGACATCTCAGCAAGTGGCAACGTCGGCATCGGGACAGCGAGTCCTACGGCTAAGCTGGACGTATCGGGCACGATTGCGCTTACCGGAAATTCATTCGCCAATGGACCAAGTGTTTCCAATAACCAGGACGGTCTGCTGCTGGTTGCAGGAACCACCCTGGGAGTCAGAATCAATAATCAAAACAATTCGGGGGAACTGCTCCGCGTGACCAATGCCGGCAACGTTGGCATCGGAACTGCCGCTCCGGATCAGAAGCTGTCGGTCAACGGAGAGGCTGACAAGACCGGCGGTAATACCTGGCTCAGCTTTTCGGACGAACGCTTGAAGAACATCAAAGGCCGCTTCAACCTCGGACTCAAAGCCGTCATGCAGCTACAGCCGATTCGGTACGAGTACTCAAAGAACAATGCCCTCGGCCTTAAGTCGGATGGAGAACACATTGGCTTTGGAGCTCAAGCAGTGCAGAAGATCATCCCGGAAGCCGTCACTAAGAACAGCGAGGGCTACCTGATGGTCAACGGCGATCCAATCCTCTGGACCATGCTCAATGCCATCAAGGAACAGCAGCAGGAGATTGAACAACTGAAGGGACAAGTAAGACAGTTGCGCGCTGCCCGCAAACGCAGGTAGAAACGACGCGACTTTTTTTGAGCAGGCCACGCGATCTGATCACGTGGCCTCTTTCTATTTACTGATCCAGGAATTTCGTGCGATGTTTTGCATCCGGCAACACGCAGGACTCATACTTGCCGAACACTCGATAGCGATTGCGCGCGACTAGTTTGTAAATAGCATCACGCATTATTCGCGGCAGAATCTTCCCCAACGCTGCCACCTTCCAGATTCCGCCCAGTTCCCAAAGCAAAAACAGGATCGCGTCTGAACGCGCCAACAGATGCTCAGCCGGTTGCCCGTAATCGACCACTACGTAAACCGTGTCGAGGTCGCGCGGGTCTCGGCCATGCTTTTGCAACAACGAGCTTGCAAGCTCGCTTTGCAGCGACGCAAAACGAAAACGATCCCGCTTGTCGCGCTTCAAAATAAATTGGACCAGTCGATTGCAAAGGCCGCAAACGCCGTCGTAAAGAATAACTGGGTTTGAATCATTGATCATCACAGCTTGCGCAGACTGTTCAGGGCGCGGACGTGGAAAGCAAGTAAACAGCAAACGAGGCCAGCCAGTGCTCGCCGGCGTAGTCGCCGCTGGCAACATGGCCCAATGCATCCGTGGCATGCGCTCGCGCCGACTCAGCAAGAATGCGCCGCGCCGGATCGGTTCGTGGCAGCCCGGCGGCAATGCTGCGCATGCACCAGGCACGACTTAGATTCAGGCCATCAAGATGGACCAGCTTTGGATCGCTTCGATCGGTAACCACGGCCGGCCGCAATAAATTCCTGGATCGCTGCGTCGTTAGCTGAGGCAGAAAGCGGTGAAACCACCGGTGAAACTCTGCTGGCTCCATCACGCGTCGCATGAGGTCGGCTTCCATCAAAGCAGGTGAAAAGAAATCTTCGCCGCCCGGCTCCCAGTTACTGGGATAGTCAACGTCCTTTCCGAAATATGTACGGCTGCGCTCGGCTATCAACGTCGCGAGTTTTTCATCGCCGGCTGTCTTCGCGTAATCAAATGCAAAGGCCAAACCGAAAGCCGTGTTCGGGTGCACGCCCGTTCGAATGGGATAAGTTTGCTTGGGCAGGAACGTAAGGTACTGAGTAACCAGAGCGTCAACCAGCGGCCGC
>DATNOG010000219.1:0-11376 GCA_035601415.1 Pyrinomonadaceae bacterium | reverse complement strand
GAGGTTTCATTACTTGAATGCTTCAATTGGCCATTGAAAAGTAATGGGCTTATCGGACAAAAACGGCAAAATCTCTTTCACGCCGAAATTCGGAACAGCAATGAAACAAAAAAAGGACCAGCACAAAGCCGGCATTCGCACCAAGCCACGCGGCCAGCAAATGGGCACCGCCGGCGCGCGCGATCAAAACCGCACCGAAATGGAAAAGACGCCAGCCCGACGCGGCCGCCGCGTTAACGCCAACAAGATGGCTGCCGACCGATCGCAACAGCACATTGGCGGCGACGCTGTCACGCCGCGCACCAGCTCGCCTTCGACTCCAGCGATGACAACCGGCAAGCGCAAAGGCGAAAGCGGTGGCGAGACAGGCTTCAAAAAGCGCCTAAAACAGAAACGCTCCGCACGCTGAAACCTCGGTGCACAAACTCAGACCCTACATTTTCCTGCCGCTTCTGATACTTGGATTTATTCAAGGAGCTCGGGCCCAGGATGATCCACAGTTCAAGCTGCCCTGCCCGCAAGTTTTTGAAACTGGGCCTCGACAAGTTTGTAAATCTTTATGGCGAGAAGACTGAGGATTGCTCGACGTATGGCCAGAAGCGAGCTTTTAGTTATTACGTCGACCGGACAACGATAAACGGACCCGAGCGTTGTCCGAGGCTGTGCGCAAACAAGTGGATGAAGTGCGGGAAAGACTGAGCGAGATTGGAAATGCGAGTTGGAGTAATGCCTACATAATTGCCGGCGGCGGCACCCTGTGTGGACTCGCCAGCGTTGGCGCCCATGCTGAGCGCGAAGATTTCATGGCCGGGTTGATAGCCGCACTTCCCAAATCTGAGGTGTCTCAACAAAATCGCTTTCCCGCCGCGAGACGACGCGCGAACCTGGCGATTGCTCGGGCCCAAAGAGTACTACCAGGTCCAGGCGCTCCCGCGCTCGAGTCATGGGGCGACGAGTCGCGCGCGGAAATGTTGACTCGGTATCACAGCAATGTCCAAGAAATGAGAGGTGCGTTTGACCGTTTGCGAACTATTGTTAGTGTGCTTCCCGACAGAGCCGCAGAGCTTCTTGCCAGGCAAATAGAAACTGAAGTCTCCGCCGGCTTGGAAGAGTAATTACTAATGAGTGCCTAAAAATGTTATGAGCCGCGGCAGGTTCGGCTTTGCCGCCTGATGTGCGGCGGTGGCTATGCCCCGCCGACAGCCGCCAGATTATTTTGGGGGCTATGCCCCTCGTCCGAGCTTAGCCTTTCGGATTTGTTGGGCCAAAGGCCGCACCAAGGGGCGTAGCCCAAAAGTGTAAAAGGCACCTTGACGGCGGGGCATAGCCACCGCCGCACATCAGGCGGCATAGCCGATCCGGGAACCAAGTTCCGCTAATACATTCCTCCCCTCAAGGCGGCTTCTACGGATACAGTTTCCGCAAATCAAACTTCTCCACAAAGTAACGCCGGCGCCAGCCGGGATTGATCTGATCCAGCAGCAGTCCCTCAGCCGCTCCAAAAGAATAGACAACCTCGCGCTTCGCTTCGCCCAGCTTCTGCGTCTCCAGTTGCCGGAAGATTCGCTCACGCGTGGTTCGCGCCACCTCGGCAAACGGCTGATAGTCTTTCAGTGCGCGAAATTCCTTGCTCACGTGGAATTTCGCAGCCGCCATTTCCGCCAACCGATATTCCGAGTACCGCGCAATTCCTTCTTTCCAAAACTGAAACGACAAATACTTGTAATCGTCAGGCGCCAGCATCTCCTGAAATTTCCGCCGCGCTTCCAGGTACTCGCGCACTTTCTGTGCGCGTTCTCGCTTAGGCGCTTCGATTGCGGCTGCCAGCATTTTGCTCATCGTCGCAAACTGCTCCTGCACTTCGGCTCGCTCATAGGGAAAAGCGTAGTTGAGCATCCACATGCCCGTCTGATCGCCGCGCGCGAGATTCAGTGCATTGACGTCGCTGTAGAAGTTTGGCTGCGAGTCCTGCAACTGATGAAAGTGCTCATGCAACACCGTGATGACCCACTGCGATGAAGTTTTAGCGCTCGTGTTCTCTGCCTGGCCCACCACTATCGTCGAAATCATGCTGCCGCTGATGGCCGGAAAAGTAGCGAGAAAATGCGTCTGGAAAACGCGCTTGCGATAGTAGACCTGCTGCTTCAGCAGCTTGTCGTATCCGAGATTCGTAAAATCCGCCGAAGGCTTTGGATGACGCATGAGAAATTCGTAATCCGGCGTCACCAGCAGCACCGCAAACGGCGCCTTGCTCCAACCCGGCCAAACGCGATCGCCGATGCTGTCGCCCAGCCGGAACACTTCCCGCAACCGCACGCGATCAATCTCGGCCAGCGCCGGCCGAGCCACCGCTTGCGCTGGCACCGCCTGAGCTGGCACCGCCCGCGTTGGACCTACCTGCATTGGCACCCCCTGCGTTGGCAACTGCTCAACTCGGTTTGGCTGGAACGAAGTTGCAGACTCCACCCTCGCGCTAACTTGTGCGCTCGCGTCGCCGCCTGCGACTGCACGGCTGAAGAAAGGAATGGATAACAAGAAAGGAGTGACTAACAAAAGAACAAACCATGCGCGCAGAATTTGTGGACTCTTCATGCTTCTTTTTCCGTTGGGCTGTCTGACCGGGAATTCAAGAGAACATCAGCATGAAGACTTTCACGCTCATTCCTGACCCTGGTTCCAGATGTACTTCCAGTGTCGGATCTTATTGGAAATATCGCGTAATCTCTGAGCCAATCCATTTCCCCACCGGGACCGAAACGCCATTTCCGATCATTCGATAAGCATCATTATCGCTCCCCGCGAAAGTAAATGTGTCAGGTACTCCCTGGAGTCGGGCGTATTCCCGAACTGTGTACGGCCGCGCGCCGTGGGGAAAGCGCCAGTCCGCAACTAATCTCGTGCTCAAGTCTTTCGCATAATGCGCAACACAGGTTGGTGCGATGTCCCCGCGTGCGGGATCGCTAACAATCGGGCGATCACGATACTTGCCGGCAAGGCGACTACCCACATAGTCAGGAATGTGCGGCGCCGGCTGGGGCTCAAGTATCTCTCTTAGCGTGATCGCCCTTTCAGCTTGAGGCTCGCGCCAAGCGAAGCTTCGCCGACTGCCAATTATGATCAGCCTGTCTCTCTTTTGCGGTAGCCATGTCGAAGACTTAACTGGACACGCAACATGAACGTAGTAATCCGGAAGCTTTGTCATTGCTTCCATGACGACCGGGAATTTCTTCATGCCCGGAACATTCTCGACCACGTAAAGCTCGGGTCTGCGGATCGCAACGTGCCGAAAGAAGTGGAGGAACAAATCGTCTCCGGTGCGCACACCGTGAATGTCACCTATCGGCGAATACTTTGTGCAGGGATAGGTTGCCACCATCACGTGGCATTCTTTCTCAGACTGAACAAGCTTCTTTGTGATATCACACTGAACAACTTCGTGAGAGAAGTTCCAACGCAACGTGTCACAACAGAGAGCGTCGATTTCAAAGCTCTGCTGCAAAGTCAGACCACCAGCTTGGAGGCCGATGTCCATGAGCCCAGCGCCGGAGAAGTAGGTGTTAGCGAGAATTGGAAACATCAGAAAGGGGACACTCGGTTTTTGAGGTTAGCCAGGAAAGCTTCGAGTGACAAGGTAGGTGGGTGCCGAACGCGCTGGGCTTGCTAGCCAGCGTTCTTGCATCGTCACAACTCCGAATTCTTCAAATAGTTCTGAAACCGATTTCTTGGAGGTAGTCATAGGTGGGGTCATAGAACTCTGGCTTGCGCGTCGGATCCTCTACATCTCCCGGAGGCACTACTATTACCATTCCCTGTCGAGCACGAGTGAGAAGAACACGGTATGCATTCTTCTGGTAATACTTTCGTTCGGCCTTCTTGATGTAGTTCCAGCGATCTCCACAAAAGGAGCGATGGTTCCAACCATTTTCGGAATATCTGAAATCGGCGTCCCACGTTACACATGCCCAATCGAGTTCGAGCCCCTGTACGTCGAATTCCGTAGCAACATCCTCAAGATAAAAGGATGAGCGCACGTCCTCTGGTTCGTCGAGAAACCAATGAATCGGATTGATTGTAAACTTTACGTTAATTGCATACGGCTTTAGACGTTCCGCCTGGGACGACGCAACAATTCCGTATCGCTCCGTGCCTCGGGCATGTTCCCGTAGCCAGCGCTTTGCCTTGGCGAGATCACGCGTAAGCATAATTGGATATTTTGCGGATACGTTAGCCAGTGTGGTGCGCGCTTCTTCTATCTCAAGATCAAGCAGTTGCTTGATAAGTAGTGAAACGTGCTCGGCACGAAATGAACGCATTGATACAGCTAGGTGCAGTTCATCTTTAATCGTCACGTCAGAGCGGGTTCGCAACAGCTCTAACGCGCGCCCGGCTGCATATTCACTGTCGGAAAGCCGAGATGAGATGTATACATGCCAGTCCCGAAATGAGCGATTCAAAGCATCAACCCACTCGCTGATTCCGCCCTCGCCAACATTTATTTCCTGGCCGCCGCCCACCAGGCAAACAACAACTGCCCAATTAGGATGCCGCTCGAGACACGAGATCAAAAACTCTGGCTCAGATTGATTAAAGTTCGGAGTGGCTTTTTTACGCCGCATGAAACTCGCCGTTTGCTGTAAATTCCACGCGCGTTGAGCCTCATCAAAGAGTGCGACGTGTTCGACTGGCGGACCTTGATCGAGGATGCATTCATCACGAAAGTGGTGGACGTTTTGAATGAAGGCTTTGACCTCACTCATCGCTTCGCCTTTTCTCACTTTCTCTCCTGCTTCTTTGCCTCGGCGCACGCGGTCCCGCGCGAGAGCTTCGCGCAGAATGTCGACAAGCGGCTTATTGCCAGAAAGGAATACGCTATAGAGTTCATCGGATTCGACGCGGCGTTGAGTTGCGATATTTAGTCCAACTAATGTCTTGCCTGCGCCGGGAACACCCGTTACAAAGCAGACAGCTTTGAAAGAATTGGCTCGCGCGGCTTCAATAATTTCTGAGATTGCATTTGAAGTTACTGTCAGATTAATCGCGGCGGCGTCACTCCGTGAGATTTCCTCAACGGAGTGACTATTGTACAGGGCCATTGCCGCCTCAATGATTGTTGGTGTCGGAGAGTATCGCCCGCTTTCCCATCGGTCGATATCAATTGCGGTGCCGCTAGCAAACTCCAGTACCCGTCGCAATGTTTCGGCCAGTGATTCCACATTGGAATGGATGGGCACGAAAACTTTATCGTTGTGAACGGTGGTGGCAATCGTAGTTATGGGCGCTGAGGCATTGGTAGCAATGACAAGCGGTGCGATAAACAATTCTCGGCTCGTTTCGTGGAAGTTCTTCAAGTCGAGTGCGTAGTCGTAGACTTGGTTAAGCGCATAAGAAGTAAATATCTTCTCACCAACCTTGAATTCCAGAACAAAGAGGACCGAACCAATTAGAAGTACAACGTCAATTCGACGACCCATTCGTGGGATTTTGTATTCAAAGTATATTCGCCCCTCCCAACGAGTCAGGACCTTCTTCAAAATCAGCACTTCTTCTAGCCATGCAGATTTTTGAGTTTGCTCGTCAGTATGCCCACTACTTAGAGCGAGCGTGCCAAGAATCTCATTCGGTGAAGTCTTAAGGAAATTAGCGATCGAGTCAGAGTAGTATTCTCTTTTCATAAGCAGGGTGAAGCCCGAAAGTTTTCAGCAGATCACTCGGGGTCTACGGGATGGTAACCGAACGGGAGTAGTTCGCGAAGCGCCAACTGAAGTGCGGCTATGCCGCCTGATGTGCGGTGGCGGCTTCGCCCCACCGTTGGGTCCTCTTTCTTAGAGAGGGGCTGCGCCCCAAAAGAAGGGGCGTAGCCCCTGAATTATTTAGGGCGAGTCATCAGGCGGCAGAGCCGCGTCTTAGGCCTTGCGACGATAGCCCTTCTTTACTTGTGTGACTTTCAGCTACGATGAGTCCGTAATGGAGTCATCGAAAGGAGCTGAAGGATGGGAAGGATCAATTACGGACGGTTGATTGCCGGCGCGCTGCTGGCGGCGGTGTTTTATTTCATCGCTGATGGGACTATTCATGGTGCGCTGCTGGGGAAATATCATTTGGCAGCGATTGTGGGCGCGGGATACCCGGCGAAGCCTGACCCGAATGCGTATTTCTACTTCGCGCTTTTCGATCTCGGCAAGGGGCTGGTGGCGATGCTCATCTATGTGGCAGCGCGTTCGCGCTTTGGCGCCGGCGTGAAGACTGCGATGTGGGCTGGATTGGTTGCGTGGCTGGCAATAGAAGTGTTGCCTTCAATCGAGTGGATGCCGTTTCCTTTTTACGAGAAAAGCTTTTTCGTGAAAGTTATTGCGCTGGAACTTGTGCCGATGGTGATTGGTGCGATTCTCGGGGCGTGGATATACAAAGAGCAGGTGACGAGTGACAGGTGACAAGGGACGAGTCAGAGTTATCCGCAGATTACGCGGATTACACAGATTCAAAAAGAAGTAAACAGGAAACAGAAAACAGAAAACAGAAAACAGTAAACGGGAAATAGCGACCAGCAAACGGCAAGCAGTAAGCAGCAAACGGCAAACAGCAAATAGCGACCAGCGGGTCATAATCAGCTACAATCCCGAAAACCAGCACTACACAGATCCATTGTGAGGAGATAAGCGTCCGTATGCCTTCCTTTGTCGCCGCAACTTCCAAGCCACGACGGTTCTTTTTTCAACTTGCTTCTCTTAAACCGGCTCTACTTCAAACTCCACTTCATCTGGCGCTTTTTCTTACCGCGGCGGTTAGCTTGGCGGCGGTGTTGTTCATGATGATGCCGAATTCTGCATTCGCGCAGGAGGAGAAGCGCGCTGAGCGCGAGGCGGCACAGCGCGCGAAAGCGGAAGCCGCGGCAAAGCAGCAGGCGTCGCCGGAAGCGAGCTCGCAGGCGTCACCCGAGGCAGCGGGAACGGCGAAAGACGACACAAAGAAAGAAGGCGAGGATGACAACAAACCAAAAGATCCGATGTCGTCGCCGACGTTCAATGGTTTGAAGTTTCGCTCGATTGGACCAGCATTCACTTCCGGGCGCGTGATCGGTTTCGCAGTTGATCCAAATAATTCAGCGCGCTACTTCGTGGCCTCGGCGTCGGGCGGCGTTTGGAAGACCATCAACAACGGCGCTACCTGGTCGCCGGTGTTCGACAAAGAAGGTTCATATTCCATTGGCGCCATCGCGCTCGATCCAAAAAATCCGCTGACCGTTTGGGTCGGCACCGGCGAGAACAACAGCCAGCGCAGCGTCTCATACGGCAACGGCGTTTATCGTTCCGACGATGGCGGCAAAAGCTGGAAGAACATGGGGCTTAAGAGTTCCGAACACATCGGCCGCATTGCCATCGATCCGAAAGACTCAAACACAGTTTACGTCGCGGCGCAGGGACCGCTGTGGGGACCCGGCGGCGATCGCGGACTCTACAAAACAATCGACGGCGGCAAGACCTGGAAAAAGATTCTTTCGATCAGTGACAACACCGGCGTCACTGAAATCGTCATCGATCAGCAGAACCCGGACACGTTGTATGCGGCCGCATATCAGCGCCGCCGGCACATGTGGACCTTGATTAATGGCGGACCGGAAAGTGCCATCTACAAATCAACGGATGCCGGCGCCACCTGGAACAAGTTAAAAGCTGGTTTGCCAACCACTGATTTGGGCCGTGTGGGTATGGCAATCTCGCCGGTCGATTCAAATGTGATTTATGCGATCGTTGAGGCCGCAGATAAAAAGGGCGGCATCTTTCGTTCAAACGATCGCGGTGGCAGTTGGGAACGCCGCAACGAATTTGACGCGACCGCAATGTATTACGCACGCATTGTTGCCGATCCAAAAAACGTGGATCGCATTTACCTGATGAATGTTTTTCTGATGGTGTCAGACGATGGCGGCAAAACTCTGCGACGGCTGGGCGAGAAATCCAAGCACGTCGACAACCACGACATCTGGATCGATCCAAATGATAACGATCATTATCTGGTTGGTTGCGACGGCGGCGTCTACGAAAGTCACGACCGCGGCGCGAACTGGGATTTCAAACGCAACCTGCCTATCACGCAGTTTTACGATGTAGCCACGGACAACGATAAACCTTTTTACAATGTCTTTGGCGGCGCGCAGGACAACTTCAACGTTGGTGGTCCATCGCGCACCCGCAGCGCTTCGGGGATTACCAACTCCGATTGGTTTGTGACGCTGGGCGGCGACGGCTTTCGCACGCAGGTCGATCCGGAAGACCCGAACACTATTTATTCGGAATATCAAAATGGTTCGCTTTCACGGTTTGACAAGCGCACCGGCGAGCGTCTGGCGATTCAACCGGCACCCGGTCGCGGCGAAGATCCGCTGCGCTGGAACTGGGATTCGCCTTTCATCATCAGCCCGCATCTCCACACGCGCATCTATTTTGCCGCCGACAAACTTTTCCGCAGCGACGACCGCGGCGATAGCTGGACCGTAGTTAGTGGACAACTTTCGCGCGGGCTGGATCGCGATAAGCTGCCCGTAATGGGAAAAATCTGGGGCATGGACGCGGTCGCCAAGAACGCTTCGACGGCGTTCTTCGGCAACGCTTCGGCGCTGGCTGAGTCGCCGAAGAAGGATGGCTTGATTTATGTCGGCACTGACGATGGTTTGATTCAGGTTACTGAAGACGGCGGCAAGAATTGGCGGCGGCTGGAAAAGTTTCCCGGCGTTGCCGACATGCCGTACGTGAGCCGCATCGCGGCTTCGAATCACGATACGAACACTGTGTATGCTGCGTTTGACAACCATCAGAATGCCGACTTCAAGCCGTATCTCTTGAAGAGCACGGACGCCGGGCGCACCTGGGTTTCGATTGCCGGCAACCTGCCAAAGAATGGACCGGTGTGGGCCATCGCCGAAGATCACGTGAACCCAAACCTGCTGTTTGCCGGCACCGAGTTTGGTTTGTTCTTCTCCATTGATGGCGGACAGAAATGGATTCAGCTCAAGGGCGGACTGCCGACGATTGCAGTGCGCGACATCAACATCCAGAAGCGCGAAAACGATCTGGTGCTCGGCACATTTGGGCGCGGCATTTACATTCTTGACGACTACACGGCGCTGCGCTCGCTGACGCCCGAAATGTTGAAGCAGGATGCGCTCACTTTTCCGGTTGAAGACGCGTTGATGTACATCCAGTCGCAACCACTGGGGTTACGCGGCAAAAGTTTTCAGGGCGAATCTTTTTATACGGCTGAAAATCCGCCGTTTGGCGCGACCTTTACTTACTATTTGAAAGAAGAACTGAAGACGAGTAAGGCAAAACGCCAGGCGGCTGAGAAGGAAGCGGAGAAAAAAGGCGCGGTCGTGTCGCTGCCGAATCCATCACAGTTAAGCGCTGAAGAAGAAGAGGAAGCGCCGGCAGTCATCATCACCGTCTCGGACGCCGACGGTCACGTGGTGCGGCGTTTGACTGGTCCAGTAACAGCGGGAATGCAGCGCGTCTCGTGGGACCTCCGTTATCCACCGGCGTCATTGCCGCCGCCGCCAAATCCGGAAACTGAAAATCCTTTCGAAGATCCGCCGGGTGGTCCATTGGTGATGCCCGGTAGTTACAAGGTTTCGTTTGCGCGACGAGTTACCGGCGTGATGGCGCCGCTCGCCAAGTCGCAGGATTTTCGCATCGTTGTCGAAGGCCAGGAAAACATGGCGCCAGCCGATCGCGCTGCGCTGGTTGAGTTTCAGCGAAAAGCGGCGAGATTGCAGCGTGCGGTGAGTGGCGCACTCGAGGCTGCCAATGCATTGAAGCCGCGTCTGGCTTTGATAAGACGCGCGCTGCTGGACACGCCATCGGCGGGAGACCGGTTGCTCGACGAAGCGGCGGCGTTGGACAAACGTACCAACGACATTCTGCGTTCGCTGCGTGGCGACAATGCATTGCGCGCGCGCAACATGAATCTGCCGCCATCGATTAGCGACCGGGTGGGCGATATCGTCGGCTCACAACGCACCTCGACTGCGCGGCCAACACAGACGCAAATCAATCAATACAACGCCGCGGCGCAGGAGTTTGAGACGACACTCGCGCAACTGCGGCAATTGATTGAAGTGGATCTGGCGCGCTTGGAAAAAGAGATGGAAGCCGCCGGCGCACCGTGGACGCCGGGCCGAATTCCGGAGTGGAGGGACCAATAGGCAGGTCCAGGAGGCAGGAGGCTGGAGGCAGGAGCAGAAGGCAGTAGGCAGAAAGCTAAGAATGCGGTCTGGTTTATGGTTTGTAATTAGTTGCCCGGTCAAACCTGGCGCGACCCCAGCCGGCGAGATCCGCGCCGGCTTCGTAGGTGGTTTGGCAGAAATCCATTAATGCTTTTTCCGGTGAGTCGGATTTTCTTACATCATCGTAGAGCAGAAAAAATTCCTTCATCTCCGAACTGTAGAAAGTTTCAGCAGGCCGAATCTTTCCCTGACTGATCGTGTCCGCGAGGCCCGCGGGTTCGGGCGCAGTGTAGGAATAGAAAGCCGCCTCCATGTCTTTGTTGCCGGGCCAGAAGCCGTGACTGATCACTTCATGCGAATAAGCTTCACGCGTGATCACGTCAGCGCCTGCGCGCTTCGGCGCGGGCCTGCCTGAAAATCTTGTTACTGCCACATCAAAGCTGCCCCAAAAGAAATGCACCGGGCTGACTTTGCCGATGAAGCGTGCGCGAAACTCCTGAAACACCGGATCCGTCTTCAACAGCGCGCGCCAGAAACGATTTGCATATTCGGCATCGTAGGATGCGTGCGTGGTGTCGTCTTCAAAACGAATCGGGTTGGGTATCTCGACCGGCATGGTCCAAATCTTTATTTCGATGTTCAGCTCGCGCAGCGCCGCCATCACTTCTGCGTAGAAATCAGCGACCGATTGCGGACGCAAAGCAAGCAGTTTCAGCGCCCCGTCGCTGCATTCGATCCGCAGTTTGTGCTCGATAAAGTCGAATTCAATCTCAAAAAGGCGGCCGTCGCGGTACGGCATGGCGGTAGTTGTCAGTCCACGCGCGGAAACATACAGCGGCACATTCCACCAATGATTCACCAGCGGCGTTTGCTTAAGGCGAATCTTGCCGACCACCTGCGTCCACATGTGCAGAGTGGCGAGCGTGTCTTGCCATTCGGCGAAGCGGAGAACGGGCCAATCGTTGGTCATCTGGTTGAAGACTAGCTCAGGGTTTTAATTGGCCGCGGATTAACGCGGATTTACGCGAATCAGAGAAGATAAAGAACCAGTTAAAAATCAGTTAGCATTTTAGTGTTTAATCTGATCCGCGTTCATCTGCGTTCATCCGCGGCCAATTGTATGCGCTCTATTAGCTGAGCTAGCTGAGGGTCAATTAGAT
>DATNOG010000218.1:0-20314 GCA_035601415.1 Pyrinomonadaceae bacterium | reverse complement strand
CGTAACGATGACACTGTAAGTGCCTGCCGTGGAAGTGCTGAAGCTTGCTACATCACCCGGAGCACTGGCGCCCGCAGGAATGGTCCAGGCGTAGTGATATGGACCACTACCACCCGCCGGTGTGGCTGTCATTGTCGCCGGCAGCGAGCCAGCGCATGACGTGGGTGAATTGACTGTCACCGTGGGATTCTGATGGACGGTCAAAGTGCCGGCGCCGGAAGCGCTGGAGCAGCTGTTGGCATCCGTAACGATGACACTGTAAGTGCCTGCCGTGGAAGTGCCAAAGCTTGCAACATCACCCGGAGCACTGGCGCCCGCCGGTACAGTCCAGGCGTAGTGATATGGACCACTACCACCTGCCGGCGTGGCTGTCATTGTCGCCGGCAGCGAGCCGGCGCATGACGTAGGTGAATTGACTGTCACCGTGGGCTTCGGATTGATAGTCAGCGTGCCGGCGCCGGAAGCGCTGGCGCAGCTCTTCGAGTCAGTAACGATAACGCTGTAAGTGCCAGCGACCGAGGCGCTGAAACTGGCTACGTTACCGGGATTGCTGACGCCGCTCGGCACCGTCCAGGCATAGCTGTAGGGACCAGTGCCACCTGCCGGCGTAGCGGTCATCGTCGCCGTAGCGCCAGCGCAGGCCGCTGGCGAATTAACCGTCACCGTTGGTTTCCCGTTGGGGGTAACGCCGAGTGTGCTGGTGGCAGAGCATCCGGTTGAAGCCGTCACAGTTATGCCGAGATTGACCTGGCTGCTACCACTGGCGGTATAGCCAATCTGCCTCGTCCCACTGCCCGAAGTGATCGTTCCGTTGCTGATAGACCATGCGTAATTCGCACCCGCACCAGCATCGGGAACGGAAGCGGTGCCCGTAGAGCTTGCACACGCCGCCGTAGCGGTAATCGTCGCGTCCGGTTTCGGATTGATGGTCACGCTTTTCGGAGGCGAGGTAGTAGATCCGCATCCCGCCTTATTATTCACGGTGACACTGAGTTGAACCGTGCCCGATGAACCAGCCGTATACGTAATCTGATTAGTTCCACTGCCAGCAGTGACCGTGCCATTGGTGACAGTCCAGTTATAAGTCGAACCTGGACCAGCATCCGTCACTGATGCGGTGTTGCCGGTAAAGCCGGCACAGACATCGGCGGCAGTGATCGTGCTACTTGGCGCGCTGCCGAATTCCAGGCCAATGGGATCAATGAAATCCTTCAACTGGGCCGAAGGCGAGGTGGAGGTTTTAGTTTTAATGAATAGTGTCTTGATGCCGATGCACGGATTGAAACCGAAATTGGCAAGCAGAGCGTTGAGATTAACTGCCGCTTCAGCAAATGTGTTGAGGGGATATGAGTTGGTGCCGAATGCTGTGTAGGGTACGGCCACTGCGCCACCAGTATTGGCGGCAATGAAAACATTCCCTGCGGTTGTTGGTTCTGCAATGTAATCGAAACCTATAGTACTGGCGGCGCTCGCCTGCCATCTATAGACAAAGAATTGCGCCGCAGCGCCACCGTTGCTGAGCTGAACCGTCAGCAGAAGGTCGCCTACGGTTCGTCCGGCGTCCGGACCAGTTGAGCTAAAATTGCCAGAGGTACAGGCCGGGGTGGCGCAGGTCTTTGCTATCGGTTTTTGTAACAGCTCAAAATCAATATATCTGTCTCCCTGGGATGAACCTTGATCGCCGGCGACGATGATCCATGCATTTCCCGCGGAGTCGAGAGCCTGGTGAAGCAGAGCGTGGTTGATGTCGTTTTTCTGCGGAGGCTTTCCGATGGCCCAGTCCCATGTGGTTGGATTGTCGTTGTATTTGTCACCGGTGCTCTGGAAGATGTCCTGGTCGGCACCGCCGACGCCATCAGTAAAATGTTTCGTGATGTTTCCATTTCCGTTAGCCGGAAAAACAAGACGCGCAGTGCCGTCGTTGTTGAGCATGTAGTCGCCGACGGGGGAGCCGCTTGGCGTTGGCGAAGGATTGGCGACCCAGTCGCTCGAGCGATCAGCGCCAGGGAAGTTAGACCTGAGATCGCCCTCAATGCCAAACCCGCCCGGGTCACCATCTGGCGCCACGCCCGGTCCCACTGTCGGTAACGGAACGGGGGCGGGAAGAGAACTCAAGACATTGGTGACCGCTAATGGCGCGCGCTTGTGGGCCGGCTTAGAGTCATTGGAAGCTCCAACAGTCTTACCTGATCCTCTATTGTTGATTGATGAAAGAAACGCTGGAGTGGTCCATAGAAGAGCCGCCGTTATGGGTAGTAAGATCAAGAGGGCTCGAAGGGCATACTTGGGCGAACGCCTGGGGGAATGCGAGGTCATCTTCATTACTCCTTTGCCGTTTAGTGACGGTCAGTAAATCAGCACCATGGACTTCGGCTTGGAACAATGGGGGCGAAGATCATTTGGAGCTGAGCGCCGAGCTTCCCTACAACACGAGGCTCGTTTGAATCCTCAAAAGTTTATTGGATCGTTTTCCGATTTCATGGTTCTATGCAAGATCCTAAACACCCAATACTCAGAATCTCCTCGAAAACCTGCAGCTTGAGCCTGGTTTTTCCAAGTTGGGGTGCTGTTAAAACTAAACTTCCATTCTGATTCCTTCGCGCGGGTGGTTCACTTACTGCGGATTGGCACAGTTGGAAATTCCTACTAGTCAAGCTTTTGATTGAACTAATGCAGATTGGATCGAGATAGTAAGGATGCTGTGGAAGCATTGCATCGGGGTTGCATGCCTTTTTGTCTGGCAGGAAGCTGCTCGCTGCAGCTTGTTTGCGGACACTAGGGTCGCATGCTCAGCGGCGGAGGGACGCTCGCCAACTTGTGGGCGAAGGCGTAAATAACCAGTTCCAGACGATCGGAGACCGCCAGCTTTGAGAAGATTGAGCTGAGGTGGTGAGTTACTGTGGTTTCGCTGATAAAGAGACGCTCGCCAATCTGCTTGTTTTTAAGACCCTCGGCGATTAGCGCTATTACCTCACGCTCCCTGTCGGTAAGGCTGGCAATCTTGGCCTTTTCCGGATCAATCTCAGGCGACTGCGTCATCTTGTCGAGCACGCTGCCCATCAGCGATCGATCCAACCACACTTCGCCCTGGTGAACCTTGTTGATGGCTTTTATGAGTACCTCGGCCGCGTGTTCCTTTAAGACGACGCCCATCGCTCCAGCGAGCATGGCTCGCCGCTGATTTTCGGAACCGCGCAAGCCGGTGAGTACCAGGACCCGTGCATCTTTGGCCACTTCACGCAACTCCGGCAGAATCGTTAAGCCATCTTCGTCTCCCAGCAGAATGTCGAGGACGATCAAGTCTGGTTGTTCGCGCGCAGCTAAGACAAGAGCTTCTGACCGGTTGCCGGCAAGGCCGATCACTTTCATTGCCGGATTCTGGTCGATAAGCATTCGTAGGCCCGCCCGCACGACGGCATGATCATCGACGATCAGAATTCGAATTGGATCTACTATGGTGTCGCTCATGGTAGTTATAGTGGAATCTGCACGCTTACTACTGTGTCATGGTTCTCGTCTGTATAAACCACTGTTTGGCCACCTAATGCTGCGGTCCGATCAGCGATTGAGCGCGGGATAAAAGAAGCTTCTCCCAGACGCTTAAGGCGCGCGTTTCTAAGTTTCATCTCGAGATGACCATCTTTAATGCCGATTTCTACCTTCGCATATGTAGAGGTACTATGGCGCCTCACGTTACTCAATCCTTCTTCAATCATCTGGAACAATTCCGCAGCCAGACGATCGTAGACAGGTAAGTTGTCGCTGCCGTTAATCTCAACCTGAAGACCGGTGGCCTCAGAAAACTTTGACGCAAAGCGTCGCACTGCTGGTAGGAATATTTCACGTGGTGATTCACCTCTGCGCAGCCCACCGACGTAGCTGCGCAGGTCGGCAATTTCGCCATTAGTTAAGGCCAAAAGTTCTTCGACGTTAGTTCGAACGTCTTCTCCGCTCTCGAGTTTCTGTTTCACCGCCGCCAGGCCAAGCTGCAATCCAATGTAAGGCTGAATGACACTGTCGTGGATGTCCTGGGCAATCTTCCTACGCTCTTCTCCGGCAGCATCTGACGCCAGACTGTCGACCAGTCTAACGTTCTCCAAAACTCCGGTTACCTGTTCCATAACCTGCAGAACGAAGTCAACGTCCGCATAATCGAAGCGATGGGTGCCGCCAACAATATAAAGCCGGCCCACCGGCTGGGCGCGATAATAAACGGGGACAGAGAAACAAGATTTTCCCTCGAAGGCGTTGAGGAATGCAGGTTTGCCTGCGTTTTCGCTTACCAGGTCCTTGGTTTTTGTGTCATATACGAACAGTTCGCGCGGTTTCCCGTGGCGGTAGATAACTGCATGTGAGGGAGAAGTGGTGAGGAAGACCCGCGCCATATCGTCGCTTATTTCAGTGGATGAAGTTGCGGCTTTGGTCGTATTCTCATCGGTACGATACATCTGGTAGGGCACCTCGTCACTGCTTCCATACAACCGGATAGGATGACTGGCTTGAAATTTGGGTAGGATCGTGATGCAACTATCGGCATCATATGAGGAGCGTAGATTTTCAAGGACCGATTGAATCGTTCGCTCAACTCCGAAGCGCGGATTAGAGAGGACAGACACCTCCTTAAGCAGTCGGAGCCGTGCCATTAACCGACTCTGGACGCCGCCCCAATAAGCAATCAAGTAACCCAGGACGAGCAGCTCGATTGGCCTAAGCAAAAGACGATTGAGTTGAAAGTCAGGTTGCGCGTTCGCAGCAGCATACCCGACAACTGTGAAAAGAACTGCCGAAACGACAGTAACTCGCATTCCTGAGTGAAAACCCCAGCCGAATGAAGCGACCAGGATCGCAAAGAAAAAGAAGAAGAAGAAAATACTGTTGGTCCCATTGCTGAGAGCAATCAATGGGAGATACCAGGCAACGTCCAGCCAGTGGAGGACCGTGACCGGCAAAGCTCGACTGCGCCGAACGGCCAGCACCCAAATCACAATGCTGTAAACGCTATATGAAGCTAGCGCAAGATAAAGGGGTCCCCCAAACTCATTTGGTTGGGAGGGATCTATATAAATGACCAGCAGCGCCGAAAGGGCGAGGACTGCCCGCATCACAGCAATCTTGCGCAAGTCGATCCAGCGCTTTGATAGCGGCAACTCATTTGGCTGACCTTTATCTGCGGAATCCTTAGCCAAGTGCTCCTCCAGATTAGTTAACTAGTTTAGCAATTAATGCGAAGGGTATTGACTTTGCACCGATGTCAAAACAATGAGGGTGGCCCGCAGCGTCGGCACTTGTGTCCAAACGCGATAGCGTGCTGAGCGGGTACGAGATCCTCGGCTTGGTGCGAAATAGTCACCGGAATTAAGGCTGTCTTCATTTTAATTCATGCTGAAGAAGAAAAGTTCAAAGCTGATGGCGCGGTGTCTGGCCCGGAGCCATTTTTGTATCATCGTAAAACTCTTTCTGCCCAAATACAATTTTAATCGTCGCTGTCGAATAGGCTAAGCCAACCATTACCTCAAAGAGCTAGCGGCCTACGCGCGGCATATTTAAGAGGCAAATCGAATAATCGTCGTTTCAGTGTTCGTCCGGCCTGCGGCGCATATTCTCTGGCATCGTATGCGCTAGGGAAATTCATTCGTAAGGTTCTAAACTACTGGAAAGGTGAAACAAGAAAAGTTGCGATTAATGATTGTGGACGACGAGGAGGCCTCGCGTTACGGCATGCGGCGGGCGCTGACGACCTTTGGTTACAACGTGTCTGAGGCCGACTCAGCCGAGGCCGCGCGCGCGCTGCTGCGACAGCAGGCCGCCGATCTGATGTTGCTCGATGTAAACCTTCCGGGAATTAGCGGCTTGGATCTCTTGCGCGAGTTGCAAACTCCGGCCGTCGCAAACGGCAGCCCGCCGCTGGTAATCATTATTACTGCGCATGGTTCGGAACGAATGGCTGTGGAGGCAGTGAAGGCCGGAGCTTACGACTATCTTGCAAAACCTTTCGAGCTTGACGATCTGCGACTAGTTGTCAAGAACGCAGCGGAGACTATTCAACTGCGGCGCGAGAATGTTTCGTTGCGCCGTCGGATTGAAGTTGAGCGTTCTCAGCGCGGCGCCCTGCTCGGTAATTCTGAAGGCATGCAACGCGTGCGTTCAATGATTGAAAAAGTTGCGGAGACGGATGCGACGGTTTTAGTGCGCGGCGAATCAGGCACCGGCAAAGAGTTGGTGGCGCGCGAGCTTCATGAAAGAAACAGCGCGAGAAGCGCCGGCAATTTCGTCGCAGTCAATTGCGCGGCGCTGCCGTCGGAGCTGATCGAGTCGGAACTGTTTGGACACGAAAAAGGCGCTTTTACAGGGGCGGCAATACGGAGGCAGGGAAAATTTGAGCAGGCAAATGGAGGCACGCTGTTTCTCGATGAGATTGGCGACATGAGCTCCAACGTGCAGGCTAAACTGCTGCGCGCGTTAGAAGAAAGACGAATTGAACGCCTCGGCAGCAATGAATCAATTCCAGTTGACGTGCGCATTGTGAGCGCAACCCATCGTCCGCTGGAACAGGAAATTGAAAAAGGAAACTTCCGCGCGGATCTGTTCTACCGCTTGCGAGTAGTGACGATCGATATTCCACCGCTGCGCGATCGCCGTGAAGACATACCGCTGCTGGCAGAACAGTTCACGCGCACCGCTGCCGAACGTTACAGCATACCGCTAAGACAAATAGCGCAGACCGCGCTACGACGGCTGGTTGATTACGACTGGCCGGGCAATGTTCGGGAGTTGAAAAATACGATCGACCGCGCAGCGATTATGGCCGAAGGCGAAGAGTTGCGTTCGGAAGACTTGCCGGAAGAGATAATGCCGGGCGTGCAAAGGGCGGCGGGAAAAGCGGAGCAAGCCGCTGGCGCTGGACTGAGTGTTCCATTCACCGCTGATTTTCGTGAGGATCGGCGCGAGTTTGAGCGCCGGTACATCTCGCGTTGTCTTGAACACACACAGGGAAATGTCACTCGCGCCGCCGAGATTCTGGGCATGCACCGCCAGTCGCTGCAACATAAACTGCGACAACTTGGTTTGGGCCGGCGCTATGTTTCTGTTGGCAGTGAGACGCAGGAAATCGCCGACGAGTGAAAGGAAGAGCTGCGATTCGCAGTGACAGGATTAACAAGATTCACAAGATAAAGAGGTGGGTCGTGCTGCCTTTATCTTGTTAATCATGTAAATCCTGTCTTGTCTTTTCTAATTTGGTTGGCGAGAGGAATGCGCGCCTATGAAAGCAAGCCCTGACTCTATTATTCAGCGCGAACAAGCCGAGTATCTTGATCGCTTAATCACCCAACCCGATCCGCTCCTGCTCGAGATGGAAGGATATGGAGCGGAGCATCGCGTGCCGAGCGCCGATCGCGAAGTCGCGCGCTTTGTTGAAATCACCGCCCAGGCAATTAAGGCCAGGCGAGCGCTCGAGATTGGGATGGCAATCGGTTACACGACCATTCATCTTGCGCGCGCGCTGGGCGAGGACGGTTTGGTGATCACCATCGATCCCAGCGAGGAGATGATCAAGGCGGCAGACGGCTATCTCGAACGCGCCGGATTGCGGGATCGAGTTCGCATCGAGCGTGGCAAAGCGCTGGAAGTCATCCCACGCTTGCGGGAAACGTTTGATCTCGTCTTCATCGACGCGTTGAAGGATGAATACTCGGGCTATCTCGAGTCAGTCCTGCCGAGATTGCGGACGGGAGGGGTTGTGATTGTTGATAACCTGCTTTGGGGCGGAAAAGTGGCCTCAGATCCTGATTCCGCAGATCGCGATACGGGTGCGTTACAAAAATTCAACGAGCAGTTCATTCAAAATCCGCGCTTGAAAGCGCTGGTGCTTTCAGTCGGCGATGGCTTGGGATATGCAGTCAAGATCAGTTGAGCGTTAACAAATGATCCGCAGCGACAGCGAATCAACACGTGCCGAAGCCGCACGGATCGTCTCAACTGGCGGCTTGATCGCGTTTCGCACAGACAGCTTCTATGGCCTGGGCGCCGATCCTCTCAATCCCCCGGCGCTGCAAAAAATCAGAGACTTAAAAGGCAGGGAAGAGAACAAACCGATACTGATATTGATCTCAGACCTGGATCAGCTCGATCGTTTTGTTGGTGAAAAGTCCGGCATCTTTGGCCTGATTGCCATCGGTCACTGGCCTGCGCCGCTGACATTGATTGGTTCCTCCCGTTCTGAACTCCCGACCGAACTGACAGCCGGAAGCAACACCATTGGTGTGCGTTTGCCGGATGACGAAATGGTTCGTGCGATCGTGCGCGTGTGTGGTGGCGCGCTGACTGCGACGAGTGCCAACATCTCTGGCTCTGCGCCTGCGCGCAACGCTGCTGAAGTTGAAAAATATTTTCCGAGTGGAATCGATTTGATAATCGATGGCGGCGAGGTGACTGTGACTGAACCATCAACCGTTTTGGATTTGAGTGGCTCCGAACCACGTTTGGTCCGCGAGGGCGCCGTCTCGCGCGAAGAACTGGAGAAGATATTGAAAGGGATCGGATAAGGGAAGGTCACAAACGTGGACAGGCAGGAATGCATGTCCTACTTTTCGATCGTCAAATTCCGCACGAAGCGCCAGTCGCCGCTGGCATCTACGTTGATGTTGCCGACGTTCTTGCGGGCAATGACGATATTCGCCTGATACCAAAGCGGCAGCACCGGCACCTCGCGGCTCACAATTTCCTGCACGCGCGCATAAAGTTGTTTCGCCTTATCTCGATCAAAGGTATTCACTGCTTCTTCGAGCAGCGCATCGACTTCTTTGTTGCTGTACCGGCTGCGATTCCGGGAAGCGCGCGTCTCAGTCGGAATCTCGGAAGTCGCGAACAAATCTTTGAAGAAGATTGGATCCTGATTTCCACCCACCCATTGTCCGTAGAAAATCTGGAAGTTGCCGCGCCGCAACTCGTCAAACAAAGTATTCAGTTCAGCTGTTTCGATGGTAACTGGAATGCCGACATTCTTGAGATAGTTTTGAATGACGCCCGCATAATTTTTCGCGGCTACGCTGCTGCCGGAGACTTTGAAAACAACCGGCTTCGCGAAACGCGGTTGCGGTCCATCGCCATCAGGATCCTTCAATCCTGCTTCGTCCAATAACTTCTTGGCCATCGCCGGGTCGAACGAATACTTTTGTCCCGGCACATAAGCCCAGGATTCTTCGGGCAGAATTGAGTGCGCCAACTTTCCCTGACCAAGCAGCAAGTCACGAATCAGGCTCTCGCGATCGAGGGCGTAAGCAATCGCCTGCCGGACACGCGCATCATTCAGCGGCGGCGCGCTGGTGTTGAAAGTCAGCAGATTTACATTCGAGCCGGTAAACTGGAGAACTTGCAGATTCGGATCCTGGCCCAACAGTTTGATCGCATCGGGCGAAAGGCTGGTGGGCAAAGGTGCAATATCAACGCGGCCTGATCTTAACTCCGCTTGCAACGCGTTGGTGTCGGCAATCACCCGCACGCGCAGCTCCGGAATGTGAGGCGCTCCTTCCCAATAATCTGAGTTGGCTTCGAGATCGAGGACTTGCTGTGAATTGTCATAGTTCTTGAATTTGAAAGCCCCGGTCCCCAACGGGTGAGCCTTCTGCGCTTCGTAACTGTCTTTGGGAATGATCGCCACCGGAACCAGGTTACTAAGCAAGCCCGTCCACGGATGTGTCAACTTGATCACGAGCGTCTTTGCATCCGGCGCTGCCACACTCTTTATGTAACTCTTCTTATCGGCGCCGGAGCCTTCAAAAAAGCTGGCAGATTTCGCAAAGCTGCTGGAGAAAACCAGGTCCAACGTATACTTTGCATCGGCCGAGCTAAACGCACGCCCATCATGAAACTTCACGCCGTCGCGCAGAATGAACGTGAAAACTGTGCCGTCGCTTGATGGTCTTATATCTGACGCCAGGTCACCAACGTAGTCGAACTTTTCATCTTTCTTTACCAGCGAATTGAACATCAAGGCGCGCACGCGCTCGCTCGCCGCATCGACGGATGGCGAGCCGATGGGATCAATCGTGCGAATGTTATCGCCAAGCGCAATTACAAAAACGTTGCTGCGTTTCCGGCAACTTGCTCCCAGGGTAAGAAACACAGGGACGATAAGAAAGAGAACAGCTACCCGGCGCATCAGAGTGTTCCTCCATACTTGTAATTGAGTGTCTCATTCAGCTTTGCTGTCTCGTCCGAGAGAACTTTGAACCGGTCCAGGTCAAAAGGCGGCGGCGGTTTGACGATCGACTTTGTTGAAGCGATTCGTTTCAGAGAAGCGCGTATGCGATCCTTCGGCAACTTACCGGCACGCGCCACACTCAGAAGCGATTGGTAACCACGCCGAATAATTTCCGGATGCGCGCAAATAAGCAGCATGTCTTCACCGGCCACGAAAGCGCGCACGACTGCCGACTCGATCTCGCAATGCTTGGCAATCGCGCCCATCTCCAAATCGTCTGTCACCACCAGGTGTTGATATCCCAACTCCTTGCGTAGCAGGTTGGTCACTATGTTGTGGCTGAGCGATGCGGGCTCAAGTAATCCTCCGGTCACGCCCTTCATGATGTCGATGTTGGGAAAACCGCCATGGCTTATCATCACGCACCGCACGCGATCGTCTCGGCGTTGGAAGAGTTCGATGTAAGGCGCCAGGTCCTGGGCCAGCAAGTCTTCGTGAGTCAAACGCACCATCGGCATTTCCTCGTGCGAGTCGACTTCGCCGGCGCCGATTCCGGGAAAATGTTTGAGACAGCCGATCATGCCCGTTTCCTGCAAGCCGCGCAGGTAGACAGTTGTGTAGCCCAGGACCTCGCCGGGCGAACGACCGAACGAACGCGAGTAGAGTCCGTTGGAAAGCAGGTCGCGCTCTTCGGTCATGATCGACATGACGGGCGCGAAGGTCATGTTAAAGCCAAGCAGCCGCAGCACCTCGCCAGTGATACGTCCGAGCCCGCGCGCGCCCGCCAGGTCACCATGCTCGCGAATGGTTCGCGCCGAAGGCATGGGCGTGAAAATCTTGCGCAGCCGATCAACCAGCCCGCCTTCCTGATCCACCCCCAGCAGCGGAGCGACAGGCAGCAACTTGCGCACGCCGTCCAGCAAGTCTCTTAATTGCTGGGGCGTGGCAACGTTGCGACCAAAAATGATCACGCCACCTGGTTGCACTTCGTTAATCAGGGCGCGTGTTTCCGCGTCGAGTTTGGTACCGGGCAGGCCGATGAAGAAAAATTGACCGATTTGTTGTTCGAGCGAGAGCGAGAGCAGTGAATCCGATGGCATTTGTATTAAGACGTCAAACTAGTTCCGCACGGAGATGAAAAACCGATTTCACTATAAGATAAATTTTTGGCAGCGGCCAATGAAAAGCCAAGCACGCAAAAAAAGTCGGCCAACAGCCGCAAAGTGAGACTGCATTCTTGCCGCTAGTCGATTGTTATTTATCTTTGTTCGCTGACGTAGTATAAATCGGACATGCCGCGCGAAATCACGGATCGAGACGCAATTCTGACCAGTCTGAAGTCTCTCGAACTCACCTCCGAACTCTTCGTGGAAGTAAATGGAAAGCTGAAGAACGCCGGCGATCTGGAAGTGATCGTCGATGGTCGAGACTACGGCAACGGCAAACGCGTTGGCCCCTACGTGCGCCTGCTCGCCTATGACAGCGGCGAAGCAATCATGCGTCAGGGTGAGTGGGGCGGCAACACGTTCTACCTCTCGGTCAGCGGTGTTTTGGATGTGTACATCACTGAGTCGGCTACCGAACAAAGAAAGATCGGCAGGTTGCAGCCGGGCACGTGCTTCGGCGAAATGGCCGTGCTCGCGGGCGTGGAGCGTAACGCAACTGTCATCGTCCCGCAGCATGCGAAAGCGACTGTGCTTGAGGTGACGCGTCCTGCTCTTCGCCTGCTGCGAAAGCTGCCGAAGTTTGGTCGCGTGCTTGACGAAACCTATCGCGCGCATGGCTTCGGTCGCGCGCTCGAAGACTTAAGCCAGCCGGGGCGAGTTGCTGATGACGAAATAGTTGAGCGCCTTCGCGACATCGGAAAGTTCATGGTCTATGCGAAGCACCACGTGCTTTGTCAGGAAGGAACACCAATTGACAAAGTGCTTTTGATCAAGAGTGGCTGGGTCAGACGAGTTAGCGGCGTGCCTGTCGATGCAACGTCGACGGGTATTGCCCTGGGAGTCGGCGAGAGCATTGGAGCGGATTTCCTCGGCGCGGGAAATTGTCTTGGACTTGATGGCGCGCAACAAGCTCAAGCGTGGAAGTTCACTGCTTCCGTGATGGCGCGCACGGAAGTGCTCGAGATTCCGGTGGGGCCGCTTGCTGCCAATCCTGAATTGAATAACCGGATAATTGCAGCGTTTTCCGCTTTCTCTAACGCCGACGATCGGCCGCCGGCAATCGAAGAAGTTAAAGACGTGCGCGCGTTGGCAGCAGCGGAAGAAGAAATCACCACGGGCATCGTCGACGGCGCGAACCTGCTGGTTATGGACATGGACTTGTGCGTGCGTTGCGGCAACTGTTCGCTCGCGTGCCACAAGGTACATGGCCAGTCGCGGCTGCTGCGGCGCGGCATCAACATCACTCGTCCGGTAACCATCGGCAGCCAACGCACGCAACATGTGCTTTCGCCGCAGGTGTGCATGCATTGCAAAGATCCGGAGTGCTTAACGGGTTGTCCCACCGGAGCGATATTCCGCGATCCCCGTGGTTACGTAGACATCGATCCGGCTACCTGTATCGGATGTTTCGATTGCGCCACCCAGTGTCCTTACGATGCAATCTCAATGGTGCCACGGGATGCAAAAGGCATCGTCAAGTTTGATTTGTTCGGCACACTGAAAAAGACATTGAGCTTCGCTGCCATGCCGGTTGCCGTAACGGCAGAAGCGGCGGACGACGTGGTGGCAATAAAATGCAATCTCTGCGAGCACACTCCGCTGAATCCCCAGGGAGCACGGCGGCAAGCCTATTCGTGTGAAGAGAATTGTCCGACGGGAGCGCTGGTGCGCGTCGATCCAGTCGAGTACTTCACTGAAGTCAAAAACACGCAGGGCCTCATCTTTCAAAACGAAAGGCAAGCGATCGGTCGCGATATTCACAAAAGCGACCCGCTGGCCAAAATGTTCCATGTCGCCGGCGTCGCGCTGACGTTGTTGGCAACCGCTGCGACAATTTTCGGTTTAATAAAATATGGATTCGATGGCGTGCTGGCGCGGAGTTGGTTGACGATGCGTTGGGCCACGGGCCTGACGGGTTTGTTTGGGGTGGCCGCGGTGATGACCTATCCGCTGCGCAAGCAGATTTACCGCCGCCGCGCCGGCGCGCTTCGTTATTGGCTGCTGGTCCATCTTTATCTGGGCGCGCTGGCGGGCATCGTGCTGTTGTTCCATGCCGGCGCACACACCGGCGGTTTACTAACCACTTCGCTTTACGTTGCATTCGATGCAGTAATTCTGTCGGGCCTTTTCGGCATAGCGTCGTACCTCATTGCGCCGCGAATTCTTACCAGCATCGAAGGCGCGCCATTGCTGATTGAAGATCTGCTTGGCCGGCGCGAGGAATTGCAAAAGGAGCTGGCTGAATTCACGAAACAAAGCGAAGGCTGGCTGCGCGAAGAAATCGAGGAACGCGTAGTCAAAGACTTTCTAACCGTTTCATTTTTGCTGCGCCAAATCATCAAGCGGGAGCCGTTAACAACGCTGCTGGCTGCGGCGCGCGAACCGTTTAAGGATCGCCTGACGCGCTTGGCAACCCCTGAAGAGCGGACGTTGTTGCTAAATGCACTGGAAACGGCCGTCACTTTGCGTCGCGTCGATGCGCTGATTTACCTGCACCGGGCGATGAGAATTTGGATTGCGCCACACGTGATCGCAACTTCGATCATGTTGGCGCTCATGATCGTCCATGTAATTCAAGTTGTTTATTTCGCTGTGAAGTGATTTTGATCGCATGCCTGGCGAAAACAAATTCGTAATTATCCGCGAAGACCTGGTTCAGGATCCGCTGACTGTCATCAGTGACGGTTTGTTGATCGGCCGCCTGGTCGAGTGCGAATTGCTGCTGAATCACCCTGCCGTGTCGCGCGTTCAGGCCGGCATCAAAGTCGCAGACGGAAACTATTACCTGTTTGCACTGCGCCCGTCGAATCCGGTCAAGCTCAACGGCAAGGCCGTCGAACACAATGAAGCCCTGGCGGCCGGCGACATCCTGGAAGTTGGTCCGTTTGTGCTGGAGATTGACGAAGCGGATGAGGCGCTTGTAATCAAAGTTTCGCTGCAAATCGGACGGGTTGTAGCACCGGCCGATTCAAGCAGTCCGGATTTAGGAACGGCAAAACTAGTCCCGATGGAGTCGCCCGCGGAAGGCAAAAAAGCCGCCGCCAAAGCGAGAGCTGCGCCGCTGGCCGACGATAAAGCGCTGGACATTTTTTGGGACAAGCGCATTCGCGAAGCCGGCAAAATAGTGAAACCCTCGCCGCTCTTTCCGAAAAGCCAGCGACGTGCAGGCAAGACACAGTTCAACTGGCGGCCGACAAGCGACCTGGCGTCGCGCTGGCCAGTGTCTTTTTTCTCGTGGGGTGCGATAGTCATTGGTTTGCTTTCAATCGTTGCCGCTTACTGGTATGCGAGCGCTTACTCGCCGGCTCCTGTTTCGTATGTGCACGCAAAAACTAGACTCGATCTGTTTCCGCCGATAGCTGCGCGAGCAAATGGAAACTCATGCACGGGTTGCCATTCACTGGCCGGCAACATGGACAAGAACTGCGCCTCATGTCACACAGCGGAAGCGTTTGTGCCGACGGTGATTCAGCCCCACGCCGCCGCCGGGATCGGTTGCGTCTCCTGTCATGCCGAACATCGCGGTGTGAATTTCAAAGCCGCCGAAGCGGCACTAACCGGCTGTAGCGATTGTCATAACGATGCGAACAAGAATACTTACAATGGCCACAAGGTGGCGACGCCTCACGGCGGAACTTTTGGCTATCCCGCTAAGGATGGGCATTGGATTTGGAAGGGGCTGGACGCGGAGGAGTGGTCCCGCAAACAGATCGCGATTGCTCGCTTGCCGACAGACACGGACGAAGCCTGGCGCAGCAAGCAGTTTCATTCGCTGCACGTCCAGCGCGTGCGCGTGGTGCCCGGAATTAACGGCAACGCTGAAGGACAATTATCTTGTTCCAGTTGCCACAAGACTTTTAATCCCATCGATCGGCAGACACCTCGCACCACTTGCGACAAGTGTCACAGCAGCAGCACTGATGCCACCACAAATCGGATCGTGGTCGCTCGGGACAAACCAAATTGCGTTTCCTGTCACGTGCAGCACGTGAAAGATAAACGTCAATGGGGTGCTGCGCTGTTGGCCCAGGGTCCGCAAACGAAAAACGACTAACCACAGATAAACGGATAAGAACGGCTTGCCCTAGAAGTCATGCGCTACTGCCGGTTCGGCTTTGCCGCCGGATGTGAGGCGGTGGCTGCGCCCCGCCGTAGAGGTGTCTTTTACATTTTTGGGCTATGCCCTTGGTGCGGCTTTTGGTGGCAATGAATCCGAAGGGCTAAGCCCGGACTAGGGGCATAGCCCGGGAATAATCTGGCTGCTGTCGGCGGGGCATAGCCACCGCCGCATATCCGGCGGCAAAGCCGAACCTGACATGGCCCAGGACTTTTGAGGCAAAGCTGGAACAGGCATAGAACAGGGGCAATATGAGGCGCGGATATCTGCGAATAAACCCGAATCCGCAAGAAAAAAACAGAGCAACGGCACGTTTTGATTTTTCAGATTATTCAAATCCGCGTAAATCCGCGGCCGATATGATCTGTGGCTAGTTTCTAACTAACTGGTTTGTGACAGTTCAGGCAATCGTTGGAGCCGGGAATCTTTCCCTTCAACGCAGGTCTGGCCGCGATCGCTTTGTCATGGCAGATATTGCAATTGGTGTGATAAGCAACTTCGTTCGTAAGCTTCACCGGCGCTGGTTTGTCCGGATAGGTCACGGTTGGAATCGTGGCGCTGTCGTCTCCGGCTTGCAGGTGACAAGCGCGACAAGTCTTAACTGGTTTCGAGTCGGCCGCCTTGAGCAGCGCGGCGGTTAAGGCTACTTCACGCTCGGAAGTTTTCAGCGGCGCCTTCAATGCGGAAGCAGGTTGATCGGTGTGATGGCACTCCACGCAAGCCAGCACACTCTTGCCATCGATGCTGTACATTTTCGTCGTGTGATTCTCGTGATTGAAAGCAACCTCGCCATACTTGTCTGACTGGCTGTCTTTATCCAGCACTACTTCCTTCGGCTGTGTCTTGCTCTCTTTGGGAGTCTCCTGCAATGAAAAGTTTGCGCTGCCGGCAACCGTAATCACGGCCACACAACTCAGCGCCGCGATCAGAATCAATAATTTTCTCATCTGCCTACCTCGACAAATATTTAAGAGAACGTCGCAAGTTGGGGAGGGGATCGAGCAGCGCCATCTTAAATACGGCGCCTGAGGGTGTCAACGATTTATTAGCCGCGGATGAACGCGCGGATAAATTAAGCAGAACGAAAGAGTAAACAATTGAAGCGGTATTGATGTTTTTCGCCGAGCCGCCAAGCTTGATGGAACCCAAGTCTCCTTCAATTATTAGTGTTTGCCTTATGGCTTTTTTCAGATCCGCTCTTATCCGCGTTCATCCGCGGCTAATTTCAGATCGGCATGCGGAATGTCGCCGCGCTGTGGCAGCGCTTGCAATCCTTGAAGGAAAGATCGCCGCCAAACGAGCGTTTGCCGTTGTGGCAGGTGAGACAAGTGCCGCCGCGCGCGTTGGCAAAATGCTCGCTGGGCGCCGGGGAACTAACTTGCCGCGATTGCGGCGCGCCGGTAGTTAGGTTGTGACAATCGGTGCAGCCCAGCCGTTGACCTGGTCCATGTTTGGCGTGACTGAATGCAAACCGAAACGAGCGGGCGTTTGTGGCGGTGCGCGAAAATGCTTTCTCATCATGACAGACGCCGCACGATGCGATCTCTCGTCCACTCGCAGACTTACTGCTCGGCGTGTGACATGTGTAACACTGATTGTGCGCCGACAGACTTGCGGGAATGGAAAGGGCCGCAGCGGAGCGCCCGCCCAATCTACTGTGACAGGCCGCGCATCCGCTCTGTGACCGGGCGTTCCCATTCATGTGTTGAGCATGATCGAATTTGACATTGAAACTCTCGTTGAACTTTGAGGGAAAACTCTTCAGTGGCGGATTGGAGCCACTGACCTCTGTATGACAAATCACACACATCGGGACAGCCGGCGTAACAAACTGTCCCACGTGGCAGCCCGTGCAGGCTTTGTGCCCGGGAAAGCGTGGCGTGGCGGAATTATCCGCGCCGCGTTGGTGGCAGGAATTGCAAGCCAACGATGCGTGCTTCTGGCTGTTGTGTTTGAAAGTTGAATAGTCGAGTTCGGGTCCCTGCGGCGCAGCCAACAGCAAAAACTCTCTGTGAAAACTCTGTGCGCTCTGTGTCTCGGTGGTGAGTGCATCGTGCGATTTACTCACCACTGAGATACAGAGAATACAGAGACCGCATAGAGAAAACGCCCACGCGATCGTCGAACGTCTCGCCGGAAAGACGGAACGTGGCAGGCTCATTTCACGTCCTTGCGTTTCTTAGGCGGCAGGCCTGAACTCAAATAGTGACTTGCCGGCGGATCGCGGCGCCCGACGTCAGAAGTGTGACAGTAAGTGCAACCGAAATCACGATTCTTGTCGATTGCCACTAGTTCGTTGGGAATTTCCAAATGCGACGGGGCCTTGTTGTGACACTCGCTGCAGGCGGTGATGGGCACGTCGGGTTTCAAACCGCGCAAGGTTGCAGACTTTGTAATGTTGATATGACAGGTTGTGCATTCCTGCGTGTGTGGTTCGCGGCCATGGCGAAACTTCAAAGAGATTCTCTGCGGCGAATCCAGCCAAACATATGGCTGTGATGCCAGCTTGTGACAGCCGGCGCAATTTTCGCTCACCGGCTGTTGCGACTTCCAATGACAGTTGAAGCACGAGGCATGACTCAGCGGCGCCAGCTTGAACGTATCCTGAGCGGGGATAAAAGCATCGGGCCAGGCCGGAGCCAGTCCGGGCACAGATCCGGCGCGCGGTTGATGGCAGATTTCGCAGTTGTTGTAGTGTTTTGTTTTCTCGTCGGCAAAGGAAACGGACGTGCCAAAGCCGGCATGCACGAATTGTGGCTGCGTCGCGATTCTTAATTTGCGAAAGAGTTGCGCAATCACATCCTGATGTTTGTCGTGCGGGAACTCGATTAAGAACTGGCGCTTGCCGGCCGGATTGCGAAAAGCAAAACGCGCATCGTCGCGCGGTGAAACCTTCGAGTGACAGTCAGAACAAATTGTCGGCTTTGCGCCTTTGAAAAACTGCGCGCGGTGACAACTGACGCAGGCGTCGTGACCGGGAAAGTCGGCAACATCGGGATAATCGCGGACCTTTTTCCAATTATCGGTGGGGACCCGGTGGCAGGTGTTGCAAGCCGCCTGATGCTTCTTTGTCGCATGCGAAAAGTGTGAGTAGTCAGTTGCAGTTGCACTGCTGCGCGCAGTTGGCGCGCGTCGTGGCTTCCGGCGCTGGGCTGCGGCGTTTGGGCTCGGAATAAAGATCCCGGCGGCCAAAATAATTGCCACGCCGATTACTAAAAGATAAGAGCGGAGCGCAGGTTTCATTTGCTAAGCAACAGACATTTACTGCGTACAAGGCGGCAGCGGTTTCTCCACCGCCACACACTTCACCAGCCTGTCTTTGCGATTTGAGATTGTGTAGAGCTTTTCCGTTGCGAGATCGTCTGCTTTCATTTGCACGTCACAATTCCAAAGCGCGCTGGCTGGCCCCATCTCAGTCCCGATGATATTCGTGAGCGTGTAGCTGCCGGCTTCGAGATCCGTGAAATAAGCGCTGCCGTTGCGGTCGGTCATCACAGAAAGCACCCTGGAGCCGGACACAGCCTCCGCCTGCTTGATGATTGCCGCGATCTCATTTTGGCGTTCACGGTAAAACCCATCGCGCAGCTTCTCTGGCAAGTTCACCGTTAACCATTTGCGCGCAAGTTGGCGATTGCCCAGGTCTTTTTCGCCAGCGGTCAGTGCGGTGGCAAACTCAGGCACGGCGTGCGGTCCTTCGACATCTTCCGATTGCAGCTCGCGACAGTAAACCGATTCACAGTCATTTTCCTTCAACCAGTTGATCAGTTCTTTGCTCGCCCCGGCCCGGGCGTAATAGCAATCGCGCGTGGTTAGCGGTTGCCGGTGAATCGCCTCGATCAATGCTTTATTTTGTTCGAGCGAACCTTTGATAAGAAAGAACCGCTTGCGCGATAGTCCAGACGACGCTTTAGTTGTCTCACCGAGTTTTACCTTCACTCGCAAGTGCAAAACGCCGCGAGCATCCTGGGGCAGCGCGCTGGAGGTTTGGCCCACACACCAGACGGCGAGAATGAGGAAAATGAGAACGAGGGCCGGCTGGCGCGCGACGGCAATCCAGCGGCGCCCGCTGTTTGAAGACTTAAGATGTCGTCGGGATTTGTTCACTATAAATTTGGACTGCGGGGAAACTTTAAAAATGGCAAGCGCACGCCGCGAACGAAGACTTGGTCGGAGCGAATTGCTACCGGTGGAGCGTAGCCGTTACCGCCGCCGGCGCTAATCAAGTCGTCCTGGTCCACACCATCGCCGCTGACACCGATCGCCCCGACCAACACGCCGTTTTTGTAAAGCGGCACGCTGCCGGGAAATATTTGAATGCCGTTTGGAAGATTCGGAATGGCAGTGCACGGCACGGCGGCGCCAGCGATTGCGGCCAGTAAGTTTGTCTTGATCAAATCGAGTTGCAGGCCGTCATTGAATGGACTCCACTCGCCAAGCGAAGTGCTAAATGGACCAGCAGCGCTGTTGTTAATGCCATCCGGAAAGAAAGGTCGATGCAGAAAGCCGCCCGCGCGATCAGTGAAGGCAACTGATCCATCTAATTTCAACCCATCGGAGAATGCTCGATCTACATAATTGCCGAACCCGGCTGTGCGCAAAAGTGTCCCCGCACTTGTATTTGAATAGAAAGCGGCGGTGCGCGCTTTCTGGACTGAAACGTCAAAACCGAAGACTGGCGCATCCTGCTGGCGAAATACGCCCAGCACATTTCCCGAGGCATCAACCACTGCAATCGTGACGCGCGCGTTGCTGCCAAGTGGCTGGCGGATCGCTGCGCGCGTGATGTTGGCCTGTTGTGCCGCGTGCTCAATGATTGTCTGCACGTCACCG
>DATNOG010000217.1:0-25712 GCA_035601415.1 Pyrinomonadaceae bacterium | reverse complement strand
ATCACTCCCTGGCCCATCTCAAGCGTGTCCGGCAAAAACTCACTGCGCCGAACGATTGGCACCTTGAGAGTATGAGTTCCCCCAAAGGTCGATGTACCGTCGACGTCGGCATAAGCCACTTTGTACATGCGCTCGACCAGGTAGCCAGTCTCCTGAAATTCGATCGAAAGGAAGAAAGCGCCAGACGTGTTATCGCGCTGCCCGGCTATGCATACGGCGTCGCCATTGCAACCGGTGATCTGCTGCGTCCAGAAATCGAAACCACTCTGATCCGGGAAGCGGCTCAGGAAATCGACGTATTGCTGGTTGACGAAAAAGTCGGCGTCGTTGATGGTGATTGGCGTGGTCGTGCCCGGACGCAGGCGCACTGGCTTAACCTTGGTGTTCCCGTAGTAAAGATCGGAAGGCAGATTGGGAATCTCGGTTACTATGTGCAATGTCGGTGCTTGCCCCCAGACGGTCAAGGCAGCAAAGGCTGTGATTAATAAAGCAAAGGCAAATTTCATCTTATTGCTCCCGGCGTAACGTGTAACTTCTGAGGTAAAAGGCCTCGAAACGAGGGGCCGTCCAGATCAAAAGTTTAGACGCACCGACAAGGGTTAAAGTCTAACTCGTGGCGCCAAGTGGCGTCAATCAAAGCTTAAAAGCGTTGCTTTCACGGAAAAATAAAGGCTGAGCTGAGAAGTAACAACCTCCATACAGGTTGCTTGCAAGCCACCCCAAGCCAAAAGAAATGCATATTGGAATAGACGGACTCCCACTCACAGCGCCAAAAACGGGCGTCGGCCATTACACCTTCGAACTGGCCAGGGCACTCGCCGAAGCAGATCCGGAAAGCGAATTTGAACTCGTTTATCCGTCAACCTTCCCGCCCATTAGACTCGACACGATTCGGCAGGAGGGCGGGCTGCCCGGAAATCTGAAACTCAAACGCGCCATGGTTGGACCGCTGGCCCGCCACTGGTGGTCTAACGGGCTTCCTCGTTATGTGCGTCCAAACGAGATTCAACTTTTTCACGGCACAAACTATGACGTGCCCTTGTGGCGGCGTTGTGCGACGGTGCTTACTATTCACGATCTATCACCTCTGCTTTATCCTGAGACCCATCGAAGACGAAGTGTCAGACGCGCGCGGCGCCGGCTGCCGCTCATGGCCCGGACCGCCGACGCGATAATCACGCCCAGCGAAAGCGTGCGCCGCGAAGTTTGCGAACATCTGGCCGTCAATGCCGAAAAAGTTTTCGCCATTCCGGAAGCGGCGCGCGCTTCCTTTCGGCCAACAGATTTTGGCGCCACCAAAGATGTTCGTTGCAGACTTGGCTGCGGCGATGAGTTTCTGTTGGCGGTTGGCACAATCGAACCGCGCAAGAACTTGGGTGTTTTGGTGACAGCCTTTGAGCAGCTAGCGCTCGCGCGGCCGCAAAGCAAATTAAAACTCGTGATCGCGGGAGGCCGTGGTTGGCTAAATGATTCGTTCTTTGAAACTATGAACAAGTCTCCGGCGCGAGGCCGCATTGTCGTCACTGATTATCTTCATGACGAAGAACTGCGTGCCTTGTACGCATCCTGCCGCATTTTTATTTACCCTTCATTGTATGAAGGCTTTGGTCTGCCGCCATTGGAAGCAATGGCCTGTGGTGCGCCGGTTGTTGCCAGCCGCATTCCGGCCCTCGTCGAAATAGCCGGCACCGCGGTAAGTTTTTTTGATCCCACTGATGCTATAGACCTGGCGAAGAATATTTTGGCGTTGCTGGAAGATGAGAACGCGAGGAACCAACTCTCGCTTGTTGGACAAACCCGTGCCGCAGAATTCACCTGGCTGAAGGCAGCCCAGGCGACGCTCGATGTTTATTCGATGGCTTTGAAAGATTTTTCCGCGCGAAGGTGATTATTCAAGGCACCAGAAGATAAGCAAATAGTGAAGAAGCCGAACAAAAAAGTATTGAGCGGTTTGCTTGCTCGTCCTGCCGTGCTCATCTTTCTGTTAACGTGGTTTGCTTACGGCGCTGCGATTAATTCAAGTAACTTGATCGCGTTTGATCTGCAACAGATCGGCGTGGAAGCGATGGTCGAGCGTCATCACTTTTATCTTGAAGGTTCGGCGTCGCCGCAAATGCAAACCAAGGGCGATGTATTCAAATATAACGGACACCTGTACGCGGCGAAACAGCCGGGCCAGTTTATGGCGGGCGCGGTCGTTTACTTTTTGCCCCGCATTTTTGGACTTACGTATCTTAAGAATTATCTGTTGACTTCCGCGCTCGTCACCTTCTTTACAGCTTCGCTGGTTCTTGCTGCTTCAGCAGCCGCCGTTTTTGAGATCGCACGCGAACTGGCCGCGGATCGCAACGATCTGTTTTGGCCCACCGGCGCCGCGCTTATCTATGCGTTGGCAACCACGACGTTTTCCTATTCCGGAATAGCGCATCACGACGCGCTCGCTACCGGCTATCTGGTGATTGCTTTCTACTTTATCTTTCAACTATCGCGGCGACACGTTGACCAGCATGCGTATCTCAAATCCTGCGCGACGGGTTTGTTGTTGGGGCTAACAATAACGACTTCAATGTTGCCGTTCTTCATGGTCATCCTTTGCTTGCTCTACTTTGTATCGCTGCGGCGCTCGGGACTGTTACCAATCTTTCTCGTCGGCTTGCTCGCCGGGTTGTTGCCGCTCTTCATCTACGATGCAGTCAGTTTTGGCAATCCGCTTCGCCTGGCAAACATTGCCGGCGCCAGCATGTTTGCCGACACCTTCTGGCACTTCGAGCCAAGGAATTTTGGTGATAAGTTGGCCACTTACTCCCGCGCGCTGCTGTTTTATGTGCCCACGTTTGCAGTTGGGCTGTTTGGATTGTCCTACTATCCAGGCAAGATCAAATGTAGCGCGGAGTTTCTAACGATAATTGGATTGATGATCGTGTTAGCGGCGTATGTCTTAAATATCAGCTCCGATGGTGATTGCCAGTTTGGCCCGCGCTACCTACTGCCGGCGATGCCGTTCGCATGCCTCGGCATCGTTGGCTACAGTTATCTTTCCCGCTTAACCGAACGCCGGCTCGCTGCGATTACAGTCGTGTTTGCGGGTGCCTACTCGTTCGCCATTAATCTAGTTGGCGCGCTGCGCGGGTCGATGAATTGCCCACGCGGGGAAAATGCCTTTTGGAATCACATCGCGGCATGGGGCCAGGGCGAGAGGCTTGTTTATCCGCTCGCATGGTGGCTGTTCTTCCCGTTGCTACTCTGCGTGACGCTGTTTGTACTCAACATCATAGCGAACATGGTCAGAAGCCGGACCGTAAGGGAGGGCTAGAGAAGCCGACCCTCCCTTACGGTCGGGCTTCTGCATAATTTCAATCTTTCATGCGGTAGAGATAGATTGAGTTGCCAAATGTCGCTTCCGGAATGCGCGCGCGGTAGGGGGCGAGATAGTTAATGCGCTCTGCTTCGGAGACGAGGTTTCCTTGTTCATCGGCCGGAATGGCGATAGTCGAACCGTTGAGAAAACTGGCGCCGATCGCCACGTAACGAGTTTCCGGAATCACCCGGCCTGGTTTCGGAAACATTTCATGATAGCCAATACCATAAAACTGCAACGTTCCCCAACCTCCGGAAAGTGCGCCACGCACATCAGTCTCACCGTGTGCGTGCAGATAATCCGCGAGCGCGCGCGCGTCATCACCCCACTCTACGTTTGAGTCGGACAAATACCACCAGTGCGGATGATTCGAGGCGAGCTGGTTCATATAAGGAATGTAGTCGGGATAGGTACGCAACATCTCAACGCTCATCCACGCAAACATCAGGACGATGATCGCAATCGTCAAATGATGAGCAGATTGCACGCGCAGCAAGCGATCGAGGAGTGCGCCCGCGGCAATGAAGAGAAATGAATAAGCGGGTAAAAAGTGTCTGATGCCAATATTGATGTTGCTCGACATCGACATCGCCGCGTAGATAGCAAAAGGAATGATCAGCCAAAGAGATCGCCACTCCCTTCGCCGCAGCGACCACAACGTCCAGCCGATTGCCAGAACCGACAGAATTAGAAACGGCAACGATGTTTTGAGGGCGAAGGCTACGGGAAAGTAATACCACCAGCCGTTTTGGTTGTAATGCCCCAACAACGACGTCGGATGCCCATCGCGATTGTGGAGCATGACGTTGTACTGCCCGAAAAGCCAGTAAGTGGGCACGACCTTCGAACCCACCTTAAAAAATGTCATCCAGTTATTGAAGGAGGGCGCAGACATTGTTTGCACCCACTTTACGTCGGCAGCTTCGATCGGCGGGCTGCGAAAGTAGTACGCGACGTTGACTACAAAGATCATGACGCAAATAACTATTGCGAGATGTAAAGCGATTCGCTTGCGACTTTCCTGCCAACGCGCCGCGAAGATGAAGCCGGCAATTGCCAGGGTCGCCAGCACCGGCCACACCACGATCAGGGAAAACTTTACGACCAGCGCCAGGCCGCTTGCCAGTCCCAGCACCAACGCGCGCCGGGGCGTGCGCGCCTTCAGGTAATATCGAAGCACGAAGAAGAAAAGCAGAAACGCAAACGCCGCCGGCAAATCCGTGTGCACGATGCGTCCGTGTGCCAGTACCGTCGGCTCGAGCGTGTAGAGCGCGACGGCAAGCGCGGCGGCGCGCGCCCCAAACAAATCACGCGCGTAAACAAAAATAAGAATACCAAGTCCCAGCGTGATGGGAATCATCATCGCGCGGGTCCAAAAGAAAATTGCTGCGAAGTGTTCTTTATTGTTCGGCCAAAACTGATCCAGATACTTCCAGGTTTCTTCCGCAAAGTTTCCGGTCACCTCGCCCGGCGTCGACTGCGCTTCATTCGGCTGGATGAAGAGAAGCGGTAAAGTGGCCCACATCTTAACCAGTGGCGGGTGTTCGTTGTTGAGTTGGAACTTTCCCGCAACAAGATGGTAGTATCCGGCCGGAATGTGAACGAGTTCATCGTTGGTGATGCTCTTTCGCGAAATCACCGCGAAGAGGTTGGCGGCCATCGCCAGCAACAGCGCCGCGCAAATAGTCTCGGCCTTCCTGACTGCAACCAGTCGCTTGAGGGCAGCGAATGCGTTGGCAACGCTCGCACCTATCACCAGTTCGGCTTTCTGTTTCAATGCGTCTTCCATTCAGTCTTCATTCTAAGATAGCGCCGAGTTGTGTGACGGCGATAGTGGTCTCGCTGCTGCCGCTGGTTTATTTTCTGCCGGCGACGCGCGGCAATCTCATCATCTCTCCAGATGACGGCGTAATTTTCAACATCCCCATGCGAGTCGTCGTTGCCAACCTGATCCGCGCCGGCTACGCGCCCCTTTGGAACCCTTATATGTTTAGCGGCATGCCGCTTTTCGGCGCGGCCCAGGCCGGAGTGTTATTTCCGCTGAACTGGTTTTATCTCATTTTTAGCACACCTGTGGCGACGAATGTGATGATGCTTTCGACTTACATGCTCGCCGCCCTGGGTGCGTATCTCTTCGCGCGACGAAGCGGCGCGAGCATCGTTGGTGCGGCGGCGACCAGCCTCATCTGGCAGTGGAGCGCTTTCATGGTCGCGAAGGTGGGCCAGACAAATGTGGTCCAGACTGCGGCGCTGTTCCCCTGGGTTCTGTGGGCCGTTGATCGCTATGGCCTGACCGGTAAGAGATGGAATGGTGTGCTATTGGCTGGGCTGGTGGCGTTGCAGGTTTTTGCCGGCCATCAACAGACATTCGCTTACTCGTTTCTGTTGGCCGCAGCTTACGCGCTCGTCATGGCGCGAGTTTCCATCGGCCGCGAACGCAGGTCCTATCTTTGGTCACTGGCTTTGTTGTCAGCCGGCGTGGCGGTTGCGGCGGTGCAAATCCTCCCAACGATTGAGTTGTTGCGCAATAGTCTGCGCGCCACTGCGTCTTATGACTTTTTCAGTTCATTCTCCATGCCGCCGCAGTTCCTGCTCACCTTCTTTGCGCCTTTCATCATGGGCGGCGGCGATGGCCAACTGTTTCGCGCGCCTTACATCGGACCTGCGTTCGGGGGCGAGTATCTCGCATACGTTGGCGCAGCAACGATGATGTTGGCGATCGTAGCGCTGCTGCTCAAGCCTGACCCGCGTACGAAATTCTGGTCGCTCGTGGTGCTCGTTTGTTTGGCCCTGGCGGTTGGCCGCTTCCTGCCTTTTGGTTTTTACAAGCTGGTTTACCACATTCCTGTTATCAACCTTTTTCGTGTTCCAGCGCGTCACCTGATGGAAGTTGAGTTTGCGCTGGCAGTAATTGCTGGTAGAGCGTTGACGACAATTACTACGGCGGTGAATCGCCCAAAAACTTCGCGCGTTGTGGCTTTTGCCGGCGGCTTGGTTTTTCTGCTCACTAGTTTGACAGTCAGTTGGTGGCGACCAGCGAATTTTCAACTGGCAAGAACTGCGCCGGTCAGCATACTGCGCGCTCCTGAGCTGTTCATCCCGATCATTATCGCCGCGCTAAGCGCGCTCGCACTGTGGCTCTATGCTCGCAACTACGAACGCCGTTTTGGGCGCAGCGCTATTTTTTTGTTCCTGGTGCTGACTCTCGATCTGTGTGTTTGGGGACAGGCGAGCGGATGGCGCTTTTCGCCAACGCGCGCGCATCCGCTTTGGTACGAACCGGAATCCGTGCGTATGCTTCACAATCTGGAACGCGATCGCGGCAACGCGCCTTACAGAATTCTCACGGAAGTGCAGCCGTTCTTCATTAACACGGGCCGCGACGAAGCAGAAAAATACAAACTGGGCGAATTCATGTTGTCGCTGCAACCCGACACTTACGTGATGCATGGCATCGACAACGCAGCCGGCTACGATGGTTTTGGCCTGACGCGTTACAGCAAACTCGCCGGCGATATGAAGCTTTGGGGAGAGTTAACGGATCCAGAGCGCAGCGTGCGTGGTCCAGGTCGCGAGTTTGACATTCTGAACGTGCGCTACCTTTTGAAACAGAGCCCGAAAGGCGAAGCGCGCCGGCGTGCGCCTTTTGGGTCCATGCAAGCACCGGACGCGACGCCGGAACTCATAAACCTGGGTGGTTTCGCTTTTGCTAAAGAGGAGCTGGGAGCACCATCGCTGCTTAACGGTGAACGCCTTGTATTCTCGGTGCCGGTGGTAGAAGCAAATAGCATCGCGATTGTCAGCAGTCTTGCATGGTCAGCGGACGTGAAGGATGGAGAAATCGCAGGGTACATTCGCCTGCGTAGCGAAGCGGGAAAGACGTTTGAGTTCCAAATGCGCGCGGGCGAGCACACTTCTGAATGGTCCCATGATCGCCCGAATTTGAAGATCCTTCATGGACGCGCGCCGGTCGCTACCAGCTCGCTGGTTATAGATCCATCCGGAAATTTTGAAAGTCACGCTTACGTCGCAAAGTTTTCCTTACCGCAAACCACCAGGATAGCGAGTGGCGAAATCGAGGTCGCCAGAATCAAGGACGCGCCAAACCTGACACTCGACGTAAAGCGCGTATCACTGCTGAAAGAGGGAGCGGCTGAACCGCTGCGCGGCGAATGGACCGAAAAGCTTCCGGCTCGCGAAAGCAATGCGGCAACAGTCGAAGATTCCAACTCTGTCGGCGAGGGTCGGTGGCAATTAGCGGCCGAAGACGAGTATTTGCAAATCTACAAAAATACCCGCGCGTTGCCGCGCGCGTGGCTCGCCACCGCCGCACTCGTAGCGCCGGAAGAGGAAGAGCTCCGTATCATTCGCACTGGCAAACTTCCCAGCGGCCAGCCCTGGGAACCACTTCAGACAGCGCTCGTGGAAACGCCGGCGGCAATAAACCTCGATACGAGCGCGGCAGCGGGAAGCACGGAGGTAACGCGACACGAGCCGAATCGAGTAGAAGTGAAAACTCAATCCACTGCGCCGGCGATTCTGGTGTTGAGTGAGAATCATTATCCAGGTTGGCGCGCATACCTTGATGGTCGGGCAGTGGATACGCTGCGCGTGGATTACAACCTGCGTGGCGTCGCGGTTCCCGCCGGCAATCATCTGGTCGTATTCGTTTATCGGCCCAAGTCGGTGCTGATCGGTCTGGTGATTTCGCTGCTTACGCTCGCATCGCTGTTTGTGTGGGCCAGGAGGCGATGATGTCGGAGCGCACCTATGCGTGCGCCCTTCTTCAGTAACATGGAAGGGCGGACACGCCGCTCCGCCTCTACAAAAAGTTATGTGAATATGAGTGAAACGAATAATCGCAGCCCATTCCTCGAGCAGCCACGTTTTGTCGATCGATTGGAAGACTGCTTTTTCTATCATGCAATGGAGTTGCCGGGATTCGGATTAATTCCGGCACACTGGGATCTGCGTGGCAGGTTCGCTGATTACATTGGCGGCGTAGAGGTAGCGGGCAAATCCGTCCTGGACATTGGCACGGCGACTGGCTTCCTCAGTTTCGAAGCTGAAAAGAGGGGAGCGACGCGCGTACTTTCATTTGACATGCGCGAAGCGCGGCAACAGACCTTCCTTCCCTTCAAAGACAAACTCTATTATCGCGATCCCGAGCGCTGGGCCAAACAATATGGAGCGGAAATCGAGCAATGGAGGAACGCCTACTGGCTTTGTCACCGGGTACTGAAATCAAAAGCGGAAGTTTACTACGGCAACATTTATGAACTGCCCGCGGAGCTCGGGCAGTTTGATATCACCATTGTCGGGTCGGTGCTGGAGCATTTGCCTGATCAAATCACGGCGCTCGCCTCAATCGCGCGGCTGACTAAAGAAACCATCGTACTCATCTCGCCGTTGCTGCAAACCGACGAACGCATCGCTCGCTTCGAAGCGTTAGCCAGCAATCCTGATGCTGACTTCACCTGGTGGACTTACTCGCTCGGCGTTTATCGCGAGGTGTTTGGCATGCTGGGCTTTAATATCGCGAAGGTGAGTCACGCGAAGTATTACTACATGTACGGCGACAGATTCGAGGTAAGATCGACAATCGTTGCGGTGCGAGAGTGACCGTCCAAAGTCCAAAGTCTAAAGTCCAACGTCCGTGGGCAAAGCGCAAGCAGCTCAGAGTACAAAGTTTAGTTTGCCTGCCTCCTATTAACGACGACCTAAAGGTTGAACTCGAAACTGCTTGGAGGACGTTCGATAATTGGTTATACAGGCTGGTTGCTCACCTCAAAGCTAAAGACGAGCGGCCGCGATCCTCTTTCTTCAAACCAACAGACGTGCTGATCCACGAGATCGAGCTTGAAAGTGTACGTACCCGCGACTAACGGTACCGGGCAAGGAGCATTGAGAATTATGGTCTGCCCGGGCGCGACCGCGCGCGGCAGCATTGGGTGGCCGTGGACCTCACTGATGATTTCGCCGCGGGCATCAATGACCTTAACGCCCGGCATCACTATGCCGGCGCGCAGATTCTGCCCGCTCAGCCACAGCGTATCGCCGGAATTTCTAATCGTGACCCCCAGGTTCAGTTTCGCACCTGCTGCAACGTGTCGCGGCGGTTCTTCAATGAAACTGATCTCCGCGCGCAGAACGCCAGGCGCCCGGCTGTCAGGCACGCTCGCTGCCGGCGCGCCGTCGGCGACCTTGATGCAACTCAGGTAGTGATAGTCAGTGGCCAGACTTCGTAACGGTAAGCGATCCTCTTCCAGCATCTCACGCTCGAACAGACCATTAACGCTAACGTAGTCGCCTACGACAACGCAGCCATTGTCGGATATCAGCGCGCGCAGGTAGTCCGTGCTAAAAGGCGATTCGAGCGTCCCATAGCGCCGCATTACATCTTTCAGCTCAGCTTCGGTTGCCGAACCCGCGGACGGTTTGTGGCCCTCAAGAATGAATAACAATCCGCCCACGTCCAACATCTCGGCCAGATGCCGAAAAACTTGTCGTTCGTCTTCGAAGTGATGCAACGAGTCGTAACAAATCACCGCATCAAATTTTTCCGGCAACGCCGACAGCTCTACGTCCTGAACCAGGAAACGACAGCGCAGCGCCGTTTCATGATCGACATCATAGGGAACGCGCTCAACGCGCTCGCGCGCCATGCGAATCAGATCTTCGCTGATGTCAATTCCCGTAACTTCATAGCCAAGCCGTGCGAAGTATTCGCTTAGCCAACCCGAGCCGCAGCCGACGTCGAGAATCCTGGCTCCGGGCGGCAAGGCCAGCGCACTAGCCATGTTTGCGAAGTCGGTGAAGTGGCGATGCGTCTCGGCATCCAGGCCATCGCCAAGATGTTTGTCCGGCTTGTTGGCAAGATTGTAAAAAGGCTTGGTGCGCAAATAGTAGCTGCGTTCCGCATCAAGCAGGTTTGGATACTCAAGTGCGGCGCGCTTGTAATCGATGCCAGCAATCTTTAACAGCCGCCCCGAAGCGTTGGAGCCCGCGCTGGATTTGGTTGCTGCCGGGTGGCCATTGCCGCTGACCATCTTGGCAGAACCAAACTCCGCACGCGGAAAAAGCACGGCAACTTCCCGAGCAACGTCATGCAGCAGCGCTTCATCGCTCGCGCGCACACCCAGCAAAGAAATTTCATCAGCAAGGTCGCGCAGAAACTGCTTGCGCGGGCGGAGCGCCATCACTTTGCGAATAAAAGCAAGATAGCCGGCGGCGCCACGTTCGATGTTGTGCTCCGAAAGAATGTGCCGGCGCGCTTTGTTTCCAATTTGCCTGCGCAGGCTGGGCTCTTCAATCAGCCGCCGCAGGTACGCTTCTAACAATGCTCCCGCGTATTCGTCGTGATCTATTTTTACTACGGCGTTGTTGGGTAACTCGGAAAACGATCCCACGTCGAAGACTATTGCGGGAACGCCGGCAGCCATGATGCGGCAGAGACTTGCAGAAGTTTCCCCAACCGTACGTTCGCGAAGATTGAGCGCGATGTCGGTCGCCGCTATGCGACGCTCAAATTCATGCAGCTGCAGGTGGCCGGTGATCGTGACGCGGTCCTTCATTCCGTAGTTGCGCACCAGCGCGCGCACGTCGAAGAAAGAATTGTGCTCGCCGACCAGAGTGTAATGAAAATCGTGATCGGATTTCAGCGACGACAAAGCGCGCAACGCTTGCTCGATTCCTTTACCCGGTGTGATAAGGCCGAAGTTCGCGATTTGCACTGCTCCGCCGGCGGCACCATCTGCCTCGTTCGCGACATGGACCACTTGCATAGGCTTGATTGGCATATTGATGTGGGCGACGGGGATGGCGGGCGCCAGCGTCTCGAAGCGGGAACGCCCCCATTCTGAATGCGCGATGATGCCTTCTGCGTTTTGAGCCACGCGGCAGTTAAGCGGAAACTCAATTGGACGAGCCAGGAGAGAAGGCGTAGCGCCGCGCTGCAACGCGGCGGCGGCTTCGCGCGTCATGTCATAGCCGTGACAAGCCGCCACCTCTTCCAAGTAGAGCTCGACGCGTCCGCGCGCCTGCGCCAGGCCGAGAAAGAAATCCTGTAAGGCAAAGTCGTGAAATACGATAATGCCTGGATGGCGGCGCGCCACCTCCAGCATGCCCGCGTGATAACGGTGATCGTTGCCCATGTGATAAACGATCGCGTCATATTCACCAAGCGTTTGCAGCACACTCGAGTCGCGCCCGTAATCGTGCCAGGTAAACTGCGCGCGTATTTCGGGATTTGCAGGCACAAAGCCGTCAACGAAAAGAGTGATCGCGGCATCCGCGGCGAGATAGGGCAGAAGCTCTTCGCTGTAATCGGAAATGCCGGACGGCTGTGGGTTCAACGGGCTGAAGTAAGCAAGTCTCATAAAACGTACACTTGCGATAGTTACTCTCTTAATTTGAGGTGTTCTCTGAGCAACTTTTGTGTCCTCTGTGTTTCTGTGGTGAATACACGCTCGACAACCAATCACCAGAGACACAACGAGCACAGATCAACACGGAGAAATCGAATTTGAAACGCTACCAGCGATGCGGCCAGCAGACTCTAAACTGACGCGTGAGTATAGAATGAAAAACCGAGCCTGACGAATTGAGCTAGACCGTTGGGAGAATACGTCAATATTGACTTCGCATGTCACACGCGGAATTGTGCTCGGATATGATAGAGTCACACGCCGTTCGAGGCCATTAAATCAGAGTCATAGTTGTCAGTGTCTCTGCAAATTGTTACGTGTTTGTCGTGCTACTTACCTTTGACGACGAAGCACAGTGATTCGAACAACAATCCAGCTTCCGTAAGTAGTTAAGCCAAACCCATTACTGCGCTCAACCAGTTTGTTATGAAAACTTCACATTTCGCGTTCGCGGTAGAACTCGGGGGATGAAGTCAAACCTCCCGGGCTACCAATACGAAAAAGCAACAGGCGTTGCATCCGGGGGCCGAACTCTGGTTCGTGAATGCCTGATCTTTCTGGCCTTCATTGGGTTGACAGTACTCATGACGTGGCCATGGGTTCTCCACTTGCGCGATTCGGTGCCCGATCCGGGCGACCCTTATCTCAATGCCTGGATCATGTGGTGGGATTATTACCAGACGTTTCACGCTCCCTTGCATCTCTTCCAGGCCCCGATCTTTTACCCATATAGTTACACGCTTGCATACAGCGAGCATAACTACGGCATCGCCCTGCTTTTCTTTCCGCTGTATGCGCTCGGCCTCAGACCGCTGACCGCAGCAGGGTTGGCAACCTTACTGGGATTTGTAATTTCTGGTTATGGCGCTTTCCGATTGACGCGGACGCTGACAGCTTCATCTGGCGCCGCATGGGTCGGAGGAATCATCTTCGGCTTCGCCCTTTACCGCTTTGCAACGATCGCACACCTGAATTATCTCTTCGCCGGATGGATACCATTGACACTGGAAGCGCTGGTCTTGTTTTTGCGGCGTCCCAACTGGCGCCGCGCGGCCTGGCTGGGAACCGCTTTCACTATGAACGCGCTCACCTGTATTCACTGGCTCGTACTCACGATGATTCCTCTGGCATTGTCCGGCGCATTCCTGTTGACGCGCTATCGGCTTTGGAAAGACGGTCAAATGTGGAAGCGCCTGGCAGTGTCCCTGGCGTTGTCAGGATTAATTCTTTTGCCGTTTCTGTTGCCATACCAACGGGTGGCAAAACTTCAGGGAACGATGCGCAGCAACGCAGATGCCGCGACCTATTCGGCTCACGCGAGAGACTGGCTCGCAGCTACACCGACAAATAAGCTCTGGCAAAACTTTGGTCCGACGCCTGATACGGGCGAGCGCCATCTTTTTCCTGGTTTGCTTCCCGTCATTCTTATGATGTCGGCCTTTTTTCTTTTTCGATCACCGGGCAGGTTGAAAGACTCACAGCCCGTTGACCGCCAGCAGGACGAAGTTAAGCAAGATGATCTTGAGAAAGCAGACAAACGCGAGCCGAAGGAACTGCTGACGCTTTTGGACGGCTTGGCAGTCGCGGCCCTCGTCACAGCCGTACTGGCTTACGGTTATGGCGGCATCAAGCCTTTTGGTCTGAAGCAACTCCATGTTCCCAACGAAACCAGACCGCTGGTTTTCTTTTGCGTCGTGTTTCTGACGCGCCTATGCCTGTCGTATCCGCAGGCGCTCCGTTTTGGGCGAGACCGCAATTTAGTTGAAACTGTTAGGCGCCTTTCGGACCTCGTGGGCCTCGGCTTGCTCTGGATCATCCTTGGGTTCGTTGGTTCGCTGGGGATGAATTTCTTCTTTCATCGCTGGCTCTTCGAATATGTTTTCATCTTTCGCAGCATTCGCGTGCCGGCGCGCTGGGCCATGATTGCGCTGCTTGGTATGGCTTTGTTGGCGGCGCTGGGTGCGCAAAGGATTGTGCAGGCACTTAACGTTCGGCGAAAGCGGGTTCGCCCGGCAATGGCATATGCGATCCTTTGTGGTCTGTTGTTATTCGAATCGCGTGCCGCACCGCTGCAACTCTTTCGTGGCGAAGTCGATCCCGACGCCGTAACGCTTCATCTTGCGAAGACGCCCATGCGTGGAGGAATCGTGCACCTGCCATCGGGAGTTGACGCGAGTAACCACCGCTACGTGCTACGCCAGGCGGACCACCGGCGGCCGCTGATCACTGCGTTCTCGGGCTTTACTACACCAATCGTGCGAGATATAGAGACACTCTCGCAAACTCGTCCAATCCCGGACAGTTTTCTAACTCTTCTCGAACAGATTCCCACTTCTTATCTCGTCGTTCACGATTCGTCATTGCCACCGAATGCTCGTCCCGCCACGCGGGACATGTTGGCACGAGGCATTGCGAGTGGACGTTTACGTTTCATCGGAGACTTCGCCGGTACCGGAATCAATGGGAACGAAGGCGCTCAGCTTTTTGCCGTCACTAGGAATGAACCCGATGCGCAGTCTATAGGCTCTCTGCCGTCGTACCTCGTGGCGCGAGAGCTTGGCGTTGAGGCCCGCGAGGATCCTACGTTGCTAGTAAGCGAATTCGATCGCTGGGGCTTTCCGCTTTATCTCTCTTATAAGCTCTCGTATGGCCGTCTGCCGCAATACGATGAATTCATAGCTGACGCGGAAGTGACCGGTCGCGGCGTGACCCTATTTCAAACGGAGTGGGAGCAACATTTGCAGAATAACTTTCGCTCCTTTGCTGAAGCCTGGATCGAAAGACGAGAGTTCAAGAAACTGTTTGCCGGCAAGAATGCCGAACAGTATGTCGACCAGCTATTCTCAAATGTTGGTGTAAAGCCGGATGAAACTCAGCGCGGCGCATTAATTGCCGGGCTTCAAAGTGGGACAGAGACGCGGGCTTCGGTGTTGTTGAAAGTAATTACTAACGGAAGCGTAACTGGTCATGAGCGCAACACGGCGCTGGTTCTGTTACATTATTTTGGTTACCTGCGACGTAACCCAGATGAACCTCCTGATAAAGGTTGGGACGGCTTCAATTATTGGCGCGCCGAACTCGAAAAAAGCGGCGATCCCAGTCGCGTGACGCGCGCTTTTATGGTGTCAGGGGAATACAAAGACCGTAAGAAGTGATAGTGATCAGTGATGAGTAAAGGCAAGGACAATTAAGGGCCATGGCAAGCGGTAAGCAGTTCTTATTATCCATTACGATCAGGAAATGAATAGCGACGAAACACACAATCAGGGATCGCCGGAAAACGATGAGTGTCCGGCCTGCCTCTCAATAGTCGTGCCCGTCTATAACGAAGAGGCAACACTGGGCGAGGTGGTGCGCAAGTTGTTGAACGTCCCCTGCCTGCTGGAAATTATTATTGTGGACGATGGCTCGAGTGACGGAACCGAGGCAGTAGCGCGGCAGCTAGCCGCAACGCACTCAGTCGTACGTCTCATTCGGCATGAGCGCAACGCCGGCAAGACGGCGGCGTTGAAAAGCGGATTCGCGCTGACGACGGGGCAAATAGTTATCGTGCAGGACGCCGACCTTGAATACGATCCGGCGGAAATTTACGGAGTGATTCGCCCGATTCTAGAAGGTCATGCCGACGTCGTCTTCGGCTCGCGTTTCCTGGTGCGCCGCGCGGCGCGCGTGCTTTATTTCTATCACTACCTCGCCAACAAGTTGCTGACCTGGCTTTCCAACGCCCTCACCAACCTCAACATGACCGACATCGAAACCGGCTACAAGGCTTTTCGCGGCGACATCATTCGCAACATGCTGATCGTTTCCAGCGGCTTCGGGTTTGAAGTGGAAGTAACGGCGAAGGTCGCCAAGTTGAAAGTAGCGATTTACGAAGTGCCAATCAGCTACTACGGACGCACCTACGCCGAAGGCAAGAAGATCGTTTTCAGCGACGGCCTGGTTGCGCTTTGGTTGGTGCTTCGGTTCAATCTCTTTTGCAGCTTGCGCTCGTCATTCCGCCAACTTCCTGGGAAGTAGATAGCAGACAGTAAAACAGCAAACAGTAAAAGTGAATAGTGAACAGCCGGCCGGTCGGAACATGTGGTTCTGTCTGGTGCCTGCTGTCTACTGTTTACTGTCTACTGTTTGCTGTCTTACTGTCGATAGACCCGAAACTGCCCGCGCGCAAAGATCATTTCGCAGTTTGTGCAAGGCGTCTCGTGACTGATGACGACCGCGCCCGGCGGCGGTAGTTCGTCTTTCATGGTGCGGTGAAAGTTGTTCAAATCAAGTCTGCGCAGAGTTGCGTACCAGTACGCATACATGTACGCGGCGGGAGTTTTGTCGAGCAGATAAATGGGCCGCTCGGGTTGGGCCAATGCGGCGTCAAGCACTTGCGGATAATAACTATCAAAAGCGTCCACACGCGGCGGCGCGGTGTGAAACCGGTATTGAAAAAGCGCGCCTTGAACAATCGTCAATACAACTAATGTCGCGAGTAATACTCGCCTCGCTCTTTGCCGTGAGCCGGCCGCAGAAAAAAACTCGATTGCGGGCACTGCCAGCACCAGCAGAAAAACCGGGAGGGCGATCAAGCGCAAAGTGTGGAAATGATCCAGCGTCAGCGCTGCTGGCACAGGCGCGACTGCGAGGCCATAGACAACAAAGCGCCACCACGCTTCACGCCGGTGATAAAGCAGAATCAGAACAAACCCCGGGATGGACAGAGCCACGACGCCGGCAAGTAAACTTCCCATGCCCGGAAGATGATGGCGCGGCTCCGGGTCGCCCGCGATTAGCCAGCTACGGGGGCTGAAGTCGCGCGCATAGTTTTTAATAAACCGAACAACAATTTGAGGACGCGAGTCTTCCGGCTTAACGTACGTCACATACTTGAATCGCTCGCCGAGCGTGCCCGGATGGCGCACGCTAAAAGCTGCCAACGGCAGCAACAGCGTAGCAAAGAGAATCCAGGTGAGCACGACACCACGCCAGCGCCGTCTCGTCAGGAAAAAAGCAAGGCCTAGCGCTAACAGCGGCGCGAGCAAGCGCCCCGCCGAATATGAATAAACCATTAGCCCCAGCAGCAGCGCGAGCGCGGCAGCGATGGACCACGACCATTTGTCGTGCTTTGAAGCGCGGTGCAAAACGAGCAGGAAGAGAGCCAACAACACAGGCAGCAGAGTCACTTCAAAGACCAGCCGGCTGATTTCAAAGAGCCAGGGGGTGAGTCCAGCCGCGATAAAAATGATAAGTCCCGCAGCGCGCCGGCGAGTCATCTGGAAAGCAAGTAGTCCAAGCAGTAACGCGGCGCTCAATCCAAGAACGGCGCTTAGCAAGCGCGCGGCAAAGACGCCTGGACCAGTGAACTTGTAGAGCGCGGCCAGCACATAGATGTAGACGGGACTCTTGTATTCACCGAACGCTTGAAAGTAGAGCGGGAATCGTTGTCCATGCTCATCGATGCCTTGTAGCGCGATGGAGTGGGCGTTGAAAGCGATGGAAGCTTCGTCAATGAAGAAGCCAGGCGGATTTTTTGGCACGCCGGCAAAGTAAGCAAGCGCCACCAGAAGACTGATGGCGAGCAACAGCATTTCGATGCGACTCCGGGACCCAGATTTCATTGAGAATGCTATTAACGACCGGGTTCAGTCAGATGATTCGTTAGGCGAGCTAAAGGAACCGATTGACTGGTTATCCAGCGCCATCAATCAGACTTTGGACCACGTGTTCCCACGACAGATTCATCGCTCGCAGTTTTTCTTGTCCATGCTTGCCCATCGCACGCGCCCGCGCGCGGTCGGCATAAAGCGAGTCCAGAGATTCGGCGATGGTCCTTGGTTCTGGTTCAACGACCAATCCTTCGCGTTCGTGTTCGATGAATTCCGCCGCGCCGCCTCCGTCCACAGCCACCACCACAGGCTTCCCTGAAAGCATTCCTTCGAGCGTTACATAACCATAGTCTTCGTCAAATGGCAGATAGCAAACCCCGAGCGCGTTTGCATACAAATCAATAATCTCCTGCTCGGAAACGAAGCCGCGCAGGCAAACACGATCGCTGACACCGTGTTTCTTGATCAAAGATTCGAAATGTTTTGGATCCTTCGTGCCGCCGGCAAGTACTAGCTTCACCGGAGTTCTTACGAATTGCATCGCCTCGATCAAAAGCTCCTGACGCTTTTGCGGCTCGAGCCGGCTGGGATAAAAGACGTAGTCGCCCTGCTCGCCGCTGCGCAAACTTTCGGCGCGCGGCGGTGGATGATAAAGCGGTTGGCTCTCAATTTGATTGTAGCGACGCAGTCTTTCCGCGACGGTTTTTGAATTGGCAAAAACTTTCTTTGCTTGCGGTATGAGACGATTATCCGCGGTGCGAATCCACTCCCGTACCTGCGCTCCATCCGGATAGGTAGAGAGATCGTCGAACGGCGTGTCCCAAAGATTATAAGCCGCGCGGTATTGGTGCATGATCCACAAAACTTTTTTGTGGTGCTCGACCAGGTACGCGGGAAACTTCATACCGATCACGAGATCAACCGGCTTTCCATTGGCCTCGCTCAAGTCGAGCAGTCGCCAGGCCAACGCGCTGCGCATGATTTCAGACGGCGGATACCACTTGAAAGGCAGCGCCACGACTTCGGCGTTATAGCCTGCCGCAATCAACGCGCGCTGTAGTCCTGCGACGTGCGCTTCTGCACCGCCGGTGGTGAAGGGAACTTGCGTGGTGCAGATCAGGATGTTCATTGAACAGTGAAAAGTAAAGAGTGAAGAGTGAAAAGCCAGAGACTCTGCGAAGCTGTATGTTCTTACTTTTTACCCTTCACTTTTCACTCTTCACCGTAATGTTGCAAACAGCAACTGACAACTCGCGGTCATCGCGGGTTTCAGCGGCGACCGGACGCGGCTGCCAGGTGCGGCCGGCGCGAATCTCCAGTTCAAACTCGCTGTTGGCTGGCTCGCTCAACGTTCCCAGAACTGGAACCCGCAATTCAATCCAGCCGTAACGCCAAAGCGAGAGGGCACACACCTTTTCGCCATTCAGCAAGAGTTCCAATTCGAGCGGACGCGCGCTCAGCCCAGGCATGTGCGTAGTTATGTCCAAACGTATTTCAGAAAGTTTGGCGGCGGAGAAGTTTACGCGGGCGCGCCGGCCCATCCAGCGCGCGACCGGCGGCAGCATGTTCGGCTCATACCAGCCGTCGTCAAAGGTGACATCGCTGCGTCGGTCCAGGCACACGAGTTTTTCGTCTGCATGATCTCGAGCAGTTGAAAACAGAGCGCGACGGTCGCGATGTTCATTGTAAAAAGGACCAAGCGGTGCATCGGACGCTTTGAGAAAAACATACAAACCACTTTTCGGCAGATGCAGGTTTAGATCGGAAATCTTTGCAAAGACGTAACCCATCGCCATATCAAACGCCCGTCGCTCTTTGAAGGAAAGGCCGCGCAGGTATTCGATAAAATCGTCTTCGAAATTCAACCCGTATTTGTCGGCCTGCTTGAGAAACTCTTCGCTGCTCAGGCAGAGCGCGTAGCGCGGCTCCCAGGCAACGTGTGAAAAAAACTTGCGAAACCTACCGGCATGTTCCTGTTCTTCCTCGAGACCGACGTGGCCGTCGACTTCAATGAAGCGGCGCAGTTCTTCTGCGCTCATCTCGTCGTAGCTTCTCTGCGCCGATCGATCAGTACATTCGATGCCGTGCAAGGTCACACCGCCGGGACGCAAGACGCGTTTTACTTCCGCCAGCACCGCGTCCTTTTCCGCGGCCAGGACATGACCCAGGACGTCCAGGCTGACGACGTAATCAAAGCTCGCATCGGCAAAGGGCAGGGACGAGAGCTCTGCACTGAATGTCTCGTCATAGCCGTTGTGTAACGCAGCCAGCGCGCACTCTCTTGAGAGGTCGACGCCGGTAAGCGTTATTCCTTTGCGCTTCAGCAGCGCCAGCATGCCGGCGCCACAACCGAGATCAAGCACGTGCGAACTGGCACGCACGTTGTCGTAAACCCACATGGTGCGCGCGAAGCGAATGTCAAAACGATCAAGCGCCTTGAAATAGCGGGCGTTCAGCACTTCATCGGAAACGAACTTGTTGCGGTAAAACTCCGCTACGTCCCTGATACCGGCACGATCGTAAAGGTTTTCTTTAGGCATAAAAGAAAGTCATGAGTGATGAGTTAGAAAGTCATTCAGCGCCAGCAATGAGCAGTTCTCTACCCATTACTCATTAATCATCACTTTTTCTCTAATTGCTCGACTCGGCGTTTTATTTCTTCCAAAAGAGCGTCCGTCTGGCGGCGGGCGCGTTCTTCAAGCACGGCAGCCTCACTGGCCTCAAGCGAGAGCTGTTTGAAACATACGCGTTGTTCGTCCAGGATCCGCTCTTCACGCTCGTGTAACTCTCTTACTAAATCGGAAAGCCGGCCATTCAGGCTTTTATTTTGAGCTTCAATGTGCGCGCGCATGGCTCGGAGCGCTTGATCATGATTCGATAAAGCCGCCAACAGATCGCGAAGAGCATGATGCACGGCCGCGTTGAAGTTGATTTGCTCCCAGGTATACCAGCGCGTCGCGCGTCTTAAGTGGCGTTTCAGCCATAATTCAATACGCGCGGCAACTCCACTGCGGTTGCTGACCACTGGAGGCAGTTGGTCCCACGCGCGGGCCGTCGTCGTTAGACAGGAGTTGATCAGCGCGAGAGCTTCGGCGGTGGCAGCTTCGTGCCTCGCCTCCGGCGTGATTGCGGAGTTTTCAGCGCCACCTGCGGTAACTGATAACGCGGCCTGCGCTTCGTGTGTGGCCCGGACGCGTTCGCGTATCTCGCCTAAAATACTTTCGACTTCCGTTTCAACCATAGCTCAAACTCTGCAGCTTCTCGTGCTCAAGTGCTTTTGTGTTTGTGGTCCGGTGCGTTGTCACGCTGGCGTTCAAGTTTGCGACGCCCTCGGTCAACTTGAGGCTGGTCACGCGGAAGAAAAGTGCGGCATCGAGCCAATCGTAAGCGAAACCGTCACGGCTATGCACCGCCAAAGATATGGAATACTGATCGATTCCGAGCCAGCAATCGAAGCTGAAGGTAACTTCGATCGTCTCGCCGCGTCCGAGGGCTTCAAAGTCGACCTGCTGCTCTTTTGTGTTCGTGCCATAAGCGTGGATGCCAAGGCGATTTCGAATCAGAAAGCCGACTACCGGATCTTCGATATCGCGAAGAAACCGAACCGCAACGCGCAGGCTGAGCGTTGCGCCACTCTCCACTACATCCGCGTGTGTGCCGGTGGTGTCAAGCAACTCGGCGCCGATAATTTCAGCGCTGCGGTCGCCGTGCCGGTAAGAATAGCTGGGAGGAGGAAGGGTCCTGTCGTCTGCTGATTGCGGTCGTTCGCCGGGAGACAATGAATGCGCTTCGGCCTCGTAAGTTTTTTCCCGTTCCATTACCATTTTCTGATAGTGGTTGAGCACTTCACTCGGCTTGCCATCTTCAGCCAGGCGTCCGGCTTTAAGTAGGATCGCACGCGAGCACAATGCTCGTACGGCCGCGGCGTCATGAGAAACAAACAGAACCGTCGTACCGCGTTCATGAAGTTCCTTGATACGGCGCAAGCAGCGATGCTGAAAGACAGCATCGCCGACTGCCAGCGCTTCATCGATGATTAGAATGTCGGGATCGACGGTCGCAGCGATTGCAAAAGCGAGACGAACGTACATACCGCTCGAATAAGTTTTTACTGGTTGATAAAGAAACTCACCAATCTCAGCAAAGCGCTCGATGGCAGGAAAGAGCCTCTCTGTTTCTCGCCGCGTCAGGCCCATTAACGAAGCGTTCATGAAAACATTTTCTACGCCCGTGAATTCCGGATCAAAGCCTGCCCCGAGTTCCAGTAACGCGGCGATACGCCCTTCGTGCCAAACGTCACCGTGCGTTGGTGCCAGGGTTCCGGCAATAATTTGCAGCAGGGTCGATTTTCCGCAACCGTTCGGGCCAACGATTCCTACTGTCGTTCCTGCCTCGATCTCAAAGTCCACGTCGCGCAGGGCCCAAAATTCTTTGTGCCTGCTCAGTAGTCCGCGAGTCACTGATTCCTTTAGGCGATCGCCGGGGCGATCATAGATGCGGTATTGCTTCGAAACTTTTTCGACGCGCAGGGCAACGGGCATGGGCTGAATGTAGCAGAATTGAGGAAAAGGAGGCCACCCTCCTGAGTGCGCATGCAATTAGCCGCGGATTTGTGCGGATTAAGCCGAATCAGAAAACGTTGTTAGGTCTCCGTTTGATCTGATGCGCTTTTAATCCGCGCAATCCGCGGCTAATTATTCAGACCCCAGCTTCGGAGTTACGACCCGAAGCGTTGCCGATACTCGTTTGACGTGATGAAGGCCTTCACCATCTCGGCGTTGATGAAACTGCCGCCAAAATCGTTTAGCTTCTTAAGCCAGAAGGCAAACCCGGCGTCGTCAGCATCGCGTCTCAGGTAACCGAAATACTGCATGAGCACGAAAGCCCGGTTGAATTCAGTCGCAGCAAAAAATTGATTCTCCGCCACCTTTCGCAGCACGGTCGCGCGAGTTTCTGTTGCGGCAGCGAGGCCGTTCACGAGCGAGTCTCGGAAGGCTTGTGTCGCCGGGAAATTGCCGCGTATTTCACCACCACCAAATTGAGTTGTGTGGAAGTTAATGTAGGCGCGGCCGGCCCGAATGTTGGGCAACTGCGCTGTAAACGTGGTGCCATTGCCTTCAGAAGTATCCCACTTGTCGGTGAATAAGCCCCCGACTCCGGACGGCGTTACCACGTGATCATCCGGATTGTTGTCGTTGAACGGCGAGCCAAAGAAGCCCCAGACCACAGGACCGTTGACACCTGGAGCAACTGACGCGCCCGCATGAATATGCGCGGCAACCAGGTTGTCATTTACATCGGACGTCTGCGAGCCAGTTACGTCAATATTATTGATCGTGGTGCTCATGATCATTGACGTATCGGTAGAGTCGATTACGAAGTGCGCCGTGCCAAAGGAGTTCGCTCTGCGTGCCGCAATAGTTGTCGTTGGGTTCGTCGGCGGGACCTCTTGCGAGTTCGTAAGATTTACGACGAAGTCGCTGGGCGCGATGCCCGCGTCCCTCAATAGCGTATCGACGTACTGAGCATTTGTCAGCGTTGCAGGGTACTTGCCCAGGAAGTCAGGGCGGGTGACAAAGTCATTGAAGAACGCCACTTTGTTGGCCTCGAGTTGTGCATCCGCACCGGGTTGCCCGAAGATGAAGTCCTTTTGCAGCGCCTGCGTGTCGCGTTCAAATGTTCCAAACAAGACGGGCACCCCTGGTGGTGTGACGCCGACCGGAATTGTGTTGGCCGCTTTGTGCGTCAGATACACAAGAAAGCCTGTGTTCTGAAACTCAATCGAAAGGAAGAAAGCCGCCGAGGCGTTGATGCGTTTGACCTCACGGCACGATGCGTCGGATCCGCAGGAATCGATAGTATTGATCCAGAAGGCCAACCCGGCTGCGTCAGGCTCCCGGTTTAGGAAGTCAAGGTAATGTTGGCGAACGAAGAAAGACGTGGTGTCAATTGGATTCGTTGCCGAAACCGATGTGTCGTTGTCGAGAATCGTCACATCGGCGACGTTTGGACTTCCCAAACCAACGCCGGCGCCGGTTGGGTTAGAAAGGGCAAGCGAAATAGTCTCGTCGCCCTCCACAAATTTGTCATCGACAACAAGGATGCGGAAGGTTTTGGATGTCTCGCCGGGGTTAAAGGTTAGTTTGCCGAGCGATATTTCGTAGTCGGACTTTTGTGAAGCATGGGCTGCTTGCGACGCGTCGGACGTGTTGTAGTTGACTGTGGCTGTGCCCGAAGTGTCGCCGTTGCGTACGACGGTAAAGTCAACGTGGCCGCCGGCCTCATCGACCGCGAAGTTATCGGTGGCAAATTGGATGAGCGAGGTGGCTGAGGCTGTGGTCGGTTTCAACGAACCAAACAATCCATGCTCTTCATCAGCCGGGCCGGACGTGAAGTAAAGCGTGGTGGGATCGCCGCCATTGCCGCCGTTGCCGAAAATAAGTCCCCACAGTTCATCGATCTCGATGCCTACGCCTGCTTCGTTATTCAGTGTCCCGAGAAATGCTCCTGTAGTGGGATCAAACGCGTGAATACTGGGATTTCCCTCGCCGAAGTTGCCGATCAGCAGCGCGGCGCCGAAGATGCCGAAGCTAGCGGGAGCGATAACCGCGCCCCAGGGTGCATTAAGTGGTCCATTGTTGATCCCGAATGTCAGGTCTCGCACACCATCGGTACTAAACTTACGGACATAACCGTTGCCGACACCTGCCTGTTCATCGCCGGTCATGGGATCCAGCTTGGCATACATGACATAGAGCGAGCCGCCGAGATTCTGGATGTTGAAAGGATGATAAGTATTTCCCATCGTGTTTGGAATCGTCGCATCGACGAAACCGCCGGTGACAGTCGTCGGTGTATACGTACCGTCGAATACCCTGATGGCGCCATTAGCAAAATCGGCTGCGTAGAGACGGTTGCCCCCGGCGTTACTGCCGATCGCGAGGCCCGTGTAAACGTTTCCAGCTTGTGAGTTGGCGATGGAGGCAGTGGTGCCGAGGTTACCCTGCCAACCGCTGATATTTCCCGTCTGGCTGTCGAAGATGAAACGCGCCGGTGCTGGGATGGGTGTCGGAGATGCTGATGGAAGATTCGGAACGACAAAGTCGCTAGACCCACTAAAGACGATACCGGTTGGTAGTCCCCCCGGAATGGTTATCGTTTGCGGGCTGGCATTAAGAACAAGTGGACTTCCCGAAACGTCCCCCTTAAAGAGTTGCGTCGTAGACGTTCCGTTGTTGGCGATCCAGAAAGGACTTGAAGCGGAGCTGGTGATGCCCCAGGGATTGACGAGCAGAGGATCCTGAATCGGCGCCAGGCCGGGAATATCCGAGACAAAGTTTGTTTGCCGGTATACTGAGCCCGGAGCGCTAAGTGGAATCTCAGGTTGAATCTCGCGTTGTGCATGGCTCGCCGTCCAGGGAATGACAGGCAGCATGCATAAATAGAGCAAGAAACTAATGACCAGGCTGGCGAGTCTTACAGTTAGACCTCTTCTTGAGTACCGTCGCATATTTGCTCTCCTTGTTTCGCGAAACGCTTGAGTGCGCGAACATTGCGTTCGCGCTGATGGGGTGTCTAAGTTTCAGATTCCTGTTGATTCAGCGAAAGGGGGATTTAAGATCTATCCGGATCCGAATTTTTCGGACGATTTTTCGGGCAATCCCAATCTTGAGACAGAGTCGCTACTTAGTAACAGCAATTTTCGTGGAATCGCCAAAACTCTAAGCTCGACGAACTATTGCTGTCAAGAAATTTGTGTGCCCCCGCCAACACCAGCGATGCTTCATAAATGATATTAAATCTCAACTCTGGTTCTTGCCTTAGGCCCAGCTTGCGATTAACAGGGTCTCTGCGTAAAATGTCGATTCTTTTGCTGCTGGCTGATCGGTTCTTTCCACCAGCGCGTGACTGCTGCTCGCTCCCCGAGGGCATCTAATCTGCTCGTATCTGCGTCTTTATTTCGGAGGACTTTTGTGAAGCAAGTTTTTGGTTCCTGCTGTGCCCTTGCCCTGTTTATGCTGGCCTGCGGCGCATTTTCACTAGTCACGGCGCAATCCGCGAGCGCTACACCGGATCCGTTTGTTGCACAAATAACCTCGTCTCCGCTGGGGGCTGCCAATAATCCCTATGTTTCTTTCGCGAGCGATATTTCGGCCAATGGCCGGTTCGTCGTATTTGAGTCGAATGGAGACGTCGCAACTCAGAACCGGAACAATGCCGACGGCAATCGGGAAATCTTCCTGCTTGACTACGCGCAGCGGCGCATCTTTCAGTTAACGAATACTAAGAACGTTCCCAAGGCTTCTGCTACTCCGACGCCGACGCCCAGTCCGA
>DATNOG010000216.1:0-18346 GCA_035601415.1 Pyrinomonadaceae bacterium | reverse complement strand
GACGGAGCATTGCTTGATGGTCCCGTTGCTGAAGCTGGCTCCGGCATATTCGCCGGTCTCCTGCGCAGGCTCAGGCGCGAGCGTCGCCGCCGCAAAGTGGGTCGTGCTTACGACATGGCACTGGAGATCGCGCGAGTCATTCCCAACGCATTCGAGATTCTGGATGTTGGTTGCGGCAATGGCTTCATCGCGCATCATCTTGCCGGCCTGCTTGGTAGTTATGTTTTGGGGATCGATGTGAATGGTAAGCCTGAAGCGCGGATAAATTTCCGCCGTTACGACGGCAAACACTTTCCCGCTTCCGATCACTCATTTGAGGCAGTGCTTTTCTGTTACGTGCTGCATCACGCGCAGAATGTCGCCGCGATTTTCAGTGAATTAGGCCGTGTGCTGCGCGCGGATGGATTGGTAGTTGTTTACGAAGACATTCCCGCGACGTGGTGGGACCGTTTCATTTGCGGCATTCACAATCGCCAGTGGCGCCGGCGCACCGGCGAGTGCACCTTTCGCAGTGCAGCTGAATGGCGTGAGACTTTTCAGGCATCGGGTTTTGAGATCGTCCAAGCGCGATCGCTTTCACGCTGGCGCAACCTGGCGCATCCAGTGCATCGACAATTGTATGTGCTGAAATTGGAAAGTACGGCGCGAGCATAGCTTTACTCTTCAACCAGATCTGCTGTCATCGGACCCCTTTCGCCGCCGCCGGCGCTCGCCGATTTGATCAGCGCGAGAAGCTTTTCTGTCTGCTCCTCATTCAACTCCACGAACTGAACCCCGAAACCGCGGCCGGCGCTGTAGTGTCTGACTTCGCCTTCCAGATACAACCAATCGTCATCGGGCAGCAGAATGCGAAAGCCGACTATCTCTCCCAGGCGCACCTCGCCAACCGAGTCAAGAAAACAACCCCCTTCCGAAAGATCGGTGACGCGCGCGCTGTGGGCTTCGGTTGAGCTATCCCACATCGCATCAAGGCTGACTCGCAGCCGGGGTTTTCCGCGACGATCATCCATTTTTAGTCTTTTCGATGTGAAACTTGTGAAGTATTCGATGTACGACCGGTGTCAAAAGAATTCCTACGAGACCTATGAACACTACGCCGCTAAACAGTGCATACGCCGACGCAAACAGCTTTGCGCTGGTCTTAGTAAGTGGATTAACTGGACCCATGCCGCCCAAAATCATCGACGCTTCCAAAATCGAATCGACCCAGCCCAAACCGGCAATCCAGTGGTATCCGCTGATCCCAAGCAGCAAAGCAATGAACAAAAGGCCGCAGATTATCCCAAACGATCCCGCCAGTCTTTTGATGAAGACCGATCGCGGCGCCAGCTTTTGATTCCTATGTTCGAACATTCAAGAAATGTTAGTTGTCAGTGGTTAGTTGTCAGTTGTTAGTTGGCTACTGACCACTGACCACTAACCACTGACCGTCCTTTACCCCGCAAACTGCGTTATCTCTCCCGGTTTGCGCAGCATTTTGTTTACTTCACCGAGATGTGTTTCCTCTTCCGCGATCATCTTGCGCGCGTAGTCTTCCAACAGCACCGAACGATCCTTCGAGAGTTCGTATAGCCGCTTGTAGAGCTCCAGCCCTGCTTTCTCGGCGTCCAGCGATTCGAGCAGGATGTCGTTGATACCATGCTTATGCGTTTCCAGCAGTGCGCCAATTTTCAGCGACGGGTGCTCGCCGAGATGGGTAACAAGTTCGCCCGCCTCGTTGGCGTGAGCGAGACAAGTAGTTGCTTCGCCGCGCAGCCAGCTCACAATGGGAATGCGACTATGACCAAAAACCATTAGCGCATAATGGGTGTACCTACAAACGCCTGCGAGTTCTGTTTCGAGAATTTCATTTAACAACGCAACCGCTGCTGCTTTGTCCAATTCTTGTCCAGCCATCTTCGCCTCCATATCGTGATCAACCGCCTGTATCATTCCGTTGAGAAACGCGGCATTGAAGGATCTTTCATTAGCACCGTGGCTTTAGCCCGGTGATCAGCAGTTGAACCAAGAAGGGAAACCGTTTAATCGGTTTCCGGTTGCATTTTAGACCGTAGATTCACCGCGCTGAAGCGACGGTGCTAATGAGACAAACCAGGCTACTGACAACTTCGGGTACTTCATTCAATTTGAAGTACAATTTCCGCAGCCCTATGAACCCTTCGCCAACCAACCTTCCAAAACGTCAAGTGACCTTGTACACGCGCCCGGGCTGTCATCTCTGCGATGACGCTAAGCAGGCGATGCAAGCCGCGGATTGCGATAAGGAATATACGCTGCAGGAGATCAATATTGAAAGTGATCCTGAGTTACTGAGACGTTACCAACATGACATTCCAGTGATTACCATTGATGGCGTCGAGGCGTTCAGGCACCGGCTAACTTCCGAGGCGTTTCGTGAGCGAGTGCGCGACTGGGGTGAGCCCGCGTCCCAAGCCATACTTAACTATAACTCTGAATAGCTTTGCCCTAAAAATCCTTCCATGCTCCGGGTTCGGCTTTGCCGCCTGATGTGCGGCGGTGGCTATGCCCCGCCGTACAGGCGCCTCATAATTTTGGGCTATGCCCTTGGTGGGGCCTTTGGCCGAAAAATCAAAGGACTAAGCTCGGACCGATGGCATAGCCCGGGAATAAACTGGCTGCTGTCGGCGGGGCACAGCCACCGCCGCACATCAGGCGGCAAAGCCGGAACTGACGTGGCCCATAACATTTGAGGTAAAGCAACTCATACTCATCATGACGGTCGGGATAATGGCAATTCGCTCAGGCTTAAGAAACTCACAGGTCAGGAAGGGTGGTTTACCCCCGCTCTTTCCACGTGCAAATTGGACAAACGTGAATACTCTTCGATCGATTCAAACAATTTCTCGCGCTCGTCATCGTTGTCTGTTTGCCGGTATGACATTACCAGGTCTTTCAAGGTCGCTAGGTCCCGGTAGACGCCGGCATTTTCCATTGGCGGCGTGAGATACGAAATCAATTCCGCGTACGAACGTCTTTTGGCGATCGAGCCTTCGGAAGGATTGTTCACACTGTAAAGGTAGACGTTTGGCAGTTCGTCAATTAGCCGGTCAGGCCAGCATTCGCCGGAAAGTCCCACTTGCTTTCCGGGCATGAATTCCATCGCGCCATGCGTGCCCACATGGATCACCGCATCGGCATTCAGAATTTTTGCGAGATACGTGTAGAAGGCCATGAAGCCGTGATGGGGTGCGCCGCTGCGCGCCATCATTAGTCGCATCGGATCGCCTTCAAAACCGAACGTTGGCTGCAAGCCGATGAAGATCTTGCCGAGTTGAATTCCCTGGACCAACAACTCACTCTCAAAAGAATTGATACTGCCGGGCGCAGTGCCCCACTCGCTTTCTATCTCATCCACGAATGAGCAGTGGCGGCGGTACTCGTCCACGCTCATGCGATAAGCGACGTTGGCTGTCGACGCAAAGCGGTCAGCGTTTCCACCTATTACCTGCTCTCGCAGCACATCAGCGGTTTCAGGCAACTCAACCTCGTAGCCATCGTCCTTCAGTTTCAGCAGCGTTTGCCAGACACTCGGAAAAACATCCAGATCGGCTGCGGTGCCGATATTCCCTTTGTTTGGGGGAAAGCAAAAAAGCACCAGCGCGATAGTCAACTCATTGCGCGGCGCGGTCTGCAATCGGTTCCAGCGCTTGAGACGCCGCGCATAGCGCCGGCAACGATCGTCGAGCGCCACTGGCTCAACACCGCTTTCCGGCAGCCCGCCATAAATGAACGGCTCGGTCGCGCCGTCGATCTCTGGGATAGCGATCTGCATTCCCGCCTGTACGGGATTGAGTCCCGTTTGCGATGCACGCCATGAGTCAATCGTCTGCATGTCCAAACTGACAGCCGAGCGATAGGGACGATTCAAATCAGACAAGAAGTTGGAAGCCGCTTCACTGTCATTCATTGCTGGTCCGCCAACGAAACTGAAGCCGGTCAGCGAAACTATCTGACTGACTCGGGACTTGTTGGCGGTTAGTTGTTCGTTGTCGGTTGTTTGGTCTTTGGTCTTTGGTCTTTGGTCTTTGGTTTTGACTTTGGACTTTGGATCTCGGACTTTGGACTCGTTCGTGTCGATGAAGAACTTGCTGACCGCCTCGCGATTGTCCATCAACGTTGAAAGCGCCGGGATGACGCTCAAGCCTTCAGCTTCGATCGCGCGAATCAGCGCGTCATAGTGTTTCGTAGTCTTGCTGACTACTTGCGGCCGCATTAGTAACAACCCAATAGTTGATGCAGGGTCGAGAATCGATTCCGGCGACTTTGGACTTTGGACTTTGGACTTTGGACTTTTATCGAGGTACCAGTTCTGATACTCCGCAAACGCCTCAAACAACTGCGGCGCGTCTGGATGATAGATTGCGACGGATGGCATGTGCTCTGGCGGCGGTATTTCGATTTTCGCTTTTGCCAGCGGCACGTCCGGCACATATTCCTTCAGCGCGCAGAGAACCATAGCGCGAATGTTTGCCGGGGTGGGCTGCAGGAAGTAGCAAAAGATATTGAGATAATTCTTTACGTCGCGCATTGCGCCAACGCCTGGTACGAATCTGAGGATGCCCGGCAAGCGATCCACGAGTTTCAAATACTGACCGTGCCCGTTCTTATGCGCCTTGCCGCCGTTCGCTGTCGTTGCGCTGTTTGCTGCGCCATGTTTTTCGCGGGCGCGAGCCTGACGGCCGATCCATGAGCTGGCAGCTCCAAACAGTCGCAGCGCGCGTTCTGATTCGCTTCCCCGCGTTTCTCCATCCGGACCAAAAGCTCCGGACAACTTTGCAACATCCAGTTTACCCATGCGCATGCGGCGCATAAGTTCCGGCATGCAGTTAATGACAATCTCGGCCGCGTGGTGTGTCTTATACTTTTCGAGTGCAACCAACAGGCGAGCAGCGTTTTCCCCATCCATTACGTGAATAACAAAAACAACTTCGGCTTGCGCGAGATCATTGTCCACTTCGAGCCAACCGTCATCGTCCAACGGCGCGCCAAAGTTATGGGCGGCAATGCGCAGATCAAGTTTGTAAGCACGATTGATTTCCCGCTCCGCCTCTTTCAGCGGCGCGAGCAAGCTCGATCCCACATAGAGCACGGTAATATTCATGCTATTAGTTCGCGTCCGTGTTGTGAGTTATCCAAACGCTCACGCAGTGTTTCCAGTACGTCCTCGTCGGGATTCCAATATCCACGCTCGTGCGCCTCGAGCAGACGCTTCATGAGCGAACGCAGCGAATGCGGATTGAGATCAAGTAACCGCTTAAACATAACTGGATCCAGCAGGAACGTTTTGGAAATCTCCGTATAGATCCATGGATCGACAGCATCCGCTGTCGCGCTCCAGCCGAAGGTATTTGCAACATGGTTTTCGATCTCGGCGACGCCGCGAAAGCCATGTTTCAGCATTCCCTCATACCATTTTGGATTTAGCGTCTTGGCGCGCGTCTCGAGCCGAACCGTCTCTTCCAGCGATCGGATGTTGACCTGCGGCGAAAGCGAATCAGACAAATAGATAGCGGGGCGAGATTTGCTGCGCGTTTCAACTGCCCGGGAAATTCCGCCGAGATATTCGAAATAGTGATCTACGTCGGTGATGCCGATTTCGAATGAATCGATATTCTGATAAGTGGCTTCAACTCGGGAGAGCGCATCATTCATCAAGTGTGGCGCTTCGCGGCCCTCAACGCTGCGTCCCCTCGAGTCGCGCGTGTACGCGAAGCATTTGCGGGTAACGAACAGATCTCCGAGCGTCTGTTCACTTTCCCACTGCGAATCCATTACCATGAAATTCACATTCGAGCCGTAGTTACCCGGCGCATTGGAAAACACGCGTGTAACAGCGTCATCAAAAGGCCAGGCTTCCGCCGCCATTTTTTCCTGGACATTGCGCCGCACGTAGTTCATTTCAAACGGTTCATCGAGCGTGGCTACGCGCCGGACCGCTTTGTCGAGCAACGCCATCGTCGGCGCAAACAGATCGCGAAAGATTCCGGATACCGTCAAGACAACGTCAATGCGCGGGCGCTGCAGTTCTTCCAAAGGTATGACTTCTATTTCGGTAGCGCGATTAAGCGCATCGCGAACAGGCCGCACGCCCAGCAGCCAAAGTGCCTGGGCCACGCCGTCGCCTTGTGTCTTGATGTTGTCCAGGCCCCAAAGCACCAGGGCCATTGCGCGGGGATAGTGTCCCTTTTCATCCAAACACCGCCGCAGCAAGGCAGCGGCTGTGTGCTCGGCGCGAGCGAAAGCCATTTGCGACGGCACTGAATAAGGATTAACGGCATGCGTGTTCCGACCGGTGGGCAAGACCATTGGATTCTGCACGACGTCGGCGCCGGGACCCGGCTCGATGTACTCGCCGCGCAATGCACACAGCAACGAAGCAAGTTCGGTGTTCGAATCCAGTTGTTCGGAAACTTTCGTAAGCAGCAAAAAAGTGGGAAGTGATTTTGCAGGCTCCACGCCTGCTTTTGAACTTAACCAAACTGCTGCAGCAGCGGCGCCATGTTCACAAAACTCCTGCACCGCGTGGCTGACGAGGCCATCGATAACTTCCTTCGTTTCGGAAGACGACGCGTCCCGGAGAAGCTCTTCATAGTTCTCAATTCGAAGCGCTTCGGCGACCAGTTTTGGCAAGGCGCGCGACCCGTGCTCAGGTCTGTCAAATGACGCGACCATGCGCAGCAGATCTGCTTTTTCGTGAAGCTCAGCGGCGCGGCCAAAGACGTGCAGCCCGGTGGGAATTAACCGCTGTTCAATTTCCAGCAGTTGTTCGTAAAGGCGCATGACGCGAGCGTCACGCTCAAGAGAATTGAGCCTGGGTGTCATTGCAAGACGTTCGGTTATTTTCGCGCGGGCAGACTGACTACCTAATCAGGAAGTGTTTTAGCTGAAAAGACGCACGTCGGCAACTGTGACGTAGCGGCTCAGTTTGGTTTGTTATGTCTACTTCCTATTGAAACTGTGGGCGAGGGACGCGAAGCGATCTCATTAGCACCGTGGCTTCAGCCCGGTGGTCAAGTTCCACAAAACGATTCCTTGAACCGTTTCCAACGGTTTCTCATGATCCGCCTGCCAACAAAAACCGTTAGAAACGGTTCCTTGTTCATTCCGGTTTGCTATCACCGGGCTGAGGCCGCGGTGCTAATGAGATCGCTTCGCGTGCCCGCGTTCGCTGCTCTTTTCACTCTCCGGCAAATATTCCGGCCCTCGCCTTCACCTGCTATACTTCGCCAAACTTTAGTAATGCGCAGGGCTATTCCAACCCGATTCTAATTTCAAACGGATACTGAAAAGGATCCATGCCACCGTCCCTCCGGAACGTTTCCCTATCGCGAATGCTGCGAACCCGTTGGTACTGGTTGGCTGCTCTGCTGATCACTTTGCTGGTGTGGCTGGCTCTTAGCCTGGCAATGCGGCCGATGCGTGACGCAGATGGCTCGTTTGCGGCGAGACCGTATGGTTTGACTACTTCAGTTGAGAATCAAGCCGTCGATCTGTTGTTTCAGTTGCGCGACGCTCGCCATCCTGAACGAAGAATACGTGGTCTTCGGGAACCCATCACCATTATCGGTATTGATGAAGAGTCTGTTCGCGCTTCCGGCTTGCGGGCGCAAAACTATCCACGCTCAAACTACGGACGCTTAATCGATCGCACCAGTGACGGTGGCGCCAGCATCATCGGTCTGGATCTGCTGCTGGTGGGTAATTCCGGTTCTGATCCGGCGGCGCAGAATCAAGACCAGGCGCTGGTTGATGCAATCAAGCGCGCCGGCAACGTTGTGCTGGCGGAAAAGACTGGGAATGGCGGCACGCCTGCGCTTGAGCCGGCGCCAATGTTCGCTGACGTGGCCTGGGCGAACGGGTTCGTTGACCTTCCGTTGGACAGCGACGGCCTGCTTCGCAGCGCAGCTATTCGACTTAATAAAGATGATTCGGAAGGGCCCGCATTGAGTTTCGCTGCTCGTTTGGTTGAGGGTTATCGCTATTCGCAACTCTTCGAAAAACATTTTGGAGAACTAAAAGCAAAAGGCGCTACTGACGATCAGGCACAAACGGAAGCGACGGGCAGCGCCCAGCAGGAAGCGGTATTGAAGCAATCGCCGGACGGTAATCTAATATGCGGCAATCGGTTATTGCCCTTGCGTAATGACGGCTTCTTGCAACTCGACTTTCGGGCGCGCCCGCAGGCGTTTCGCTATCTCTCAGCGTCGCAGGTGCTAAATAACAACTCTCCGGACAACTCTGATCTCTTTCGCAATCGCATTGTGCTGATCGCTCAAACCTCCGTCGCGGGCGCCGATTATTTTGCCACGCCGTTCTTCGAAGCTTCGCTTCCAGCCCGCCTGCTCGACCGCAGTCTTCCCAACACGCCGGCGCGCACCAGCGGTATCGAGATACACGCCACCGCGGTTGCGACGATGCTGAACGGAGATTCACCATGGCGTCCTCGTTACTCCCGACAAATAGCCTTTCTACTGTTGCCGTTGCTGATGGCCGCAGTGGCCGTGTTCAGCCTGCGAGCGTGGATGGCTGTGTTGTCTGTCGCGCTGATTGGCCTGGCACTTCTACTCATCGCGTCTTCGGCTTTCAATTCCAATGCTATGGTTTTGCCGCTAGCCAGTTGCTGGTTTAGTCTGGCATTTCTAACGCCCGCTGGACTCAGCCTGCGTTATGCGCGCGAGCGGGCCTGGAGAAACGAGACCGCACGGGAAAAAACGCAAATGATGGAAATTTTTTCGCGCTGCGTTTCACCTCAGGTGGCTGAAGAACTTTGGCAAAAACGTGATGCCTTGTCACTTGCCGGCGAGCGTCGCGTCGTGACGATAATTTTTACTGACATACGCAACTTCACCACTCTCTCAGAAGGGTCGTCGTCGGAAATTGTAGTTGAATGGCTGACAGAATATTTTTCGCGCATGAATAAGATCGTGACCAGGCATGGCGGGCACATCAGCAAATTCATCGGCGACGGATTGATGATCGTCTTTGGAGCGCCAATTGGCCGCACGCCCAAAGAGGAGGCACGGTCTGCTGTTGATTGTGGCCTCGCCATGCTTAGTGAAGTTGAGCAAATCAATAGTGACTGGCGAAATTCCGGCCGTCCGGAGATTCATATTGGCGTTGGCATTCATACCGGCGAGGCGACCTGCGGGGTAGTCGGTTCCGAGCAGCGCATGGAGTACACGGTGATAGGCGACACTGTGAATCTCGCCGCCCGACTTGAATCGAAGACAAAAGACCTGCACCGTTCGCTGGTAATGAGCGAAGCGACCGCAACCTTTCTGAACGGCGACTACGAGCTCGTTCCGCTGGGTATGATTGAAGTGAAAGGCAAAATGCTTAAAGTAAACGCATTCACAATCGGATCAAATGGCGGGTAAAAACCATGAATGAGAATGCCACTCGACGTTTTTTCCTCAAAGGGCCGCGCGTACTCTTGAGAGCGCAAATCTTCACTGTAGCGGCTTTGGTGTTGATATTTTGCCTGAATTCTTCGTTGACGAGCGCGCAGAAGCCACAGCCCAGTCCACCTCCACGTCGTCCGCTCCCTAAACTTTCCAATGGCGCGCGCGGTTTCGACGTACGTAAAGAAAAAGATTCCTCTTCAAGATTGATTGCAGTAGGCGGCGGTTGGGGAGGCGGTGACGATTCCCCAAAACCAAGGCTTAGGCAAAAATCGGCGGTGGGTTATTACAAGCTGGGTCAGCAATATTTAAATGATCTCGAATTCTTCAAGGCCATCGCGCCTCTGGAAAAAGCCGTCAAGCTAAACCCGGCCTACCTCGCCGCCTATAGCGCACTGGGCAAAGCTTATTCGTATTACGGAGTAAGTGCGGGATACGACCCAACTTCATCAAGCGAAAACGCGGAAAATGATCCTGCTGTCGCCAAACTGCGTGACACCCGCTATCGCAAAGCCATTGAAGCTTTTGAACAAGCGCGCCGCCTGGCGCCGAATAAACCTGAGTTTCACCTGGACCTTGGCGTGCTCTATTTCAACACCGGCCAATATCAAAAGGCTGTCGATTCTTTTGAACAGGGACTGCGCGTGCGGTCGCCGCGATGGGAAGTCAGCATCCCAATCCTCGAGTCTAGCGACTTGGCATATGTTTATCAGTTGATCGGTGACACCTATGAAGTTTTGGGTAAGGATCAAGACGCGCTCATCGCCTATCGAAAAGCCATAGAGACTAAGTCGGACTATCCCAACCAGGCCTCGTCCCTCAAGCTGGCCGCGCTGCAAACCAGGTTAGGCCGGATTGAGGATGCGATCAAGATCTACGAACGGCTGCTGTCAGAAGCAAGCGCCCGTGATCCCAAGGAAATCTATGAACATGGCAGCGAGTTGTTGCAGCTTGGCTCGCTGTACGCTGCGACACAAGATTATGCGTCGGCCCAACTAGCCTTCGATACAGCGGTCAAAGTTTTCGATTACCAGCTTACCAAACAGAAAGGGTGGCTAGCCGACGCGAACCCGGAAGGCCGGCAATCCATAGTCGATGACGTGACCCTCCAGCAGGATTATCTTCTTCAAGCCTACTACAACGCCGGAGTTGCTCAGTTGAGTTCTAATCAGCCGGCGAAAGCCGTTGAATCATTCAAGCATGTGATTGAACTTGAGCCTGGCAATACGAATGCATTGTTTAATCTGGGATATGCCTATCTGGCCCTCGGCAACAAAGAAGCGGCGCGCGAAGAGGTACGTATTTTGAAGGCCTTTGATGCTGCCATGGCCGACGAATTGTTAACGCTGATTGGGCGCTAACGGCTAGAGCGTAAAATGACACACCATTCGGCATTCAGTTATCATCAGCTTACGACGCAAATGGATCGAGTCTTGATACGCGCGTCGTATGTCTGATCAAGTTGCCAGGGGATAGCAAACGAAGATGCTGGAAGTCACAAACCTTGACTGTGTGCGCGGCGATCGCAAGTTGTTTAGCGATATCAATCTGTCGCTAAAGCCAGGAACATTTTTACAAGTGCAGGGTGCGAATGGCAGCGGGAAAACAAGCTTGCTTCGCATTCTGTGCGGTTTGCTCGCTCCCGCCAGGGGTGAAGTCCGTTGGCAAGGTGCGAACATTCGCTCGTTGGGTGAGGAATATTTCACCACCGTCACTTACATCGGCCATCGCAGCGCCGTCAAAGAAGAATTGACCTGCCTTGAGAACCACCGTATCAATAACGGCCTCGCGGGCGTTGAATTGACGAAGGAAGAAGCGGTTGAGACGCTCGGAAAAATGGGACTGGCCGGCAGGGAGAATCTCCCGGCACGCTTGTTGTCTGAAGGTCAGCGAAGACGACTTGCTCTTTCCCGGCTGCTCTCGTCCGCGACGCGATTGTGGCTCCTGGATGAAGTACTAACTTCACTCGATCGCGCGGCGGTAACTTTGATTAGATCGGTAATCGAAGCGCATTTGAAGAGCGGAGGCATGGCCGTTGTTGCCACTCACCAGGAACTGAATCTTGCCGCAGGTTCCTTTGAGCGGCTGCAACTTACATCGTGAGCGCGCCCTCCATGTTGACAATGTTTCGTTGGATCGTCGTGCGCGATCTGACACTGGCATGGCGGCGCCGGGCGGATGTTTTAGCGACGCTCTTTTTCTTTGTCATCGTTGTCAGCCTGTTTCCGTTGGGCATTGGGCCGGAATCGCAATTGCTGCGATCGATTGCGCCCGGCGTTGTTTGGGTGGCAGCCTTGCTGGCTTCGATGCTTTCGTTGAGCCGGGTCTTTGAAAACGATTACCACGACGGCACGTTGGAACAGATGCTGATGACTCCACAGCCGCTCTTTCTCGTGGTGCTCGGTAAAGTGCTGGCGCAGTGGTTGGTGTCCGAAGTTCCGCTGGCAGTGGTAGCGCCGTTGCTTGGCGTACAGTTTGATTTAGAGCCGCGCACGTTGTGGATCTTGTTCGTTTCGCTTTTGATTGGCACGCCGGTCTTAAGTTTGATTGGATCAATAGGCGCCGCGTTAACGCTCGGCTTACGTGGCGGCGGAGTTTTGATCGCTGTTTTGATACTGCCACTGTATGTGCCGGTGCTGATTTTCGGCGCAGGCGCTGTGGACGCAAGCATCATTGGTGGCAATATCCAGTCCAACATTTTATTGCTTACGGCATTCTTTTTACTGGCACTTGTTTTCGCTCCCTGGGCAACTTCGGCTGCGTTGCGGATATCATTAGAATAAGAAAACGGGCTTCGATCTTTGTACTTTGTTCTTTGTACTTCGTTCTCCAGCTTGACGTTAGACTGACAAACCAAGTTCAAAGCTCAAAGAACAAAGCTCAAAGAAAAAAGACCAAGAACAAAAAACAGTTACGAAGATGAATCTATACAAATACGCATCGCCAACGGCATTTTATTCGCTAGCCGGTAGAATGATTCCGTGGTTTGCGATTCCTGCGGCGCTACTTTTTGTCGTTGGTTTGTACGTCGGCTTCTTCGTCGCGCCCACTGATTTTCAGCAGGGCGACGCTTACCGGATAATATTTATTCATGTGCCGGCGGCCTGGATGGGTATGTTTCTTTACGTGCTGATGGCTTTCTATGCGGGGATTGGCTGGTCGTTCAACGCGCGACTCGCATCAATGATGGCCTCGTCGATTTCGATCACCGGCGCGCTGTTTACTTTGGTCGCGCTCGTGACCGGTTCACTTTGGGGTAAGCCGACCTGGGGCACCTGGTGGGTGTGGGATGCGCGCATGACGTCCACGCTGATCCTGTTGTTTCTCTATATTGGATTCATCTCGTTGCAATCCGCCATTGACGAACCACGCCGCGCGGATCGCGCCGGCGCGGTGCTGGCTTTAGTCGGCGTTGTCAACGTGCCGATCATTTATTTTTCGGTGCAATGGTGGAACACGCTGCATCAGGGCGCGACCATTCGAATTTTGAACAAACCAACGATAGCTCCCCCGATGTTGGCTGCTATGCTGATTATGCTCGCGGCGTGCTGGCTGTATTCCGTCGCGGTGGTGCTGGTGCGCGTGCGTCATATCATTTTGGAGAGGGAGCAAAACGCCGCGCGCGTTGCCGCGGTTGCTGTTTATTAATGAACTGGTCAAAATTCTTCTATATGGGTGGTTACGGCTTCTATGTTTGGGGCTCGTACATCGCGACGTTAATCTTATTAGCAGCGGAAGTCTTGCAACTGCGCAAACGGGGAAAAACTTTGCGCGAGCAAAACCGCAGATGAGGCTTTATTGAAATGGTTATGAAACGACGTCATAAACGCATTGCTTTTATCGTTCTTGGCCTGTGCGGATTGGGCATCGCCGCCGCACTGGTGCTCAGCGCCTTCCAGCAGAATCTTGTTTTCTTTTTCAGCCCGACGCAGGTCGTGGCCAAGGAAGCGCCCGTTGGGCGCACGTTTCGCGTCGGTGGATTGGTGGAAAAAGGATCGCTCAATCGCGATAACGATGGCCTAACCACACGCTTCGTCGTGACTGACACGGCCAAGAGTATTCCCGTGGTCTACAAGGGAATTCTTCCCGATCTGTTCAAGGAAGGACGCGGTTGCGTAGCGCAGGGACACATTGGAACTGACGGCATCTTCTACGCGGATCAAGTGCTGGCCAAGCATGACGAGAACTACATGCCGCCGCAGGCGGGCCAGGCGATTGACGCGGCCAAGCAGGAACGAGAAGCGGCGAAGACCGTGGTTGGTCCGTGAAGTTTTCTTCTTATTGCAATCAGTTGTTGCGAAATGCCTGCTGATTGCTCGCTCGGAATTACAGTATGGGGCATAATGAACTCAAGGAGTGACCATGACTACGGTAAGCTTGGACGAAGCTAAAAAGAATCTCGAAGTGTTAGTTGAACGCGTGATTGCCGATGCCGAGCCAATCGTTCTGTCAGCGCCTTCGGGTCAGGAAGTTGTCCTGGTTTCGCTTGACGAATTCACGTCATGGCAAGAGACGTTCTACTTGCTAGCTAATCCTGCCAACGCCGCCCATTTGCGTAAGTCAATTTCCGAAGCTGGAGCAGGGCAGGTTTATGAAAAGGAACTTGCCGATGCATGAGAATAATCTTCACTCATTCTGCCTGGGGTGATTATCTCTGGTTCCAGGAGCAAGACCGGAAGTTGATTAAGCGGATCAATCAACTCATAAAAGAAACGACGCGTTCACCTTTTGAAGGCATCGGAAAACCCGAGCCGCTTAAGGGCGATCTGGCCGGCTATTGGTCACGACGCATCACGCATGAACATCGTATGGTTTACTCCGCTACCGAGAGCGAGCTAGTCATTATCGCTCTTCGGTTCCACTATCAAGACTAGAAATCCTTCGCCAATGATTCCTGAAATCGGTCAGTTCGCATTAATCCTGGCGCTCTTATTAGCGCTGACGCAGGCGACGATGCCTCTGATTGGCGCAGCGCGTGGCAATCGCGCCTGGATTGCGGTCGCGATACCTGCCGGTCAGGCGCAATTCATTTTCGTGGCCATCGCTTTTTGCTGCCTGGGTTACTCTTTTATCACTAACGACTTCTCGGTTCTCAACGTCGCTACAAATTCCAATTCACAGTTGCCGCTCCACTATCGCCTTGCCGCCACGTGGGGCTCTCACGAAGGCTCGCTCTTGTTATGGACTTTCATGCTGGGAATCTGGACGGTTGCGGTTTCATTGTTTAGCCGTCATCTACCCGATGAAGTGGTGGCGCGCGTATTAAGCGTGATGGGCATCATCAGCGTGGGGTTTCTGCTTTTCATGTTAACGACGTCGAACCCGTTCGCGCGCTTGATTCCTGCCCCGGTTGATGGCCGCGATCTCAATCCCCTGCTCCAGGACCCGGCAATGGTGGCGCATCCGCCGATGCTGTACATGGGCTATGTCGGGTTTTCTGTTGCGTTTGCGTTTGCGATTTCGGCACTGATCAGTGGCCGCCTCGACGCGACCTGGGCGCGCTGGTCGCGACCATGGACCACCGTTGCCTGGATGTTCCTGACGGTTGGCATTGCTTTGGGAAGCTGGTGGGCTTACTACGAACTGGGTTGGGGCGGCTGGTGGTTTTGGGATCCAGTTGAAAACGCTTCATTCATGCCGTGGCTGGTTGGCACTGCTTTGATCCACTCGCTCGCCGTTACCGAAAAGCGCGGTGGCTTTAAGAGCTGGACCGTCTTGCTCGCAATCGCCGCATTTTCATTGAGCCTGCTGGGAACTTTTCTGGTGCGCTCCGGTGTGTTGACTTCGGTGCACGCGTTCGCAACCGATCCCAAACGCGGCATCTTCATCCTGGCGTTTCTTGTGTTCGTTATTGGTGGCTCGTTGCTGCTTTATGCCTGGCGCGCTAAACACGTGGGACTGGGCGGAAAGTTTGACGTCATTTCGCGTGAATCTTTTTTGCTTTCAAACAATGTGCTGTTGACTGTCGCGGCGGGTTCGGTTTTGCTGGGTACTCTTTACCCGCTGATCATCGATGCGCTCGGCATGGGCAAACTATCTGTTGGCCCACCCTACTTTAATAGCGTGTTTGTGCCGCTGATGGTTCCGGCCATATTCCTGATGGGCATTGGCCCAATCGCGCGCTGGAAAAAGGCGAGCCTGCCGGAACTCGCGGTGCGACTGCGCTGGGCTTTTCTTGCCGCTGTCGTGACCGCACTGATACTTCCTTTCGTGCTCGGCAAATGGAAACCCCTGGTTTCACTTGGCTTGATGCTGGCGCTTTGGATCGTCTTTACCGCCGGCTTGAATATCCGGGAACGCGTCAAGACTACGTCGGGTCAACTCAGCGTTTACCAGAAGTTAAGAACGCAAGCGAGAAGCTATTACGGCATGCACCTGGCCCATCTCGGTGTGGCTGTTTTCATTGTCGGTGTCACACTTGTCACCGGCTATCAGTCGGAACAGGACGTGCGCATGGACGTTGGCGATACGGTCAACGCCGGTAACTACACCTTTCGCTTGATCGGTGTAACCAATGTGCCTGGTCCAAACTATCGAGCAGCGCGCGCTGATATTGAAGTCAGCAAGAACGGCAACGTCGTTAATCACATGTATCCGGAAAAACGATCGTACATCGCCACCGAAAGTGTAATGACAGAGACAGCGATCGATACGGGATTGTTTCGCGATCTCTACATTTCCCTCGGCGAGCCTGTCAGTGGCGGCGCCTGGAGTGTGCGGGTTTACTACAAGCCATTCGTCGATTGGATTTGGGGTGGCGCACTGCTGATGGCGATGGGCGGCGGCCTGGCGCTCAGCGATCGTCGCTATGCGCTGGCAGCGCGCAAGCAGCGCGAAGCATTGCGAGCAACGGCGGTGGCCCCGGTTCCGGCAATGGCAACCGCGGCGAGGGAATCATGACAAGATTTGCAATTCCACTGGTCTTCTTCATTTTGTTGGTGGCAATCCTTGCTGTTGGCTTGCGCCACGATCCGCATGAAGTACCGTCACCGCTAATCAATAAGGCCGCGCCGGCTTTTCAACTTCCGCAATTGAGGGATCCGACTCAAGAGTTTTCGGCGCAAGACATGCGCGGCAAAGTCTGGCTGCTGAATGTTTGGGCGTCGTGGTGCGTTACCTGCCGCGACGAACATCCCTTGCTGATTCAGTATGCACGTTCCGGCGCGTTGCCAATCTACGGTCTCAACTACAAAGACAATCGCGAAGCTGCACTGTCGTGGTTGGGAGAACTGGGCGACCCGTACGTGTTGAGCGTTTCTGACAAAGATGGACGAGTGGGCATAGATTACGGCGTCTATGGCGCACCCGAGACGTATTTGATTGATCGCGACGGCATCATTCGTTTCAAGCAGGTTGGACCAGTTACTCCGGACATCTGGCAGAAAACAATTCTTCCGCTGGCGCAGCAGTTGAACAAATGAAATTCTTTAGTTAGGGATGCAACGAGGTGGATGACTCAAGATAGTGACCTCTCAGGTTGGGAAGGGGTCGCTTGCCCCCGCTCAGATTGGGAGCCATTCGATCAGCGGGGGTAAACCACACCTGCCCAACCTGAGAGACGTGGAAACTTGGACGGTAGTAGATGATCCAGCTAATTAAACAAACGAGGCTCGCGGTCTTCGGCCTAATCATACTTTCCGCGGCTGCTTCCAACGTGATCGCCAAAGAGGCGCAACCCTCAGCCGCTGATCCGGTGTTAGAAGAGCGGGTAATGAAGTTGTCGCGAGAATTGCGTTGTCTTGTCTGTCAGAATGAAACGCTGGCGGATTCGCGCGCTGATCTGGCTGAAGATCTGCGCAACCAGATTCGCGAACAAATGAAAGCCGGCAAGAGCGACAAGGAAATCATCACGTTTTTAACCGATCGCTACGGCAAGTTTGTTCTTTACCGGCCGCCGGTGGATCCCACCACTTACCTGCTGTGGTTTGGTCCATTTGTTTTATTACTTGCCGGACTGCTGTTGTTGTTTCGTTATGTGAAGCAACGCAGCGGATTGATTGCCGAATCGCCTTTGTCGGTGGAAGAACGTCGCCGCGCCGAAGCGTTGCTTGCTGAAAGCGGAAAGGAAACAGCGTGATACTTTTTGTGGTGATTTGCGCCGTCATGGTGGCGATCGCGCTTGCTTTCGTGCTGCCGCCGTTGCTCTCCGGCGACGAGGGCAAGCAGCATAACGAAAGCAAAGAAGCAAACGTCAGCGTTTATCGCGATCAACTAACTGAACTCGAAGCTGATTTGCGCAACGGCATCATTGCTCAGGATCAGTACCAGCAGGACCGGGATAGCATTGAGCGGCGCATGCTCGAAGATGTTGCCTCGGTCAGGGACACCGCGCCCAAACCAGCAGCGGCCGCTTCTGATCGCCGGCCCGCTTATGCGGTAGCATTCGCTGTTCCGGTGATCGCATTGGTGCTTTACCTGCAAGTTGGCAATCCGCTTTCAAAGCCGCAGGGTCGGCCCGCACTGCCGCCAGAATCGCCGGCAGCGGAAGGTTCTCAGCCGAACTCCCAAATGACGCAGCCGAACATCGAAGCAAACGTCGCTGTGCTTGCGAAGCGGCTTGAACAAAATCCAAATGATGTTCAGGGTTGGACCATGCTGGGCCGGTCCTACACGAGCCTGGAGAAATATAAAGAAGCAAGCGACGCTTATGCTAAAGCGACGGCGTTGAAATCAGACGACGCCGATCTGTGGGCCGACTATGCGTTTGCAATGGCAATGGCCAACGGGCAAAGTCTGCAAGGACAACCACAGGAGTTGATCAAGAAATCGCTGCAGCTGGATCCTGATAACGCCAAGGGATTGGAGCTCGCCGGCAGCGCAGCTTTTGAAACAAAGAACTACAAGCAAGCGATTGACTATTGGCAGCGTCTGCTTGCGAAGACGCCCCCTGGTTCGGAGTTAGCACAAACGATCTTGCAAAGAAT
>DATNOG010000215.1:0-6304 GCA_035601415.1 Pyrinomonadaceae bacterium | reverse complement strand
TTTTTTAAATAACGCCGTGCTGATTCTCCGGGAAAGCGAGTCGTTCCCGGCGCCGCCCGTCGCTAGCCACGATCGCGCAGGGTTTTCTCGCCGCTTTCACGCGCGCAATTGGCGCAGCAAAATATTTTGCCGCCGCTCTCCACGCCGTGACCTATGATGCGGCAGCCGCAATGATTGCATTGCGGCGCCATGACGTGAATCGCGCATTCGAAGCTGTCGAAGACGAGCGTTTTGCCGTCACGTTTAATCTCAAACGTTTTGTCGTAGTCATTTCCGCAATGTGCACATTTAGCCATCAGGTTGTCTCCGGTTCAGGGTTTCATTTAGACATCTAAAACTCTTTGGCGACGATTCAAATTGGTTGTAGTGAGCGAAAATGGTCCGCCAATTTCGCGACCGGCGTTTTAATGAGATCGGACTTAACATGCTCCACGATCCGTTGGCGCCGTGACCGGTCCGGCCCAGTTGAACACCGAAAGGTCACAACAATGCGATAGGGGCCAGGCCTTCCCACCATTGAATACGATGGACAAGCCGGTGCAGAGCGCGGTATGAACCCAGTTTAGGCATTTCGCGTGTTTGCGCGATCCTGCCGCAAATCCGCGGTAAACTGCGTACGCTATATATAGAGAGAGCGCGAAATTAGCCCTTTGGCAGATTCGCGCAGAATTACGCAGTTCGAGTGTCCGAAATTGTCCGAAAACTTCCCTTGAGCAGTGCGGACCTTTCTTTCCGTGGCAAAATGAGGAGCGCCCAGTTGTGCACGGGGCGCTCTCGGAGTTTTCGTCGCAGGCGTCGAGCCCGCGATTAACGAATTGGCACGCTAGTTCTTTTGGTAAACGTCGAGGGTAATATTCAAAGGGTGCCCCTGACCTACGGCTATATTATCATTGCCGGAAAGATGTAGCGTAGAGCAAGACTGCCGATCGCTGTGTTATTGTCGCCGGTGTCCGTGGCATCGGCAAAGCTTCTGCAGCAGGCTTGCAACGACGCTGCATCGAGCCTTTTGCGCTGTATCCTGGCGTCTACAATTTTTGGCGAATGGCAGCTTTCATACGACTTAGGTCCCATATGCGAGTCGCGCGGCGTCAAGCATGATGCAGCCATGAGAAAAGTATTCGCAATCCTGACATCCGCTGGCTGCCTCTTTACATTTCTAATTCTCGCGCCAGCCGCGCCGGGCCAGTCTCCCAAAGCGGAGGCGAAGGTGAAAGCTGTGGCGCAACAACTAAAGCTTACGCCGAAACAAGAGGTCGAGGTGCTGCCCATCCTCAAGGCCGAGGCTCCGAAATTCGAGGCGATCAAGAACGATCCTTCACTTTCCGGAATGCAGAAGATGCGGCAACTCCATGCCCTCCACAGTGAAAACGCGCCGCAGTTGCAGAAGATTCTTAGCCCCGCGCAGTATCAACAGCTGCAGGCCATCCGCGAGGCGGACATCAAGAAAGCGATTGCAGCCAAGCACGCCGGGGGCTAATCCCGGAATCTGGCTTATTTCTGATTCGGGACAAATCGGTCGCGAATGTTCAAAAACCATACTCAAACCCTACCAACACCTAATATTGCGCGATTCTGCTGCAAATACGTGGTCAACTGCGTGTTATATATAGAGCGCGAGATTAGCCCTTTGGCAGATTCGCGCAGATTTACGCAGTTCGAGTGCCCGAATTTGTCCAAAACGAAATTCAAGCAAGCGCCGATGAATCACTAAGCAGTTGGTTATCAATGCAGCAATGCCCGATTCATAGGTTTTCCGTGTTGCCTTCATGGTTTTGGCTTCCCGGGCGTTGATTCTATTTTCTCGAGCTCGAAAGCAGACGTTTACACCTCTGGGGCAGGCATCGGCCCGAAGAATATTCGCAGAACTTTTTCTTTGCCGATGACGCGGACCAATTCGTGCACCGTGCAATACATGGTAATGAGGACGAACAGAATAATCTGGATGGCCCAGAAGTGCGGCCAAATGATTTCCGCCAACAACTTTTGATTGCCGGCGACAAAGCTGCCGGCCTGCCTCCAAAAATCGACCAGCCGTTCCAAGTAGTGAATTACGGCGGAAATCAACAGGTAGATAATGGTTTTCCAGGCGACGTTGTAGATGAGCGGTTTGTTAGGAAAGCGATTGATCATCGGCAGCATGTCCGCGACCAACACAGCCTTGCCGAGAATCAATGCGGCGACGGCGATCGATATTGATGAGGATGGCGCAACCCCGGTTCCCTTGAGCATCAAGACACGAATAAACGCGACGATATGCAGCGCCACGAAAAAGAAGATCGTCGACGGGAGCAGCTTGAAGAACTCCTCTTTGAGTTTGGCCATATCAGCTAATTAGCAAAAAAGCCGGCGATCTCCGGCCTTGGTGCATTCGAACATCTGCTGGTCACCCGCCGAGTTGCCGGTTGGGGCCGACCCACCAATTGAGCCAAAAAATGAATATCACATCCACTGCGACAAAATAAGGGAACATAGAAATAAAGCCTTTCTGCTGAACTCTTGTTGCATTGCAAAGCAACGTGGTTTTCGCGGTTGAGCTTGGCTATGGGACGTTGGTCCTACGCTGCGCGATCACGCAGTTCGACTGTCTGAATTTGTCCGAAAAGTTTCTCGCGCCTAAGCCGCAACGGAAATCACGGAAAGATCGACTTGCGAGCAGAAACGACGATATGCGGTGGTCATTCCATCAACATCAAGTCAACGGCCTCACGCGTAAGCAGCGGAGCGAAGCGGGTTTGCTCGACGGGTTTGGTCTTGCCCCGGCTTTTCGAATGCGTTAAGTCTTTACTGGGTTGTTGTGGATTGATCTGAGAAAAGAGGACCGTGACGGCGCGATGTCTTTTTGTTTGCAGTATGCTGCTGCTGTTGGCCAGCGGCGTGTATGGTGGCGGCATCTATCAACACACAAGAGACCAACGGGCACTCATCTGGAACAGTCTTCCCAGACCGGATGAGGAAGCGGCGTGGTCGGGCGACCAAGATTCGAAGCGGTACGCTACCGGATACGGCACGCTGACGTGGTATAGAGTCCAACGAGCAATCGGGACTGGCTCCCACATTCTGCCCTCAACAGGACCCGCCGGCAGCGCCATCGTAATCAACCGCTATTCAGGCAAAATGGTCCTGGGCAAATTTGATGGCCCCGTGGTTAATGTCGATGCGAATGGAAAAATGTTTCATAGCACGTTTGCCAATGGGATTAAAGTCACTGACTGGGTTGCAGGACCGCTGCCGCCTACTGATCAACGGTTGAATGAACCTGTTTCTGTTTCCAGAGACGCGCGCGCCGCGGAGCCGCCCGCCGACGTTGTAGCCGCGGCGTCAACTCCATCGCCCGTAACTTCGACACGATCACCGCTGTCCTCAAGTCCGGCGGCAGCCGCGGCGTCAACGCGATCGCCCGTACCTTCGACACCATCACCGCGGTCCTCAAGTCCGGCGGCAGCCGAGGCGTCAACGCGATCGCCCGTACCTTCGACACCATTACCGACACCATCACTGCTGTCCTCAAGTCCGGCGGCAGCCGAGACCGCGGTAAAAAACAGGATGATCACGGACTTCAAAGAGCAAACTCAATCCGTTTTGTCTCGAGTGGGCGAAGCGACCGGAAATTTTCACGAGATCGATCGGCTCGATTTGGTACAACAGTTGCCGCTGCCGGTATCGGAAAGCGTAAGCTCACTTGTCGATCGGGCACGTGACTTCCGGGCCAAGCTCGGATACGAGACCGCCCTGAGCGAATGCCGAACTGAAACTGCAACGGTTGACGCGCTATCAGCTATTGATCAAATAACACGCAATATTGCGGGCAAGGATGCTTCTGCGGCAAACTCCAGACTAACCGATTTTCTGAAAAGTAATCCTGAACCAATGGTCGACAATCAGAAACCTCTGTGGCGTTATCTGACTTCAATACGGTTGTTGTGCAATCGATTAGAAAAGGAGGCTGAGATCCATTTGCAGCGAGCACAGGCATCTGTTTCGGCAGGTAGAATCGGGGAGGCCATCCGGGAATATCAAGAAGCTTATCGGGCATTCCCGAACCCGGCTACAGCCGAAAAGACCCGTCAACTCCAAAGGAACAGTCTCGGGTTGTGAAGAAACAATATTTCTTCCCTTGCCTTTTTGTCAGAGCGGCAAAGGGACTTGCTCTGCTTGTAATACTGATCGGGATCGGATTTTGCCTGCTGCGATACTACCAGGCGAGTATCGCCGCAGGTGCGGTTGCCTATCAGTCTTCGGCTCATCTGCAACGGGCGCTCGATAGATTGAAAGACGCGTTTTTGTCTACCGAACAGATTGTCAATTCGTTTAATGCCGGCAATCAATCAACAACACCAAGCGTTCAAGGGCCGCGTTTCCCAGCAAAGATTGACTCAAGCGACGATCTTGCCCGAATTGCTGCTGAGCTGTCCAGAGTCGACCACGAGCGACAACAGTTGAAAGAATCAATTGTGAGCCGCTTTGAAACTTTGGTTAAGGGCATCGAGGAGAAACTTCACGCCTACGCAGCGGTGTTACAGCCGTCGCCGTCACCAACAGCTGCAAACACACAAGGTCTCGTCCCCACGGTTACACCAGCGCCGACGACGACGTCCCCGGAAGAATCTTTGTTTTCATCCAAACTCAGCATTCCAGAAGCTCAGGAAAGGAACAAAAACCTGACCGAGCGAAAGGACTTCATGAAAGTGCTCGGAATTAAAGCCGAGAATGCGGAAAATCGTGTGATACTCCGTAAGGCTGCAGATCAACTCGAGCGATTGACCAAGCTCCTGCCGGAAAAAATCGACGCATCAGCGGCGGCCCGACTGGACCCCGCATCCACCCCGTCGAACGAACCGCGAGCAGAACAGGACGGCAAAGTTTTGCTCTCTGAGCGCGTTGCCCGCCAGTTGGAGCAACTTCGGGGCGGCGTCCGACAGATGTTACTTACGTCATGGACCCTTGATGGTGCCTTTGAGCAGGTAGCCAATCTTGTTACGGCCGAGCGGGATAAGTATCGCGCAGCGACGCGTGCGCAAAAAGGGATCTGGTTATCAGCGGCGTCGCGAATCGTGATTGGATTGCTGGCCGCAGGTCTTACGAGTCTTCTGATTCTTGTCTTTGCCGACGTCGTTCAGACTCAGCTTGATGCGGCAACCAGCAGCAGTACCGTGGCTGATGCGATTAATGCCCTCCGTGGATCAGTGACAAGTGCGTCACAAAGCGAACCGATGATCAGGGCCAAGGAACAGAGGCCCGATCGGCGAGGAAGAGAGGCCCATCGGCGAGGAAGAGAGGCCAATCGTCGAGGAAGAGAGGCCAATCGTCGCGAGGAAGAGAAGCCCATCGCTGAGGAAGAGAAGCCCATCGCTGAGGAACAGAGGCCCATCGTCGAGGAGAAACTACCCAACGAAGGCGGATCTTGAGAAAAGTTCCTGGCATCGCTCGGCATGAGAATTCGATTTGTTAGGGTTTGGGCGTCCTTCTCGCCGCGCTCCAACTGCGGAATTACGCAGTTTGAGTTTCCGAATTTGTCCGAAACCCTCGCGTGCGCGCGTAGTGCTCCCTAAACGCGATCCGAAGCGTTGAAACGCGCCAGCAGCGACTCGCCGCCGGGGGTCGACTATGGCCACCGGCGGCAAAACCGAATTAATCGAACACGCGGGATTACTTCAGCGTGATTTCGCGCATGAGCTTGCTGCCCATGATCTCGCGAATATCGAGGCGTTTCACTGCCATCGCCTGCTGTTGATCGGTTGTGCCCACGATTTTTCTGGCGATCGGATCGAACTTTTCGCGCGCGTTGTCGAGCGCGGCCATGTTCTTCGATTCCACCATCAACAGGATGTCAAAGTCCTGCGGGGTGGCGGCGCTGCCGAGCAGGATCTTGTAATCGAGGATTAGATTCTGTTTCTTCGCTTCCTCAAGCGAGCCCTTGAAGGTCTTGGCGAGGCCTTTCAGGTATTCGTCGCCCATGCCGGCCTTGGCTTTGACCATCGTGATGTTCCAGACCGGGCCTTCGGTATAGGGAGCATCGCTCTGTGCAAAGCACAGGCTTGCGATGCCGAACGAAAGCACGGCGAGCGCGACGATTTGTACTTTCTTTGCAGTATTCATTGGAGGTACTTTCTATTCAGTGGTTGTTGTTTTGCCGGCTCGCCGCCGGCCCCCCGGTGGCGAAACGGGATGGATTATCCCTCACCGGTGAACCGAGAATTTACGAGCACTTCCGACAGCGGCAAGGTGGAACTTTAGACCCCATAAATCTAGCCCAGAGACATATCAATTGGACTGCGGGACGGCTCCGGCAGGCGCAAGCGGCAGC
>DATNOG010000214.1:0-20477 GCA_035601415.1 Pyrinomonadaceae bacterium | reverse complement strand
CGCGACATTTCCGTTTTTATACCTGTTCGCGCTGACACGGCGCTTGCGCCCGACTCTGAATCGTCTGCGCCGTTTTCAGGTGAAACTATTTTGAATTTTCCACCTGCGCGCAGATCGTTTGCAAGTCTCTTCTTCGCGCCGGCAATCGTGTACTGGTCTTCGTAAAGAAGTTCCTTGATGCGCAGCGCCATTTCCACGTCGCGCTTGCGATAGACTCGTTGACCGGCGCGGTTCTTTTGCGGCGCCAGCGTGGGAAACTCCGACTCCCAATAGCGCAGCACGTGCGCCTGCACTCCGGCCAGTTCGCAAACTTCGCCGATCTTAAAGAAGAGCTTTTCGGGGATGGCTACGGCAGAACGGCCCATGATCCAGCTGCGGTCGTCAATTTCTTTCGTGGCTCGGGAAATTAAGGGAGAACTAATCGCGAGATTGCGCGGCAGCCCGACGCGGCCGCCATGTTACTGCCAGCGAGTTTGGCGTGTCAATACTTGCACTTAGCCCTGATCAGTTAAAACTGATTCTTAAAAGTAATTGTTCAAGTGACCAACCGGATTGGTACGGGATTCCGGTAGGCAAACAGCGGTTTTGGGACTTTTTCAAAGACTTACCCTACCACTCTCAAGATGAAAACGACCAAAGCTGTGATCCATATTATCGTGCATATCATGGCAGCGAGGAGGTAACAGATTAATGCGAACCCCTCCTCCAGATCATGGACCTCCTCTTTTTCCTTAATTGAAAGTCGTCTCTTCCATATGCTGGGCCACCAAGGAATAAGGACCTTGCCCCGAGCGCGTTTGTTGAAGACTAGAAACCAAAAGCCACCACTTAAAGCCAAAATGACGACAAAGATTGCCACGAAGTTTTTATAGAATGTTTCGCACAACGACGCAACAGCCGAAGCCATTAGGTTTCCATACAATTTGGCGCGAAGTTTGACGCATTGCTCCACTCGTAAAGTAGACGCGTCTTGAGCGTCAAGCTATAATCCGCCTTCGATCTCCACACGCAGAGGATAACTTCCCACAGTGACCACGTCTCCAACTGTTTTCCGCCTTGCCTCACGGCTCGATGAGATTGGTTTCTCCGACATCGTCAACATTCGCAACCGCATAATGAAACTGCACGAGCAGGGCGCGACGGTTTATCAGTTTGAAGGCGGCGAGCCTTACATGAACACGCCCGACTTCATCAAGGAAGCGATGAAGCGCGCGCTTGATGAAAACAAAACTCGCTACGCGCCGTCGTCTGGAATTCCGGAACTGCGCGCCGCGATTGCAGACAAACTGCGAACGAAAAATAGCATTGCCGCCCAGGCCAGTGACGTCATGATCATGAATGGCGGTATGCAGGGTTTGTTCGGGGCCTTTCAATCTGTCGTTAACCCGCAGGAAGAAGTTCTGGTCTTCTCTCCTTACTGGACACCGATAAAAGATCTGATTGCGCATTGTGAAGGGCGAGCAGTTTTGGTTCCCACTGCGAAGGCCCGGGCTGAAGGTTTTGAGAAAACGTTGGCGCGTCACACAACCGATCGCACGCGGGCCATCTACTACAACACGCCGCAGAATCCGACGGGAGTAGTCTTCACGCGCGACGAGGCCCGCGCGGTGGCACGCTTTGCGCAGGATCGAGACCTGATCGTACTCGCAGATGAAGCATACGAAGATCTGGTTTATGAGGGTGAGCATTTTTCGATCGCATCGCTCGAGGGAATGTTCGAACGCACGATCACAATTTTCACGCTTTCAAAATCTTATGCGATGACCGGCTGGCGGCTGGGTTACACGGTCGCGGCAGAACCGTGGATGACTGGAATGCGCAAGACTACGTTGTATTCCTCCAACGGCGTTTCCACTCCCACGCAGTGGGCGGCGCTGGCTGCGTTCACAACTGAGTCTGACATGCTGGAAACAAATCGCCGCGCTTATCAACAACGACGCGATTTGCTGCTGGCGGGACTGAATGAGTTGGCACTCATTTGCGAAAAACCCGTGGGCGCGTTCTATGCGTTTCCGGATGTGTCGCGCGTTAGTCGTGACAGCCGCGAAGCCGCGGAGATTCTGCTCGATCGCGCGCAGGTGGCAACCGTTCCCGGCGCGGTGTTCGGACCAGATGGCGAATCTCATCTGCGCTTTTCCTTTTCAACCTCCCTTGAAACTATCGAAGCCGGTCTCGATTCCCTGCGCCGCAATCTCTGAAGAATCAAATTTGGCAGCGGATTCACGCGGATAATCGCGGATGAGAGCAAGAAGATCTTGTTCTTTTCAGTTTGTCTCGGCTGTTATTATCCGCGTAAATCTGCGTTAATCTGCGGCTAATCAAGTCATGAACGAATTCGACTTCATAAATAAGATTCGCGCTCGAGTTGCGAACAAATCAGGTTCTACCTCAGCAGTCAGCACTCAGCACTCAGCACTCCTACAGGGTATCGGCGATGATGCTGCGGTCATTCGCGCCGACCAGGGCAAAGACACCGTCGTCACCACGGACTTGTTGATGGAGGAAATAGATTTCAAGCGCGATACCACCAGCCCGGAAATGCTTGGCCATAAAGCCATGGCTGTTTCGCTTTCCGATATCGCCGCAATGGGTGCGCGCGCGCGCTGGGGACTGGTCTCAATCGGACTGCCTGCTGATATTTGGGAGTCGGGTTTTGCGGAACGGTTATACGACGGTTATCTGCGCCTGGCAGATCGTTATGGAGTTGAGCTGGCTGGCGGCGATATCTCGCGCACCACAGAAAAGATCGTCATTGATTCAATTCTAATTGGCGAATGCGGTTCCGGCCGTGCGATTATGCGACGCGGCGCGACGCCCGGCGATCAGATATTTGTAACAGGATTTCTCGGCGACGCTGCCGCCGGCTTGCGTTTGATTGAACGCGGCGTGCGCGTGCACACCGCCAGCGGCCCAAAACGTTTGGAGGAACATTCGATCGAACGTTTGTTGCTGCGACAACTTAGTCCCGATCCGCGAGTCGGTTGGGGATTGCTGTTGGGCGAACAACAACTGGCCAGCGCGATGATCGATATCAGCGACGGGCTTTCGTCCGACTTGAATCACCTTTGCAAGGAAAGCGGCGTGGGCGCAGTGATCGATGCTGGTCGGATTCCCATCGATCACGTCGTCCGAGAAATCTGTGGCCGGCGCGCGCTAGATCCGTTGCTGCTGGCGCTCCACGGCGGCGAAGACTTTGAGTTGCTCTTCACTGTCAAACCTGAGAACGCCGGCAATCTGCCCAAGCGAGTCGACGGCATCGCGGTGACAGCGATCGGGTCAATCAAGGAGGAATCGTACGGCGTGAAAATCTCGGAAGGCGCGCGCGTCTGGGACCTCGAACCCGGCGGCTGGGAACACTTCAGGGATAACAAAGGAAACAGTTGACGAGAACCAGCCTTAAGTGCCTGAGAGATTTTCCATTTCTCATTTTTCATTTCGGCTCGTACGTACTCGTCCGTATTTGGCTGTCCATCGTTTGACTCGCACCTAATCCTTTCCTAGACTCGCAAACATGCGCGTTCCCGTAAATCCGGGGGCGCGTATCTGCTAACGAATAATCGAATGCTTAGATTTCACAACACGCTAACCGACCGTATTGAAGAATTTCATCCCATGCGCGAGGGCGAAGTTCGTTACTACTATTGTGGTCCAACGGTCTGGGATTATGGCCACATCGGCAACTTTCGTTCGGCGATAGCCGCCGACATACTGCTCCGGTACTTGAAATTCAAGGGCTTCAAAGTCACGTACGTGATGAATATCACCGACGTTGAAGACCGCATCATTGCTAAGTCGCTGGAAGCCGGGCTCAGCCTTGATGACTACACGGCGAAATACATCGCCGCGCTTTGGGAAGACTTTGATGCGCTCGGTTGCGAGCGGCCAGATATTGTGCCGCGTGCGACGCAGCACATTCCGGAAATGGTTTCGCTGATCGAGAAACTGCTGGAGACCAATCACGCTTATAAGTCGGACGGTTCCGTCTATTACCGCATCGCTTCGTTTCCTGAATACGGCAAGCTCTCAAAGATCAACTTTGCCGGCAACATCGCGGGCGCTAGCGAGCGGATTGATACCGACAGATATGAAAAAGAAGACGCGCGCGACTTTGCGCTTTGGAAAGAACCGAAGAGCGCAAATGAACCTGCCTGGGACGCGCCCATCGGACGCGGTCGCCCGGGCTGGCACATCGAATGTTCGGCAATGTCGATGAAGTATCTGGGCGAAACTTTTGATATTCACGCCGGGGGCATCGATCTCATCTTCCCGCATCACGAAAATGAGATTGCGCAAAGTGAAGGCGCAACCGGTAAGCAGTTTGTTCGCTACTGGATTCACTTCGAACATCTCAAGGTCGAAGGCGAAACGATGTCGAAGTCGAAAGGCAACTACTACACCTATCGGGATTTGAAAGCGAAGGGCTATTCCGCTGCGAGCATTCGCTATTTTCTTTTGAGCGTGCCCTACAACAAACAAATCAATCTGAATTTCGACGTGCTGGCGGGCGCGGAAAAGACGGTAGCAGGACTGCGCGACTTTCGCGCGCGCTTGAGCGAAGCTAAAACTGAACCCGGTATGAACGAAGCGCTTCACGATATAGCACTGCGCGCGGCGGAAGAATTTGAAGCGGGTATGGACGACGACCTAAACACATCAGTCGCGTTGGCCGTCGTTCACAATCTCACTCGTGAAGTAAACACGGCCCTGGCCCGCAAGAAAGTCAAAGCGGAAAACAAACAGGAGCTGCTCGATCTCCTAAGGCGAATCGACACTGTGCTGAATGTATTTGGCGCTGAGAGTACGGAAATGCTCGACAGCGAAATTCAGAGCCTGATCGATGAGCGGCAGGAAGCTCGTCGCCGTCGCGACTTCGCACGCAGCGACGAAATTCGCGATGAACTCGCACGCCGCGGCATTGTGCTCGAAGACACCAAAGACGGCGTCCGCTGGCGAAGGTAACATCCCCGTTGCGGCAAATATGCGCCATAAAACCTCGCAGCCATCTCCCACGAAATTCCTGACAGCGGTCTTGAGCCTGGTGCTCGTTTTGTCCTTCCCACCGGTGAGTTATTCGCGAACCCAACCTGCGAGGGAAAAGCTCGATGCACAGGTTCGCGATGAGTTCATGCATGCGTGGAATGGTTACAAGAAATACGCGTGGGGTCATGACGATCTTCGTCCGCTAACTAAGACCTACCACGATTGGTATGGCCTATCGCTCCTGATGACTCCAGTCGATTCACTTGACACGATGATCATCATGGGGTTCGACGATGAAGCACGGAACACTCGCGAATACATCGCTAAGAACCTTTCGTTTGCCAAAGATATTTATGTCCAGAATTTCGAGATCACGATTCGGCTCCTGGGTGGATTGCTTTCCAGTTATCAACTGACAGGCGACAAGCGCCTTTTGAACCTTGCGGAAGACTTGGGCAACCGGCTGCTTCCTGTTTTTGATTCGCCGACCGGAATGCCTTACCGGTTTGTGAATCTCAAAACGGGCAAAGTGCGCGGCGCCGAGAGTAATCCCGCTGAAACGGGAACGCTGCTGATCGAATTCGGCACGCTTGCCAGGCTCACGAACAGACCCGTCTTCTATGACAAAGCAAAACGCGCGCTCGTCGAAACTTACAAGCGACGATCGGCCATCGGTTTGGTTGGCGAAAAGATAAATGTCGAAACGGGAAAATGGCTCGCGAGCGACAGTCACATCAGCGGCGCAATCGATAGCTACTACGAATATCTGTTAAAGAGCTGGCTCTTATTTGGCGATCAGGATTGCAAGCGGATGTGGCGCGAGAGTATTGCTGCGGTGAACAAATACCTGGCTGAAGCGCAGGGCGAATCGGACCTTTGGTATGGACATGCTGATATGAATTCAGGGACGCGGACTGTTGCGACCTTCGGCGCGCTGGATGCTTTTTTCCCCGCCCTGTTGGCGCTGTCTGGTGATCTTACCCGAGCTAAGAGCTTGCAAGCTTCCTCGTTCAGAATGTGGCAACTGCACGGCATTGAGCCGGAAGAGTTGAACTTCCGAACAATGGAAGTGACGAACGCTGGATATGCCCTAAGGCCGGAGATAGTTGAATCGACGTATTATCTTTATCACTACACCAGGGATGCCAAATATCTGGAGATGGGCAAGGTCTTATTCGCAGACTTCGTTAAGTACTGCAAGACAGACGACGCTTATGCGAGTCTTAAGAGCGTGGTAACGAAAGAAAAAAGCGACTCTATGCATAGTTTCGTCTTTGCTGAGACTTTCAAATATTTCTATCTGCTCTTTGCACCACCAAAGACACTTCCCTTCAAAAAAGTCATCTTCAACACTGAGGCCCACCCGATTCGAAGGGCCTGGTAAAGCATTTCCCAATAACAAAGGGCATGGAGCCAGGCCATGCCCTTGTCAAGGTTAGTCTTATTTCTGAGTTAATTGCCTGGCGGTGGCGGTGGTCCATGATGCCCCCGTTCACCTTCCGGCCCGCCGTGCCTCTTCATCATCTGATCAGCCTTGGTGCGTTGTTCGGCTGTCAGCAAGCCATAAATCTTTGAGTGCAGCCGTAAGTGGTCAACCGTCTCGTCTGCCATCAACTGTGACTCTTGATTGGCAAGGTTGCGCACCGCGTTTTCGTCAAACTGGCCGTTCGCCGTGGCGGCATCGATCTGTTTGCGCAGCTCTTCAAGCTTCCCATGTCGTTCTTCTTCCGTCGCGTGCTGTGCTTCGAACAGCGCTTTCACCTGGTCCTTTTGCGCGTCCGTCAGGTTCAGCTCGCGTGACATGTGCTCGACCATGTCGCCCGGTCCGTGACCGCGCATCTTTTCACCCATGCCCGGATGCTGTGCCAGCGCAAAAACCGTTGCGCCGATGACCAGCGCAGCGATGCCGGCAAATACTAAAATCTTTTTCTTCATCTTAATCTCCTCTAGTTGTTTGGCCGACAGTCTCTCCCGCCAGGCCGATTTTTGCATACCCACAGTTATACGCCAGTTCGCTCGCGGCGGACGTAAAGACTCAGTTAAAGCAATGTAAAGTTTTGTAAAGAACATTGAATTCAGCTGACACTTCTTTACAAGAGACACTGCACGTTTGGGCTACAATGAACGGCTTTTAGTAGGACAGACTTTCCAGTCTGTCCGTCTTTAGTGAAGGACAGGCAGGAATTCCTGTCCTACCTACAATGGACCAGATACTTATCATCGATGACGACGTGGCCCTGTGCGAGTTGGTGACTGAATATCTCGAGCCACACGGTTTCCAGATCAAATCAGTACATCGCGGAGACACGGGCGCCGAGGCTGCGTTGTCAGGAGACTTCGCGATTGTTGTGCTCGATGTAATGCTGCCGGGCTTAAATGGTTTTGAAGTGCTGCGTCGCCTACGGGCTGAATCAAAAGTTCCGGTGCTGATGTTGACAGCGCGCGGCGATGACGTCGATCGCATTGTCGGGTTGGAAATTGGCGCCGACGATTATTTGCCGAAGCCGTTCAATCCACGTGAACTGGTCGCGCGCATTCGCGCCATCCTGCGGCGCAGTCAAACAGCCCCTGCCAGCGAACACGATCAACCAGCAGCATTAACTGCCGGGGATATCGAGCTCGACCTGGGCACGCGTGTCGTTCGTCGAGCGGGACAAGTTGTTGAACTCACAGCGGTCGAGTTTGATTTGTTGGAAAAGTTGCTGCGCGCGGCAGGCAGGATAATAACTCGCGAGGAACTTTCAAAGGAGGTGTTGGGCCGCAGCACTTCCCCGTTTGACCGCAGTATCGACATGCACATTAGTAACCTGCGAAAGAAATTAGGCCATCAACTCGGCGATGTCGAACGCATCAAGACTGTGCGCGGAGTGGGTTACATTTACGCTGCCAACTGAATAGCGATCTGGAGCAATGAATTTGGGACGAACTCTTTTCCTTAAAATATTTCTTTGGTTTGGCGCGGCGCTGTTGACGGTCGTGGTGGGGACGTTTCTGGTTGGCGAGCTTTTGCGACCGGAACCTTTTCGGCCACCAATGCGACGGCCGATGGATATGGCTGTAAATGGTTACGCGCAGGTTGCGGCCGAGATCTATGAACGCGACGGCCAGACGGCGCTGGCCAATTACTCAGACCGCGTAGAGCACGAGGGTCACGTTCGCATTTTTCTTTTTGATAATCAGCTTCGCGAATTAGCCGGACACAAGCTGCCGGCGGAAGCAGCGGGTCTCGCACAGCACGTCTTTCAAAGTCATGCGCCCGAGTTTGGCGCCAATGGCCCGCCCGGGTTAATGGCCCAGCCCGTGACTTCGCCGAGTGGCGCGCAATATGTGCTGGTTGCGGAAGTGCCGATGCTGATGCGCTCGCCGCCACTGTGGGATCATCTGCTGCATTTGCTGGCAATCATCGCGGTCAGTGGATTGTTCTGTTATTTGCTGGCGAGGTATCTGACTTCGCCCGTGACAAAACTGCGCGCGGCCACGCAGGAACTGGCGCGTGGCAATTTGAGCGCTCGCGTGGCGCCGGCATTTGGAAATCGTCGCGATGAATTGGCGGCGCTCGCGACAGATTTTGATCAAATGGCCGAACAGATTGAATCGCTGGTTAATGGCCAGCGACGTTTGCTCGGTGACATCTCGCACGAACTGCGTTCACCTCTCGCTCGTTTGAATGTGGCACTGGAGTTAGCCAGGCAGCGCGCCGGCGAGGACGCGGCCACTGCGCTGCAACGTATTGAGCGTGAAGCTGAAACACTCAACGAAATGATCGGGCAACTGCTGGCTCTGACGCGCCTCGAGAATCACACAGAAGCAGTCCAAAGGACTTCATTTGACCTTGCCCAATTGATTCGAGAAATCGTGGACGATGCAGATTACGAAGCAAAAAATTGTAATCGATTAGTGCGACTCGAATCGCCGGAGCTCTGTCATGTTCTCGGCAACGAACAGTTATTGCGCCGCGCGGTAGAAAACGTGGTACGCAATGCTGTGCAGTTCACCGCGGACGGGACCGAGGTAGAGGTGAAATTAGCTTGCGGAGATCAAGCGGTCATAACGGTTCGCGATCATGGACCAGGGGTTCCCGCAGAGGCGCTCGATAAACTCTTTCGACCTTTTTACCGAGTCGATGAAGCGCGCGATCGTGAAAGCGGCGGCACGGGCCTGGGCCTGGCGATTGCCGAACGCGCCGTTCGCTTGCACGGCGGCACGGTTGAAGCCGCCAATGTTGTCACTGGCGGCCTCGCTGTCACAATCATTCTACCTCTCAAGCAAACAGCAGACAGCAAACAGCAAACAGCCGGCGGAAGAAAAAGATCTTAGTGCTTGACGATGGCGCGCTTCTTGGCTCCACCGGGGTTCAGAGGAACTTTGTTTCTAGCGCTCGGCTCTAACTCTAGCGCTCGGCTCTAACCTTGACAAGAAGTGCTGCCAGCATGCGTTTCACTTCGATTATCTGGGATTCAAGACACTCATATTCATCAGTCTTTATAAACCCTAAATCCTTTGCTAGCAGAGCGTGATACTCAACCTCGTAAGCTGATCCCATTCCAATCTGCAAAAATCTCGCAAGTTCAACATTCCCTCCGCGCCCAAAACCCTCCGCGATGTTTGCGGGTATCGAAGCCGACGCTCGTCTTAGCTGACTCGTAATACCGTACAGCTCTTCTTTTGGAAACCCGGCAGTAGCTTGATAGATTTCGAGCACAAGCCTATGGGCCTTTTCCCAGACTTTTATCTGTCTGAAGTCGCGCACGAGTTGTCCTTAGCATGCGCACAAAGAAACAGCAAGCAACAACTAGATTTAAGACCAACATGGCTCATGCCAGTGATCTTGCTAGTGGCGCTTGCTGCTTACTGTTTACTGTTTGCTGTCTACTTCGCATTGACCCCCAAATTCCACATCAGAAACGAATAAATGTCCGCAGCCTGCTCGATTGCCTTCGTGGTGCTGCTGGCTCCGTGACCTGACTTCGTGTCGATGCGAATCAGGATTGGGTTGGTGCCGCCCTGTCCAGCTTGCAACGCTGCCGCGTATTTGAAATTGTGCGCGGGCACCACGCGGTCATCGTGGTCTGCCGTCGTAATCAGCGTTGCTGGATAGTTCCCACCAGCCTTGATGTTATGGATCGGCGAATACGCATAAAGCGCTTTGAATTCTGCTTCGTTGTCGCTGGAGCCATAGTCGGCAATCCAGTTCCAACCAATCGTGAATTTATGAAAGCGCAACATGTCCATCACTCCCGCCTGCTCCACGACTGCGCGGAATAACTCGGGGCGCTGATTAGAAACGGCGCCGACCAACAGACCGCCGTTCGACCCGCCCTGAATCGCAAGCTTCTCGGGCGAGGTGTACTTGTTCTTGATCAGATACTCAGCGGCTGCAATGAAGTCATCAAAAACATTTTGCTTCTTCAGCTTCGTTCCCGCCTCGTGCCATTTCTCTCCATACTCGCCGCCGCCGCGCATGTTTGCGGAAGCATAAATCACGCCCTGCTCCAGCAGCGCCAGCCGCAGCGCATTGAAGTTTGGCGACGTGGTGATATTGAAACCGCCGTAGCCGTACAGCACGGTTGGATTCTTGCCATCGAGCTTGATTCCCTTCTTATGGACCAGGAACATCGGCACGCGCGTGCCATCTTTGCTCGGGTAGAAAACCTCAGAGGTTTCAAAGTCACTTGACTTGAAACCTGGAATCTCCGGCTGGCGAAACAGACTCGACTGTTTAGTCGCAATATCGTATTTGTAAATCGTCGGCGGAAAGTTAAAAGAAGTGAAGGTGTAGAACACCAACTTATCATCAGGTTTGCCACTAAAAGAACCCGGCGTTCCCAGCTGAGGCACAGGAATCGCGCCAAGTCCAGGTAGCTTGATCTCGTTTTCCAGTTTGCCGTCAAGACTATGGACTTCAACGCGAGCCGCAACATCCTTTAGATAACTGACAAAGATTTTGCCACCAGCTGTGTTCACATCGTCGATGGGCTCAGGCTTTTCCAGTATGACGTCTTTCCAGTTTGCTTCTTCAGGATGCTTGGGATCGAAAAGAAATACGCGGCCATTTGGCGATTTGTGATCGGTATACACCAAAAACTTGTCGCCCACATTGTCGATCACGTTGTAGGTGTCATCGCCAATTTCGGCAACGATGGGACTGAAAGCCATGCCGGATTGCGACGCGTCGCGCCAGAAAATCGCATTTCCTTTTTTACCCTTGCCTCGTTCTGAAATATAAAGAAACGAATATCTCTCATCGTCGCTGGTGCCGACGTTATGGAAACGCTGCGGGTTTGCTGGATCCTCATACACCAGCGTGTCCGCGGATTGCGGCGTTCCGACCTTGTGATAATAGACCTGATGATTCTCGTTCTTCGCGGTCAGCTCGTGACCCTTTTCCGGCGCCGGATAGCGGCTATAGTAAAAGCCGCCGCCCTGCCAGGAGATGCTGGAACTCTTCATCCATTCGATGTGGTCCGTGGACAACTGTTTCGTCGCGGTGTCTAAAACATAAACATCGTTCCAGTCGGAACCGCCTTGCGAAACTCCATACGCCAAATATTTTCCATCCTTCGAAAGCGCAACTGATCCCAGGCGCGTGGTGCCGTCAGCAGACAGCTTATTCGGATCGAGCAGGACTTCCGCGGCTCCATCCAGGCCTTTCTGCCGATACCAGAGGCTTTGGTTCTGAAGGCCATCGTTCTTGGTATAGAAAAAATAATCGCCCCGGCGCGCAGGTGAAGAGTATTTCGGATAGTTGTATAGCGCGGTCAGGCGCTCTTTGATTTTCTGCCGGTAAGGGATCTTGTCTAGGTATGCAAAGGTTACCTTGTTCTGCGCTTTTACCCAGGCTCCCACTTCGGGCGCCCGATCGTTTTCCAACCAACGATAAGGATCGGAAACTTTGGTGCCGAAATAATCATCAACTGTATCGCCGGGTTTGGAATCGGGATAAGCGAGTCTGCCCGGCGGAGCCGAACCATCAACCCTCGGCGTTGAGGGGTTTGGATTTTGCGCGCGCGTAAGCGGCGCCAGGGCCAACGGCGCAGTGACCAGTGAAACTACCAGCAAAACAAAAAACGAAATGGTACGCGCGAAGCGGGATCCGAAGACATGACTATTCATGGGATCAATCTCCTGAGATGAAACTTGTTGTGGAATGCAAACTGGAACAATCGTGGGCAGACAACGCTTACTTTAATCGACTTCATTGCCGAGTTCAAAGTGTCCCGCCAGGGTATGTCCGATAGACTTAAAGTTTGTCGCAGCGTTACGACAAGCTAAGGCTTGTCGGACATCAAACTGACCCACTACCCTCCTCCGAAATATCTTTTCTGTAGGGCCGCCGACGAGTATTATCTCAACCTCACCAAAGCACTCTCCCCTGGAAAGCTTCGGTACCTGCATTCTCAGAAAATTGGAGTGCTTATGAAAGTCTTGTTCTCAAGCGCAGCAAAATACAAATATCTCTCGCTACTCCTATTGCTCTTCTTGTTGCCGTACGTTTCGTCGCGAATTACGTCTCAGACCCGCGAAAGAACTGTTAATCGTGAAAAGAGGGCCGCTTCCCAACCAGCCGAGGTGGTGAAGGTTGATGTTGACCTGGTGACGGTCGATGCGCTGGTTTTGCAAAAGAAGACTGCGCGCGTCGTTGGCGACCTGAAGGAAACCGACTTTGTGATTTTGGAGGACGGAACGAAACAACAGATCACACATTTTAGCCAGGATAGTCTGCCGTTGTCGGTGTTGTTGTTGATCGATCGCGGCGGATGTCTTGATCCCTTTGGCACCGAAGTGCGCCGGGCGGCAAAGGAGGCACTGGCACGTTTGAACGAAACGGACGAAGTGGCAGTGATGACGTATCACGACAATGCGGAACTGCTGCAAGAATTTACTCGCAATCGCTCGCAGATCGAAAACGCGCTGGAGCGAATTCCGAAGAACCACACCTGGGCCGACCATTGCTTGAACAAGGCCTTTGCTAAAGCCGCGGATTACATGGTGACCGCCGGCAATCCGGTTGGCCGGCGCGTGATAATTGCGATCATCGGCATTACGCGAAACTTCGACTGCGGCCATGGCCCATCCGGCAAAGCGGCCAAGCAGGCCCTTTTCGAATCGGGTAGTGTTGTCTGTGGACTAATTCCTACCTCGATCGGGCAACGCATGGAAAACCGATACATGGTGGTAGGAACAAAGGCGCTCGGTTTGTTTGGCCACACGTTAGACATAAGGGAACTTGCTGACGAGACCGGCGGCGAGGTGTTCGAAGAGAAACCTGAGAAGCTTAATACAACCTTCGCCACCCTTATCGATCACTTGCGCACGCGATACAATCTGGCCTTCGTGTCTTCAAATCGAAAGCGGGACGGCACTCTGCGGAAACTAAAGATCGATGTCAAACCGGAATTGCAGAAGTCGCAAGGGAAATTGGTGGTAAAGTCGCGGCGAAGTTATGTGGCGCCGAAAGAAAAATGAAAGCAGTGAGTTGATGAAGATCATTGATAAGCCGGTCGCTGACGATCCAGACTCAGATCCGTTCAATCCCTTTCCTGAGCCGGTCGCTGTTCCGATCACGGATGTCTTCGATCTGCATACCATCCAACCGCGGGACGTAAAACTTGTAGTTGAGGAGTATTTGCGTGAAGCGCGGCGACTGGGGTTTCGCAGCGTCAGAATTATTCATGGTAAAGGAATTGGCGTGCAGCGTGAGATGGTAAGGGCGATATTGAGCAGAACGCCGTTTGTTGTCGATTGGACTGACGCGCCGCCGGAAGCTGGCGGGTTGGGCGCGACGATTGTTTCGTTGGCTCAGTAGGACAGACTTTCCAGTCTCTCTATTGGTGATTTCTATTTGCGTTGTGGGTCGACGAATACAGAACCGGAAGCGGTAGCGACCGGGTCTACGAAGCGTGGAGTTCATCGTCATTGTAAGCTAACATTCTCAGCGATCCATGAAATGGAGATGTTGTTTATCGCAAGTCCGACCCGGTCGCATCCACCACCCCACGCGGGCTGCCCGCGCGGGGACTCCGGTCCACTTCCGGTTCTGTATTCGTCGACCCACGACAAGATAGACTTCCGGCACGAGGACGCTGTTTGGTCGCATCTCGCATTGCGGGAATAGTTCTTGTGCAAAGCCGTAATGATTGACAGACTGGAAAGTCTGTCCTACTAAACCAGCAAACCTTCGATCAACTCGCTGAGCCATCGCATGTCGATTGGTTTGGTGACATAGGCATCGAACCCGGCAGCTTTGGCATCCGCGCGAAAATCTGTTTCCTGATGGGCCGTGACCGCAATCACAGGAACGGTTTTGAGCTCATCGTGCGCGCGAATCTTTTCCGTCGCCGCGATTCCGTCCATGACCGGCAAACTCAGATCCATCAGGATAACGTCCGGACGCTCGCGCTCTGCAACTTCGCAGGCTTGCTCGCCGTTTTCCGCTTCCACGATGCGATAGCCAAGTTGCTCCAATTCCAGCCGCATGAAATAGCGCGCGTCCTCAGAGTCTTCGACGATCAGAACCGTCCGATACTTCGAATCTTTTTCTGTCATTGCGCCCTAGTGGCTGATTTGGCCGAGAAAACTCCGAAGGGGGAAATCGGATAGCGTTTCAAACTTTGAAAATTTGCGGAGTGGGTCGAATGTAAGTCGCAGCTAGAGTTATGTCAAGATCGACCGCCTGCGCCGCCGAAATTTCTACTGAAAGTGCAATTCAGACTGAACTAAATTGCCAGCGAAATCGTTACTGGTCTCGAGATTTGTTCGTCTGCTTACGGAGAGACATTTCCATGAAAAGAATAATTGTGGTGGTACTTCTGGTCGCGATTGCCGGAATTGCAGGCATTGTGCGTTCGCGCGCAACAACTACACGCGGTGTTCGCAATTGGTCGCAGGTGGTAGACGGCGACAAATCAAGCGGCGCTGCGCGCGAAGAGATTCGGAAGAGTTATGAGCTTTCGCCTGGCGCCCGCGTCGAGCTAGCTGGAATCAATGGCGGTGTAAAGATTGAAACTTCCGACAGCAAAACCGCCGAGGCATATGTCGAACGCACCGGCATTAGTCAGGAAGTTTTAGGCCGGCGCAGAGTGATCATTGATGCCACGGCAGACAGTCTGACAGTTCGTGCTGAGAACGTCGATACCGGTTTCTTTGCTCGCATCTTCGGTTCCAAACCGTCGGAACACATCACCCTGCGACTGCCGAGAGCAATTTCTTTGGTGGCACGCGGAATCAATGGCTCCGTTACCGCCGGCGAGATAGATGGCGCGGTCGAGGTGAAAGGCGTGAATGGAAAAGTTGATATTGCCCAGGCGTCAGGCTCCGCTACTTTCAAGGGTATCAACGGCAACATCGCGGTTGCCCTCAAACAGGTCGACAATGGCGGCGTGGACATCAGCGGCATCAATGGCAACATCGAGCTGCGACTCAACGACAGTGTCAACGCAAATCTTGAAGCACATGGTATGAACGGCAGCGTAGTTTCTGACTTGCCGAATGTGACCGTGGACAAAAGCCGGCACGGAAGCTACAGCGCGCAGATCGGCAGCGGCGGCAATTCAATCAACGCCAGGGGAATAAATGGCAACATTCGTTTGACGCGAATGATGACGGCTTCCACTACGGTCGATCGGGCGAAAAGCCAAAGCTGATCTGACTTTGATCCCTGAACAAGATCTTTGCCTCGTAAGAGAAAGGGTACCGGAAACGGTACCCTTTCTAATTTACCTGAACTATTGTCTTAGTGAGAAGAGCGATCATGTCGCGGCACTTCTCTTCAGGCTCATTTCACTTTCGCGCTAAACACCTCTTCCATCAAGTAAGGACGGCGACAACCGCTGGACGCATCCAACTGCCTGCGACTGTCTGTCCATACGGGATATGAAACGCCACCATAGGAAACCAGGCCTTCGTAATCACCCTGCTGGTTGCCGTAATTAATTCCCTGGCAGGGAAAGATGCCATTGCAATCATGCTCGTTTGAGCTGACGGTGCTAACGCGAAAGTCCGGTGCGTTCCAAGTCACGCCACCGTCGCTCGAGCGCGCCAGATAGTAGTCAGTCTGATACCGCGAGCCGGTAAGATCATTGCGCGTGTCGTAAAAAGCAACGTCGACATCGCCAGTCACAGAATCAACCGACATCCAATGGTTGAACCGATCCACTGCGGACAAAAACTGATCGGTAACAGGAGCGGGGGTTGACCAGCTCGCACCGCTATTGTCCGAATACGAAATGAAAATGTCGGTAACGTTGGCCGGCGTCAGGTCCATCCAACTGCAATAGATCCTGCCGCGATGAATTCCGCTCGAACGATCAGCGTCCAACGATGGATAGACAAGCGCGCGGCGAAACGACTCAGCGGGTATGGCAATATCAAACGGAAGCGTTTTCCGCGAGACGGTGACGGGCGTTCCCCAGGTGTTGCCGCCATCGAAAGACCGGTTGAAGACGATGGCATTCGCGACGTAGTCGTTCCACGCAACATAAACTTCTCCGTTTGGCCCAACCCCGGGAGAAGCGCCGATGGATCGCCCCGGTCCAGAGAGATCATCAACTCGTTTGGTCGAGAAGCTCGCGCCCAGGTCCGTGGAAGTCGCCACGCGCACGCCGCCGCCGATCGAGCCACCAGAGGCCGCATCCCAGGCGATGTACACATTATCTCGAAACGGACTGCCAGGGTTTTGGTCGGCAGTGATCATTGGCTTGTCGTTGAAGTGGTTTTCTCCCGCCTGAAAAGCGAAAAAAGTAGCGGTCGGATAGGTCTGGCCACCATCGGTTGATCGTGCGACCGCCATGGCAGTGCCATTAATTCCGTTACCATTCACCGAATTAACGCCGCTAAAATCGACGACGATATATCCGTAGAAAAGATTGCCGCTGGAATCAAAAGCAAGAGTCGGGTCGGAGCCGAAGTCAAAACCGCTTTTCGATTTTGAGGGTGGTAAGGGAAGATCGACACCACCCCAGCTTGTGCCGCCATTGGATGAAAAGTAGCCACGCATTGGCAGTCGAAATATTTCATTCGAACCTGCCGCCAGCGACTTTGGCTTGTTGGGATCTATAGTAATGAATGTCTCGCTTTGCGGACCGCATTCGTTCGAGACGTCAACGTTGCTTCCAAACGAAACCGAACTGGTAGTTACTGCGCCGCTATCTGGGCCATTGGCACGCAGGAACTGAAACTTGTCCCACCAGGTTGGATCATGCGAGCTATTTTGAGCAGCCGCTGGCCGCAAACCGGATGACGCACTGAGTGCCAAAAGAATTAGTGCCAATCCCAAAAGAATTGACAATCGTAATCTTGTATTCATCGATCGCTCCTTAGGATTAAGAGGCGCCGTCTTTGTCAGGCGGGCCGAATTAGATTTCTCGTGACACGAAGATAAACTTCGGATAACGAAGCGAGGGCACTCGGCAGTAAACAATTTGTCGCGGCACGGAGGCGCACATCTTATCTTTATTCTCGCAAGATGAGAAGGGGCGCAAGGCGCCAAACGCCAACGTCTTGATTGCTTAACAACTAGTCTCGAATTGAACCCGCGTGTGAAACCAGTTATAAATACCAGACCAATCACATTCAGGAGAACTCGAACACTTGCCGCAAAGTAGACATCGAAAAACGACGAAAGCTAAGAAACGACCGAAGGGGCCATATTCTGCGACGAAGACAGCCGCGCCCGCGACCCGCGATCGTCAGATAAGAATCGTTGCCATCGTTATTGTGCTGGCGCTCGCGGTCGCGGCAATAGCATACCTCGTCACACACCGCACCAGGACGGGCGGGACCGAAGTTACTACCGCATCCGGCTTGAAGTACGTCGATTTAGCTGAAGGAGCTGGACCATCACCGCAAACCGGTCAGACTGTTTCCGTCAATTACACCGGCACGCTTGAAAACGGAACGAAGTTTGACAGCTCATTCGACCACGGCAGACCTTTCGAGTTTCGCATCGGGACCGGCAGTGTCATCAAAGGCTGGGATGAAGGTTTGATGTCGATGAAGGTCGGCGGCAAACGACGCTTAACCATTCCTGCGAATCTTGGTTATGGGCTGCGCGGTTCCCCACCTGCGATTCCGCCAAATGCAACGCTAATCTTCGAAGTTGAGTTGCTGGGCATTAAATAACTCGGCATCAGCTGTTTTGGCTGCACCAAACATTCCGAGGCGATCCCGCCGACTTTGCATTGCAATCCAATTACATTTCGTCTTGCCGGATCAGAATGCGTCTGCCTGTGGTAACGTGTGCATCTCACCAATTGTCCTCATTTGTGATGTTTCTACAGTAGAAATTTTCTAAGGAGTAACACTTATGAAGTACTTACGATGGCCCGGAATCATTCATGCGCTGCTGCCAGTTTTGTTTGTTATTAGTTTGACGACTTCTGCCTTCGGGCAAGGCCGAGGCGGTGGCGCGGGCGGCGGGCGAGGATCAGGCGCCGGCAACGCTGGCGGACCACCTCCAGGAGCAGGAGTGGGCAACGCCTCATCGCGATCAAATGGACGATCCGACGACGGTCGGGCAAATGCTTCCGACCGATCAAATGGAAGATCAGATGCCGGCTTGGATCGGGCACGCCTTGCGAGCGACAACCTTCATCGCGGCGATCAGGATCTGCGCGATCACCCGGGTATCGCAAACACTTTGCATACGAACGCCAACGATCTCCGCGCCGGATATAAAATTGCGCTCGCAACAAATCCCAATCTCACGTTTGGTCACTACGTCGCAGCCACCAGGTTGGCCCAAAATCTGGGTACGCGTTTCCCCAACATCACCCGGGATGCCATTCTCGCCGGCCTTGCCTCGGGCAAAAGCCTGGGCCGCACTCTTCATGATCTGGGTTTGAGTTCGCATGAGGCAAATGAAGCAAAAAAGCAGGCTGAGCAGGAAATCAAAAGAAGCAGGAAATAAATCGCCAACGCATTTTGACGACTGAAGGGTTCGCAATTCATTTGCGAGCCCTTTGTTTTTTACGATGCGATTCTTCGCCAGTTTCCGCTTGCTAATGGCAGTTGCTTAGTTCCCCCACCAGAGTTAATCTGATTTTTCCAACTCGATTCAACTGAGGAGAAGAACGTGATGAGCGCGAATACGCTGACTATCACCGACAATCGCACCGGAAAACAATATGAAGTGCCGATTGAAAACGACACCATCAAGGCAATGGATCTGCGTCAGATCCAAACGTCGGAAGACGATTTTGGTCTGATGACTTACGATCCGGCTTTTATGAATACAGCTTCCTGCAAGAGCCGGATCACGTTCATCGACGGCGACAAAGGCATCCTCGAATATCGCGGTTATCCTATCGAGCAGCTCGCTGAAAAAAGCACCTACCTCGAAGTCGCATACTTGCTCCTCCATGGTGAACTACCCAACGAAGCGCAGTTGCAGGAATGGACCCACAACATCACCTATCACACCTTTATTAACGAGAACATCAAGACGGTCATGGATGGCTTTCATTACAACGCGCATCCGATGGGCATGTTCGAAGCTACGCTTGGCGCGCTATCAACTTTTTATCCCGACGCGAAGAATATTTTCGACGAGGAATGCCGCCGCAAACAAATTTACCGGCTGGTAGCAAAAGTGCCAACGATCGCCGCCTTTGCTTATCGTCATCGCATCGGCATGCAGTATGCCTATCCCGATAACGATCTTGGTTACGAAGGTAATTTTCTCAACATGATGTTCAAGACGACTGAGTTGAAGTACAAGCCAAATCCGGTGCTTGAACGAGCGTTGTCGGTCTTATTTATTCTGCATGCCGACCACGAACAGAATTGCAGCACTAACGCGATGCGCAGCATCGGCAGCGCCCAAACTGATCCCTTTTCATCTATTGCCGGCGCGGCAGCGGCGCTTTATGGACCACTGCACGGCGGCGCTAACGAGATGGTGCTGCGCATGCTGAAAGAGATTGGATCGAAGGACAAAATTCCCGATTACATCAAGCGCGTGAAGGCCGGCGAGTTTCGACTAATGGGCTTCGGACATCGCGTCTATAAAAACTACGATCCGCGCGCGCGCATAATCAAGCAGGTGGCTGATGAAGTTTTTGAAGTAACCGGAAAAGACCCAATGCTGGAAATCGCTTTGGAGTTGGAACGCATTGCGTTGGAAGACGAGTACTTCGTCAAGCGTCGTCTGTATCCAAACGTTGATTTCTATTCCGGGATCATTTATCAGGCAATGCGCTTCCCTGTTGACATGTTTCCGGTTCTGTTTGCGATTCCGCGCACTTCAGGCTGGCTCGCGCAGTGGGTAGAGATGCTGGAAGACCCGGATCAGAAGATCGCCCGGCCAAGGCAGATTTATTTGGGACACAGGACGCGTGAGTACATTCCGATTGGGCAGCGGCTGAAGGCGGAAGCGGACGCGGCTGGAGTGTGAGCTGATTCTTGATACCTGAATAGTCTGGTGCGCGCGGCAGGGCTCGAACCTGCGACCTTTTGATTCGAAGTCAAACGCTCTATCCAACTGAGCTACGCGCGCGTCG
>DATNOG010000213.1:0-3276 GCA_035601415.1 Pyrinomonadaceae bacterium | reverse complement strand
TTCTAACTTCATAGTAGGAATAAAATGTGCGCCCTCGTCACGGACTAATTTGAAATCGATCCCAACATGCATCGTCGTCAAGTTGATCAAATGCAGCAAGATACAAGCAATAGGCCGGTCAACGTTGGGACGGTAGTGATGAGAAATGGAAAATTCCTTTTCTGGTTTTGATGGAATCTGAATGCAACGAATCTTAACCGCCGTAATCCTTCTTCCCTTCTTGATCGCATCGATACTGGTTCCCTGGCTGCAACTTCTTTTTGTTGCGCTCGCGGCCGCGGCCATGTTGTTCGCGCTTTACGAGTTTTACGTGCTCGCGCGAGAGCGCGACATGAAGCCTGACATTGCCGCCGGCTTTCTCGGTTCTGCCGCTCTCTTCACGATTTTTTATTTTGCGGAGCCCGGGCGTGATCTCGATTTTTCAATGATTCAGTTGACCTTATTGGTGCTTACCGCCGGCGTTCTCATTGCGGCAACACTTCGCGGCGCACCTTTTGACAAAATAATTGCGTCGTCAGGCGCGACAGTGCTTGGCGTGCTGTATATCGTGTTGCTTGGCGGCCATCTGGTGGCCGTGCGCATGGGCCTTGAACAAAAACTTTCGGCCCACCTGTTGTCTTTCTTTTTTCTGGTGCTGATGGGCGCAGACACGGGCGCGTATTACGTGGGCCGAGCTTTTGGCAAGCATAAACTGGCGCCGAAGATCAGTCCCGGCAAAACATGGGAAGGCGTCGCCGGAGGAATGGTTGCGGCCCTGGCGCTGGCTACCGGGGCGCATTTTTGGTTCTTCCGTGAATTGCCTTTGAAGTGGGCGCTCCCGCTCGCTGCTGTCATGATGATACTTGGTGTTCTCGGAGACTTGTCTGAAAGCGCGCTCAAACGTAGCGCCGGCGCGAAAGATGCCGCCAAATTTTTACCTGGTCACGGTGGCGTACTCGATCGTTTAGATAGCTTGCTGTTCAATGCGCCGCTCATCTACTATTTTGCGCGCCTCTATTTTGGCAGCCGGGCCTTTTAATCGATGACGACAAAAAAGATAATCATCATCGTCGTCTCCATTGTGGTTGTACTGGGCTTGATAGTGCTGCTTTTTGTCGGTGGCATCGTAGGCGCGGTGTTTTATGGTATTGGCAACAGCGAAGCCGCAAACGTCTCCAAAGACTTTTTGAAATCCAATGAACGGCTGAAGCAGGACATTGGCGAAGTAAAAAGTTTTGGCAGGCTTGTGACTGGCAACATCAACATCAGAAACGGCGACGGTACTGCGGAACTAAATCTTAAAGTCATCGGCGAACGGAAGACGGTGAACGCTTCCGTTGAATTAATGTATCGCAGCGGACACCAGTGGCGCGTGACCGCAGCCTCTTATCAAAACGAAACGGGTCAAACCATCGACCTGCTCAACCCGTACGAATCTCGTAAACTCGTTCCCCGGCTGGCGGCATAACAAATGGCATCAAGAGGAGTTGCGATAATCGGTTCTACCGGCTCGATCGGCCGCAATACTTTGCGCGTCATCGAGTCGCTGGGCAGCGCGCAGTTTCGCGTCGTAGCCCTTGGCGCCGGTCACAATGTGGCAGCGCTTGCCGATCAGATCGCCGCGCATTTGCCGGAGCTGGTTTCTGTCGATAGCGAAGAAGCCGCTCACGATCTGCGGGCCAGGCTATTTGAACGCGATATCGACTTGCCGCGCATCATTGTGGGCGAAGCCGGGCTGGTTGAAGTTGCAACTCACGCGCAGGCCGATTGCGTGGTATCCGCAACGGTCGGCGCGGTTGGTTTCGTCCCCACCTTGCGCGCGCTGGAAGCCGGCAAGCGTGTCGCGCTCGCGAACAAAGAAACGCTGGTGATGGCGGGCGAGCTTATGACTCGCGCCGCGCGCGCTTCAGGTGCTGAACTGTTGCCGGTTGATTCTGAACATAATGCGTTGCATCAATGTTTGCGTGGAGAGAAACGATCCGAAGTGCGGCGGATAATACTGACGGCATCTGGCGGACCATTTCGCACCAGGACGAAACGCGAGATGGAGTCGTCAACAGTTTCGGAAGCGTTGCAACACCCCACCTGGAACATGGGGGCGAAAATCACCATCGACTCCGCCACATTGATGAACAAAGGCCTGGAAGTGATCGAGGCGCATTGGCTCTTTGGTTTTACCTGGGACGAGATCGCCATCGTCGTTCATCCGGAATCAGTGGTCCATTCGATGATCGAGATGGTTGATGGTTCGGTGAAAGCGCAGCTGGGCATTACCGATATGCGGCATGCCATTCAATATGCGTTGACGTATCCTGAGCGGCATTCCTGTGAATTGCCCCCGCTGGATCTGACTGCGCTTTCCGCGCTCCATTTCGAGCCTCCCGACATCGATCGCTTTCCCTGTATTGCGCTGGCTTACCGCGCCCTGCGTGAAGGAGGCACCTTGCCTGCCGCGATGAATGCGGCAAATGAAGAAGCGGTGCGCGCGTTTATCGAGGAACGGATTTGCTTGACTGACATTCCTCTGATCATCGAAGCCGTGATGAACGGCCACAATAATCAGCCTGCTACTGAGCTTGATACAATTCTCGATGCAGATCGCACTGCCCGGGTATCAGCCGCTAATGAAATCGAAAAGCTCACGAAGACTGCCCCTTTACTTGCCGAAATGTGATCGAAGTTTAGCGTACAGCTTTCGCTTGCCGCCCTTTCCAGCAGCAACCTGAAGGTTGGACTCTGAACTACCACCCTACATCCCAGGAAAAGACCGTTTGACGCGTTCTCCGCTCGCCGCGTACACTCGATCATGGCAACGTGGTTTGGACTTAATTGCTTCAAAAGAACTGCGTCTTTAGTTTAGGAAAAGAGATTTTATCGATGACGGTCGTAATTGGAATTCTAGCTTTTATCTTCATTCTTGGGGCAGCCGTAGTGCTGCACGAGTTTGGTCACTTTATCGTTGCCAAGCTTTTCAAGATTCGCGTCGAAACTTTTTCCGCCGGCTTTGGACCGCGACTGTTCGGAATAAAGTGGGGACACACGGATTACCGCATCTCGGCCATACCGTTAGGCGGTTATGTAAAGCTTGGTGGTGACGAATCCAATGCACCAATTGAAGGCGAAGGCGCCGCGGATATTCCAGCCGAAGAAAGATTCGACCTGCGCCCGCGCTGGCAGCGAGTCCTGGTTGCCATCGCCGGACCGGTGATGAATGTCATTACCGCGCTGGCTATTCCTTTTGCAGGCGCATTGATGTATGGCGTGCCGGCAACACCGGCGCCAGTCGTCAGCAGCATT
>DATNOG010000212.1:0-8623 GCA_035601415.1 Pyrinomonadaceae bacterium | reverse complement strand
TCCAGTTGACTACGACCTTCTGGCCGGTGCTCGAGGGCACAGTGATGTTGCTCGTAGGCGGATTGGATGCGATCGTCGTTGTGATTGCGGCAACTATTAGGCAGGCGACTGTCACCAGAATGATCTTCACTCGGAAGCTCAGCGACCTAACCCATGGCTTTAGCGAATCTTGAGACATGAGATGTCTCCTCTGAAGTCCAGAGTCGCAGCCAAAAAGAGCAAGTAGGACTGTTGTTCTGAGATTTCGTAAGCTTAATTTGGTGCGCAAATTTCGCATGCCGGTCCTCCTCATCGTCCAAAGCCAACTTTTGGGTTTTCAACGAGTGACACGTTACTGACGCAGGGTTGAGGAATTCTTGAGGGAAACTTGAGGTGAAAACGCACGCGTTATCTAGTGGGAAAGTAAAAACAGAATTTCCGTGATATTTCTACTCCAGCTTGCGACTGCAAAGTAAAAGGCCACCCAGCTAGAACCAAACCGCAACAAAAAAGGCCACATCGATCGCGTGGCCCATTTGCTTTTAACAGAAATAATTTAGCCGCGGATTTTCGCGGATGAACGCGGATCGGAAAAACCAGAGAACCCAGTTATCGTACTTTGGCTTTTTCAGATCCGTCTTTATCCGCGTTCATCTGCGGCTAAATTTTCATTTGTGGGTTCTGCGTCTGCTGCGGCGGGTCTTGATTGGTTGTTTTTCCGGAGAGGGACTGGTGGTTGCAGGGTTCTTCATTTGCTGTTGAATCAGTTCGACAACCATCTGCTGCGGTATGTCGGCACTCAATCGCACCTCATCGCCGTCGGCAGTGATCGCTATATTCTTCAGCAGCGACTTCGCAGTTGCGTCCGGGATGGATTGCGTCGCATATCCCAGCAAGCCTGAATACAATCTGCTGATGATCTTTGCCGTATCAGGATTGTCGGCGTTTGAGATGCCGCGCAGCATGAAATTTGTCGCGTCCATAGTGAGCGCGATGTAGAAGTCGCCAATCTTCGATTCGCAACGCGGCGCGCGCGCGTTGGTCTCAGTGCCCAGCATGCCAAAGCCCTTCGCAAATGAGTGCCATGGCGTGCCGGCGATGCTGAGCAACGCGTTGGGGTCGCGGACCAATGAATTTAGCGTCTCGGCGCTGATGCGATCCTTGCCGTCGCCGGCGTCGATGGCGGCTCGCAAATAACCAGGAGTGCCGACAGCAATCGTATTCGCGCTAAGCGAAACGATGCCAACCTCTGTGAACGATTTTAGCAATGGGTTCTGCTCGGCCATTTTCACTACCGGATCTATGGTCATCAACCCGAGAGTTTTCGTACCGTACTTTTCATCGCGCAATTTGCCGCCCGAGGCCATTCGCGCCAGCACCAGCAGAGAATCAGCGCTGAAGTCGCCGCTTGCGATCGCCATGAATTCCGGCGGCTGAAAATTGAGATCGGCGGTTGGTTTCTTGAAGCGAACCGCGATCACGATGTAATCGATCTTGGTGGGATCGATGCCAGCGTTTTTCCTGACCTCCTCGAAACCCTTGCGCATGCCCTCGACATCTTTTGCCGGCATAAACTTCGGCACCACTTCGTTGAGAATGCGCTGCGGGTTGATATAGATGAGCGTGTCGGCTTCAGGCAGGCTGGCAAGCGAGCTGACGATTTGCGTTGCCGGAATTGAAGGCGGCACTGTGCTGACGTTCGCATTTGTCGCGACGGTTATCGCAACCGGAGTTTGCGCCTGCACTGTTGCGCCAGTCAGTAATCCAACCAATACAAATGCGGCGACGAAATTGGAAAGTTTGCTCACGTTGTAAGCCTCCAGCGTTGATTTAGGGCGATGTTCGTTTGCTTAGTACGAAATTTCCGACGCTTTGTTCAGATCCAATCGAGGACAGAAACAGTGAATTCATCCTGCACGTTGCCGGTGTTGAGCGTGGTTGCCGGCTCGAACAAAAGGACGTGGCATTCTTCTTCGGCAACCGGCCGGTGTTCCACTCTGCGAGGCACTATACAGAATTCGCCCTGCTCCAGCCATATATCTTTGGCTTGAGGTGCCGCGGCCGCTTCGCTACCGGGGTCGCGAAACTCCATGCGAAACCGGCCTTTCACCACCAGAAACATTTCGTCCTCGTTGTCGTGATGATGCCAGGTGAATGGTCCCTGGAATTTTACCAGCTTCACGTATTGTCCATTGAGTTCGCCAACGATGCGCGGATTCCAATGGTCGTGAATCAGTGAAAACTTTTGCAGCAGATTGACCTTATTCATAAGAAAAAAGTAAACAGCAGACAGCAAACAGTGAAAAGCAGACAGTAAAATAGCAACCGGCGGTCGGGAGTCAGCAGCAAGCTTCCGGCTGTTTGCTGTTTACTGTTCGCTGTTTGCTCCCGCGTAGATGGCGTCGAGCAGTTTTGCTAAACGATAGCCGGCCTTGGCAAGTTGTTGTCGAACCAACTCGCGGTTCACTGCTTCGTAATTGGCGGCCCGCGTGATATCGAATACGGTCTGCATCACTGGTTGACCATGGCTTAGGACCGGTATCGTTCGTTGACCTGCGATTTTCACTGACTGGTAAGTGTGATCTCGCGATTGACGTAGCGAATCCGTGGCCCATTGCGCGGCCCAACTGCGAATGGGCCCGTGCGGATTCCAACTCGCCTTTGGTTTTGCATTTTGTTGCAGGAAAGCGCCCAAAGTATCAGATGTGATTTCCTGCCCAACGACATTCAGCAGCGAAGTAACCAGCGTGAAGTCCCAGAACGAGTGCAGGTTCTTCCGGTCATTATCGATGACCAGATCGTTCGCGCCTTTATCGCTCGGCAGGTTCTTTTGCTTGATAACCACCGGGTCGCGAACAATTAGAATCGTGTGATTGGGACCATTGACGTCGATAAATCCACAGCCGACGTGCAACGGCTGATGAATGTCGCCAAGGAAGTGGACCAACAAGCGCAATGCGTTGCGTTGGCCCAGCGGATGGTTGGAATCCGGATGTCCCTGCGAAGTGCGAATACAAATATTGAGCATGTGCACGATGTCGTTGTCGGGCGTAAAGCCGGTGCAGGTTTGATAGGTCTTGCAGTTCAGCGGGAGATCGTCGTAGTGCCATTCGCGATTTTTCTCGTTATGGATCACGTCCTGGAGAAACGCGTTCGTATCAGGATCTGGATCAGTTTTGCCAACGCGTTCTTTAACGGTGTCAGCCCAGGTGGAAATACTCGCGAGCGTTTCGCCCGGTTTAAGGATTTGCGCGATCTTTTGGGCAGTGCGCGGCTTGATGCGCAACGACGCTATCTTGCCCACAGTCTGGTGGCCATCGTCGCCCCAGGCAAAAGCTGCGCTCGCGGCGGCGACGAATATGATTGTGCTGAGCAGAAACGAAACGGATCTTTTCATGAACAGATAACTCCTTGAGTCGTCGTGAAAGAAACCAGCCTTATGGTGAGTTAGAAATCGTGTGGATTAGGATAACTCGCCCAATCGTTATGTCAATGGCAGGCGCCGGCGCGTGAAAGATGTTCTGCAACAGTAAGAGGCCCACCGGTACCAAAGACATCAAGCGAAAGTCGAAAGGCCCCATTCGCTGGGAGCCAATGTTTGATATATGCTTGCCGTTGAAATTCAAATCCGCACCAAGAGAGATCAGGCTTGCTTAATTTCGCTATTCAGACTGCCCGCGATGCCGGTAGTGTCCTTATCGATCGCCTCGGGCGCGCCCAGGTGTCAAACAAAGGCGATATCGATCTGGTGACCGAAGCTGACCTGGCTTCGGAAAAACTAATCATTGACCGCATCAAGTCTCATTATCCCCGGCATGCGATTCTTGCTGAAGAGTCGGGCGCGACGGTCGGAATTGAAGCAGTGGCGGGAAAGAGCGACTGGAAGTGGATCATCGACCCGCTCGATGGCACCACAAACTACGCGCACGGTTACCCCTGTTTCTGCGTTTCCATTGCCGTTGAGCGCGCAGGGCAAATCGAGATCGGTGTTGTTTACGATCCAACGCGCGACGAAATGTTTGCCGCTGAACGAGGGCAGGGCGCAACGCTGAACGAACGGCCAATGCGCGTCTCCATCCTTGATGATTTGAACGCCGCGATGCTGTGCACTGGTTTCCCTTACAACGTGCGCGAGCGGCCGAATTTTGCGCGCGACTTTGTAAACTTCACCATGAACGCGCAAGCCGTCAGACGCGACGGCTCGGCGGCGCTCGATCTCGCTTACCTCGCCTGTGGCCGCTTTGATGGTTTTTGGGAAGACGGGCTGAACGCCTGGGACGTGGCTGCGGGAATGTTATTGATTGAAGAAGCCGGCGGGCGGGTGACGGATTATCGCGGAGAGCCGCTGGACATTTACACGCCTAAAGTTCTGGCAACTAATGGACGCGTACACGACGCAATGATGCGCGTATTGAACAGTTAAAGCGCCGAACGAATAATGGCGGCCAGCCGTTCCGTTTCCCGGCGCGCACAAGCGCGCGTTTCTTCTCCAGGTAATTGCTCGACGTGAATAACCGGGTGATAGGTTATCTCAACTTTTCCGAGGCGCGGTAAGCGTTGGTTCGAAGGCCAAACCTTGTTTGCTCCGCGAATAGTTACCGGAAGAATGGGAACATCTGCTTCCATTGCCATGCGCACGGCGCCGCCTTTCATATGAACCATCGAGCCGTCGGGCAGGCCGCGTCCGCCTTCCGGAAAAATCACCACGACGCCGCCTTCGCGTAGCCAGTTTAATGAACGTCGAATGGCAGCCGGGTCGCTACCCTCAATTTGCAGCGGCCACGCTCCCAGGAGCCGGATGGCCTTGCCGACCACAGGCCAGGAAAAGACTTCGCTCCAGGCCAGAAAACGAATGGACCGTTTTACCGGCACCGCCAGCCAAAAAGGATCACCATAGCTTTGGTGGTTCGCGGCAATGATCAATCCGGTGTCGGTGGGGATGTTTTCCGTTCCCTTATGTTCGAGACGCCACAAAGCGCGACTGAACCCACCAACTAGCGGACGCATCAACGCGATCAGTCTCTCGGGCAGCATTGCCTCGCGCGGTTTTGATCGAGCTGCGGAATTTTGTTCTACCGACGTATCTGTGTCGCTCACGGGTGTCAGATTCGTTAAGGGCATTAGAAATATATCAGCCGCGGACTAAACGTGGATTTTGAGAATCTGAAAAAGTCTCTCTACCTGTTACGTGTAGCCTATTTTTTGGATCGATCCTGCGTCTATCGGCGTAAGTCCGTCGCAAATTACAAGGGCCACTCGCGATCTACGAACTCGACGTGAATGCGCGGCACTCCTGAGGGTCCCATGCTGCTGCCACGCACTGCCGCGTAAGCCGTCACTTTGTATTGCAAGCTGGATAGACGAATAAACCGGCCAACCGGTAAATCGAGCGTGGTGTAGAGCGCCGCCCCTCGCGCGCTGATGTTTTCGGTCACGGTGTGCTCGCTTTGTTCCACGCCGCCTTTCTCGTCCAGCGTTTCGATCAACATGTCGACCGGAATGTTATGGCGCGTCAGTCTGCGCTTATCGGAAGATGCCAATTCCGCCTCTTGCCAGTCCCGAAGGCTGTTCAAGCTCTCGGCTGACAACGCACCAATCTCATATCGCCTTGCAGGATCTTCCTCATAACTGCGAGGCGCGCGTTTGCCTGTGAACGCGACGCCAACTTCAAAAAGCGGCGTCTCGTCTGATGTCGCAGCTCGTTTGATGTAACGCACCAAAGCCCAGACACGGTATTGATCCTCAACATGATCGAATACTCGCAACTGGCGCGGCATCGGTATAGTCATGTGCACCAGCCGACCTTTTTCTACCGGGCGTTTCAGGGTAAAGCCGGCGCCGAAAGGCGTAACGTCAATCAGCCGCGTTATCTCAGTCCACTGCAAATCCTTTGTCTCCCGGCAATGTATACGCACGGGTAATTTGAGCTCCAAGCGTTCGCGTATGCGCTTCCATTTTCGCTCTTCAGGCATGGTGAAGATTCGCGGTCAACTGCCAACAGTAAGGACCGCACGCAAGACTTCCGGCGCCGGCGGCCAGCGCGAAGATTGTGAAAAGCGAATCCTGGCGAAAGCCCTTGATTCTATTAGGTTTTTGTCCACTTTTCGGTTTGCCAAGAAAGCACTTATCGACTACAATAAACCTTACTTCAGCGCTCCTGTTTTGAACTTGATTCTACGCGAACCACAATCATTTTAAGACGCGAAAAGCTTACGCCCTCGCCGGGTGCGGTATGTCGCGGAACGGCTGTTTTAAGTTTAGCAAAATGAAGTTCCGCGGCGGGCGGATTGTACTGGAAAGGTCAACGGATGGAAACCACTTCTGAACGCGATCATATAAACATCGAAGACGAGATGCGGCGATCGTATCTCGATTACGCAATGTCCGTAATCATCGGGCGCGCGCTGCCGGACGTGCGTGACGGACTTAAGCCCGTGCACCGGCGCGTGCTTTGGGCGATGCACGAACTCGGCAATACTTACAACAAGCCATACAAGAAAAGCGCACGCATCGTGGGCGACGTGATTGGTAAATATCATCCGCACGGCGACACTGCGGTTTACGACACGATAGTGCGTTTGGCGCAGGATTTTTCCATGCGCTATCCGCTGGTCGACGGTCAGGGAAACTTTGGTTCCGTAGACGGCGACGCTGCGGCGGCAATGCGCTATACCGAAATACGTATGGCACGCGTGACGAACGTAGTGCTTTCTGATCTTGAAAAAGAGACAGTTGATTTTCAGCCAAACTACGATGAATCGCTAAGCGAACCCAAGGTACTGCCAACGCGCATTCCGAACCTGCTGGTTAATGGTTCCGATGGAATTGCGGTAGGTATGGCTACGAAGATTCCGCCCCACAACCTCACCGAGATCATCGATGCCACGTTGGCCCTACTGCGCAAGCCGGATATCGCGATCGAAGCTTTGTTGAAAATCGTAACCGGGCCCGACTTCCCAACCGGAGGTTTTATCTATGGCGGCGAAGAACTGAGGAAGTCGTATTTGACCGGTCGCGGGATAATCCAGATGCGCGCGCGCGCGGGAATTGACCGCATAGGACGCGGCACTCAGGAACGCGACGCGGTCGTAATTACGGAAATACCTTTTCAGGTAAACAAGGCGCGTTTAATCGAACGCATTGCCGAACTCATCAACGAGAAAAAGCTTGACGGCGTTTCCGACCTGCGCGACGAGTCGGACCGCACCGGCATGCGCATCGTGGTTGAGTTAAAGCGGGATGCAGTGCCCCAGATTGTTCTCAACAAACTTTACAAGCTGACGCCGATGCAGTCGTCGTTTGGCGTCATCAATCTGGCCATCGTTAACGGCCAGCCGCGCGTGCTCAATCTTAAGCAGATGCTCGAGTGCTTCGTGGACTTTCGCCGCGAAGTCGTGCGCCGGCGCACCGAATACGAGCTGCGCAAAGCGAGGGCGCGCGCGCACATTCTCGAAGGATTGACAAAAGCAATCGACGCGCTGGATTTCATCGTTACCTTAATCCGCAACTCGAACTCCGTCGATCAAGCGCGTCTCTGGTTGATTGGCCAAACAAAGACCATGAGCGAGGTGAAAGCCTGGAAAGGAATTCCTTCAGACACGACGGTCAAGGTTTATGTCCCCAAGCTGCAAAAGGCAATGGAGCGGCTGGCTTTTTCCGAGCTGCAAGCTCAGGCCATTCTCGATCTTCAGCTACGGCGTCTGGCCGCGCTCGAGCGGCAAAAGATCACCGATGAATACGAAGGAATCATCAAGCTAATCGCCGAGCTGGAAGAGATTTTGGCCAACGAGAATTCGCTGCGCCGGGTGATCGGAAACGAGCTTGAAGAGGTTAAGAAAGAGTTTGGCGACGCGCGGCGGACCGAGATTGTCGCCGAAGGCATTGAGTTCTCGATCGAAGACCTGATAGCCGACGAAGACGTGGCCATCACTGTTACCAACAGCGGCTATATCAAGCGCACGCCGATCACCACCTATCAGCGGCAAGGGCGCGGCGGCAAGGGAAGATTCGGTGCGGCTGCCAAGGGCGCCGATTACGTCGAACATCTCTTCATCGCCTCGACGCACGCTTACATCATGATTTTTACTGACGACGGCATGGTCTATAAATTGAAAGTCCATGAAGTGCCGGACGCTGCCGCTTCGGCGCGCGGCAAAGCGGTCGTCAATCTGATTAATATTCCTTCTGATAGAAAACTTGCGGGCGTAGTTCCGGTGCGCGAATTTGCCGCAGGCCGTTACGTCTTAATGGTCACGCGCAAAGGCGTAATCAAGAAAACGTCGCTGGCGGATTTTCAGAACATTCGCTCGAATGGAATCATCGCCATCAATATCGACGAGGGCGATCAACTGCTCGACGTGGTGTTGACTGACGGTACGAAACGCATCTTCATTGCCACCCACAACGGACTGGCTATTCGTTTCGATGAAAAAAATGTCCGCCCGATGGGCCGGGCCACGCGCGGGGTGCGCGGCATCAACCTGCGCGCGGACGACTATGTCGTTTCGGTTTGTCCCGTCTCTGCCGACGATTCCGAGAAGATGCTGTCCGTTTCTGAACAGGGATACGGCAAGCAAACACCGATTACGACCTATCGCTTGCAATCGCGTGGCGGTAAAGGCGTCATCAACATGAAGACGACCGA
>DATNOG010000211.1:0-6927 GCA_035601415.1 Pyrinomonadaceae bacterium | reverse complement strand
CGCTCCCGCCGCTCGCGTCCAACGATTTGTTATACGGCGCCCCGAATGTCTGCACGAACTACTCTGCCTTCAGACGCCCCTTCATGTCAGTGTATGCAGTTTCGATCAGCTTCATCAGAGCCGTGGCATCGACGTCACGTTCAGGTCTGAGTTTCACATGGCGCATGAACTTGCCAGTGCCTTCCAACAGGCGCTCGGGATCGGCAATCTCGGCGCCACGAAAGAACCCGACATTAACGTGAGCTTTGAAGGCATTGACATAGGCGAATGCCGCATCGCCTACACACGCGGTCGGATGGCCATCATGCAATAACTCTCGAACATCGTCTCCGCAGTCGCGCATGGCCTCAAACCAGCGCTGCGCGATCGCGCCCAATTTATCAGAATGCTCACGCATCCAGACCTCGATAGCTGGATCTCGCTTGACCGAACTGGGAAACCGCAGAAGTTGGCTCATGGCGATTTCATTTCGACACTTGAACAGCAAAGCTGGAACATCAACTCGTGCTTTCCCGCCGTATAACGGTTGAGTTGACGCGGCGGCGCGGGCGAATCAAAGCACCCTCCGCCGCACCACGCAAGTTCAGAAGCACGCTCCCGCCGCTCGCGTCCAACGATTTGTTATGTGGCGCCGTTGATTAGTCTATTTCTTTTTCCGACAGGCCCAAGGTAGTTCAGCCGTGACTTCAATTTGCACGAGCGGTTGATTTTCAAAAGCCTTGGCAGCAAGAGCGCGGTCGGGCACAAAGTCAATGATAAAGTGATCGAGACTAGCGGGGCCAATTGGTAATGATTGGCCCCTGGCGGGCAGACCCAACCCGAGGCTTTCTCGTCTACGGCCAAAACCTTCCACATGTTTATTCCTTCCGAAAGATTTCCTGCCTAGTATGAAACATACCGCCGCTGCCGTGAAGTCGATTCTCATTGTCGAACATGCATCCGGTGGAATTGTTAATTATCAGCGGGAATCCGTTGTGATACCCATCTCGACGATCGCTGATGTCTTGAACGAAAAGTCGTTACACGTTTTGACAATGAAAAGTACACGTTGGACAATTCTAAACATCAACGCGGTTAGATTTTGGGGAATCGAGCTCAATCGTTCAGGCCCTTGGGGCGGCGGGTTACCCAGTTAACGCCAATGACGCGGAATACGATTAGATACATTTGACCAGATCTATCAATTGCGAGATTGATCTCGGTCGGGCTGATGGACTCGGACGCACCTCGGCAAAAGTTTCTGTTGCCTGAGCGGCTCGGGTTTTATACTGAGATAGAAGAATTAAAAAACGGGCGCCGCATGCCGGCGCTGACCCAATCCATCTTTCAAGAGCGTCCTAAGAAGTGAACGGAGAAAAACAATGAGAAATTCAACCCGACTATTCTTCGTGCTATTCCTGGCAGTAACCGCTTTGATCTTTACTTCATCCGGCAGTGCTTACTTCTCCACGCAGAACCTGCGCTACAACATCAAGTACGAGTGTAACGGAGAAACCATCCTCGTTGGACACTGTCGCAGTGATGACGATGGACCTGGGATGGCGAGAACGCAACCGTCTGCAGACTACTGCATGGTCTACTACCCCAGCCGGCCCAAAAGGGGTGGCTTTACTGTACAAGAGGCTGAATTGAAATCGGATGTTCTGCGCAAGCTTACCGCGTGTAACGCTCTAACAGCGCCGCAGTCAGTCTCAGTACCAACAACACCAGGCGATGAAAGCGACGCGCAAGCTGAATACGAGCGCGGGCAAAAGTATTACGCCGCTAAGGACTATGAGCGAGCCGCGACAGCATTTAAGCGGGCCATTGCTATCGAGCCCGCCAGCGGAGCGTACAACGATCTAGGGAATTCCTATCGGGCGCTTGATCGAAACGAAGAAGCCGCCGGAGCTTACAAAGAAGCTATTCGGCTAAAACCGGATAACCCAGTCGCCTACAATGGACTTGGCATTACTTATTTTAATATGAAACGGTATGAATTGGCGGTGAAGGATTTTCGGGAAGTGTTACGGTTGGATCCAAAATTTCCAGACGCAAGCAGAGAGTTGGCTTTTTCGTACTTCGGGCTGAACCGATACGAGGACTCGGTCACAGCGTTTAAGGACGCGCTTCGATTGAAGCCGAACGATGCACTACTACTTTACGATCTAGGTTACGCGCTGACTTTCACTAGTCATCCCGCGGATGCTTTGCAGATAGAGCAACGACTCGAAACAGTCGACAAGAAGAAGGCGCAGGACCTGTTGGAAGACATCAATAAATCCAAGCGCGCCGCCGCTCTTCCCTCTGTATTAGCCAATGCACAAACGTCGCCCGGGTTGAGCCATTTCTCAAAGCGTGGGCTATCCTTTGATTACCCTGCCGATGTCACACTTGAAGATCAGAGTTGGACCGGAGGCCAACAACTTGAACTAACCCATGCTGGCACTGGCGCGATAATCATGGTCTCTTCCCGCTACGTCATGATCGACACCGCAGGACAGATCGCAAGGGCGCGTAGAGATGTGTTTGACGCCTTTGTTGATAGCATGATCAAGTTCTTCGAGGATGAGCAAGCGAAAGTCGAGCGCACTCAGAAGCAAATAGTAGTTGCTGGCAAGCAAGCATCAGGCGTTCGTCTCCGCACCGTGACCAAAACCGGACCGCAAAATCTTGATGTTTACTCCCTCGTACTCGGACGGCGGCTGGTGATGGTGAGCTTCACTGTCACCGACAAGGGACTAGACGCGGCGGCTTCGGCTTGGGCGATAGTGCGGAGCAGTTTGAAAGTTCATTGACAGATTAGGGCGGCCACCGACACGAAGATTCCGTATGGGATAGTCAAGCCAAGCAGAACTTTTCAGCAACCCGTTTTCAAACGATCTGGGAGTCGTATGGATGACGAGGATCCAGCGGGGGTGTTCCCTACCTATCAAGTGAGATCACGCGCGCGGGGGACAGCCGGCTGCGCAACAAGTTGATTCAAAGCGCCTGGGTGAGCATCAGAAAGGATCCGGAACTGCGCGAGTTCTATCAGCGCGTCTATCAACGGCATCCGCAGAAAGTCGCCGCGCGCAAAGCGATAGTGGCGGTGGCGCGCAAGTTGACGACGCGCATCTATGCCGTCTTGAAAGAGCGACGGCCATTTGTTTTGCGAGAAGTTTCAACAACTCCTTTGACCAAAGAGGAGACCGCCGGCCCAAGGGAACGCCTCGACGGTCAACAGAACGAACAGCAATAGCGAACAGTTGTTCAGACGAGTGCTGAAGATTCGTGTTTGAGACAGAGGACCCGGGGCTTTCGGGATCGCCCCTAAGCTTTAGTTAGCGAGGGCCGGTCCACGACAGTGTGACGACGATTGAGTCGTGCCACGTATAGCAGTCAGTCTCTCTTGTTGGTTGAAGTTTGATCTGGACATTCACATAGCAGTTGACCGGGCGCGGCGATTACAGTGAACCCTCGATCATTCAATCAAGTTGCGAAACACGCTCCCCGCGCTCCGGTCCAACGAATTGTTCGACGGCACGCGGCATATTGCGCGACTTGCAATTAGGGTACTGTCGTCATCTTGTCGATCAGGTACCAGGAGAAATAGCCCTCGTACTTCTCGCGCAAGTCTTCTCTTCGCCAATCTTGTCCGCTGATGACTTTTCGGCAAGTCGCTGTGCCGCAGTTGCATTGATGTTCGTTTTCATCATCGTCGGTCATCGCCCAATCGTGCGTTAGTTCTTCTCTGGGAGCGATGTCGCGCATTGCCACAAAAACGATTTGACCTTGCACGCCGATGTTCGGTTCGCATGAATGGTTACTGAAAATCATGCTACCGTTGCGCTCTTCTTCTTTCGTCGGAGCGATGAACAAATCATCAGCAATTTGGATTTCAGCCGCGCGAAACCAGTCTGGCATCGATTCAAGTGTTTTACGATTGATGATGGAGCCACCTTTAATGCAGACGATCTCGCCTTTAGCAATCGGTTCGGCGGCAAATAGACCTTTTCCGTGAATCGGACTTTCTCTAACGATAGCTTTCGGAGAAATATAAGACAGATAAGGCATACGTCACACAATGCTTCCGGTAGAAAAATGCTGTCGAACGGTTGAGTTGACGCGGCGGCGCGAATCAAGGCACCCTTCGCCACACCAAGCTAGTTGAGAAACACGCCCCCGCCGCTCGCGTCCAACGAATTGTTCGGCGGCGCAACCGAGGGACTATGCAGCGCCCAATGCCTTTATGAACTCGTCCGAGCTTGAGACCCACCCTAATAACACCTCGATAGTTAATAGAGACGCCTCGTGATTACTTCTTGGCAGTCCATACCCGATCGGCTCACCCGTGCAATCCGCAAGCAAGACAGGTTGATAGTCACGGAACATCGCATCTCTAATCGTTGAATCGACGCAAACGCTCGTAGTGCACCCGGTGAAGATGAGGTGCTTGATTCCAAACTTTTTCAGGACGTTGTCCAGATCAGTCTGATAGAAGCCGCTGAATCGCGTCTTATACATCACCACATCCCCAGCCTGGGGTTTAAGCTGAGGGACTATCTCTGTACCCCAGTTGTCGCGTATGAGAATCCTACTCGTGCTGCCATCAGGCGCCTGGACGGTTTTTCCGACATGCATTATTTGCAGATGGCGCGTCCGGTTTACTGAGTCGGGAGCGCCAAGGTCGGAGAGGTCCGGACGAAAACCCATCTTGAGATAGACGACCTTAATGTTCGCGCTACGCGCGGCGGCGAGGACTTTCGAAGTGGGGCCGACCACCTTTTGAATCATTGAAATGTCGATTCCGGCAAGATCGAACATCCCGCCTTTGCTACCGAAGTCGTTCTCCATATCGACGACGATCACCGCCGTCTTTGCCGTATCAATCGCGATTGGTGCCGGCTTGGCATCGATCTTAATAAGCCTGCTCTTCGTGGAATTAGAGGAACGGGACGCGGCTGCTTTTTGGGTCATCGCTGTCGCCGTAATTCCACCGAGCGTAGATACGGCTATGGCCGTGAGCATTTCTCGTCGGGATAGTTCATGTATTTCTTTTTTCATTTTTCACCTCAAGAGCAACAGGAGCATCAGCCGCCGAACGGTTGAGTTGACGCGGCGGCGCGAATCAAAGCACCCTTCGCCACACCACGCTAGTTGAGAAGCGTGCTCCCGCCGCTCGCGTCCAACGAATTGTTCGACGGCGTTCTAAAAAACCACAAGGATTATGAACCTGCGGGCGCGATGCGTAAACGAGAGAGCACACGCGAAAATCCGAGAACCGCAGCTAACCCAAGCAACACGAGCAGCGCGTAAACGCCCCAACCGGGTTTGATTTGGAAAGCGTTTAGCATCAGCGTCCCGATGTTCTCAGCGAGCCCAGCATAAGGATTGTTCTTGAGTTCGGGCTGTGCTGTTTTCATTGATTCGGCAAGCCACGAATGGAGATCCGAGTTCATGATGGTAATGTGCAGAATTGCAGCGCCTGCGCAAACGGCACCGATGACGCAGAGTATTCGAGAAACGCGAATGGCTTTGAAAGCGCTAATGAGAGCGATTGCCGCCGAGATAAAAGCGATTACTATCGCGAGTGGCGTCAACCACCCAACTTGAATGCTCAAGGGCATGTCTGGGGGCGGAGTTCGCGGGGTTGCGGTGTACGGGTTTGTCGGCGACATCGCGTCAGGCGGTTTGAGTTTTTCGCGGAATTCAGTGAGCTTCGAGAAAACGTCGTAGCCGCTCACGTCTTGCTCGCCGGCGATGGGAACGTGAATCGTCAGCAGTGGAAAAAAAAACAGAAGAAGACATAGAACACAGCAGCCCACAATCGCGTTTCGTTCGACATTGCTTGGTGGCGGGTGTGTGGGCGCGGTGTGTTCGATTTTAACAGGTTGGCTCTTAAGCGATTTACCACAGTTGACACAATGAGTGTCTTGCCACGAATTCATGAAATCGCAATGGGGACAAAAGATCATGACGTTCTCCGAAAGCCGTCGAACGCTGCGCTTCAGCGGCGAGCGAAATCTTTCAACTCCCGACTCACCTTTCAATGAAAGCTGCGCTCAACCGAGTCCGCTGCAAGCGCATTGTTATGCGCGCGCATCTTCGCGACTTGGTGCAACATTCCTGCCGAGCTGGGCTCCTGATCTAGCTATGACGAGGATAGCAAGCGTGACCCATATGCCGGCAAGCACCCAATCATTGGCTGGTTGGAACGTGGGTGACGTTGCCACCTGAGGGATAAGAATCAGCATCGCATAGGACGAAGCATTGAGTGATGCGTGCAGCAGAACTGGCAACAGCAGGCTCTCGTTCGCGTTGTAGTACAACCATGTAAGGACAACCGATAGAGGAAACACGATGACCGCGAAGGGCAGAATCGGATCCGCCTCGGCCTTGTTGGTCAGGAGGTATCCCGGCACATGCCAAGCAAACCAGGCAACTGCCACGATCAGACTCGCAACAAACGGAGTGTGGCGCTTGGCAAGATGCGGCGTCATGAAACCTCGCCAGCCAAGTTCCTCGCTCAGGCCGCCGCCGAGAAACGTATTGATCGCGAGTTGCACCGCAAAAACGCCCAGCGCGCTTGCTGGATTGATCGCCCTCAGGTCAGCCGCATGGTTTCTGAGCAGAAGTGCCGCGATAAACGTAGCGGGCGGGATGAGCACCGCAATCAGGTACAGAGTTACGGATGCACGCGACTTGACCAGGCACCTCAGCAGGTGCCGCAAGCCGCTACGGCCAGCAATTACCCAGGTCATGAGAAGTCCGGCGAGACTCGGGCCGAACTTGAGGGCCAGATCATTTACGTATGGAACGTGGGTGCCCAGCGATGCTTGAACGTTCTTGGCTAGCAGGTAGACCCCAATCCCAACAACGTAAGAGATCGTAAGAGCCGCAACCAGATAGAACGCTATCGGGTATCGCCGAACAAAGGTCACAGGATCACCTCGTTAGCGCATAACG
>DATNOG010000210.1:0-2721 GCA_035601415.1 Pyrinomonadaceae bacterium | reverse complement strand
ACAACGCGCACGCGCAGGCCGGCAGTTTCCGGTAGACTCTCTTCGCTTGCCATAAACTTTTTGATCTCGCCTATCGCGGCTTCGGTGACATCGAGTGTCATCGCTGGAGCATTCGGGGTTACGCCGGTTGTCCCAGTTGAGGCGGTTTGTGTAGACATATCTTTTCTTTCTCCTAAAGTAAAATCGGGTGATTAGTTCAAATATTCGAGGTTTTCGTTGCTCAAAAACTCAAAAATCGCCAATCAAAGTCGCCAATTCAGTTTACTGTCCTTTGCCCAAAACGACAAGTTCGGGTTTCATGGCCTCAATCGAGACATAACGCGCTACTTCCTCAGCTACGCGCCGGAAAGCCACGGCCTGCGGTGATTCCGGATGACTGACTACGACGGGAACGCCCTTGTCGCCGCCTTCCCTTACTTCAATGCCGAGGGGAATCGTACCCAGCAAAGGCACATGATACATCTCGGCCAAGCGTGCACCGCCGCCTGCGCCGAAAATGTTGTAGCGCGTGCCGGTGTCAGGCGCGACGAAGTAACTCATGTTTTCAATAATTCCCAGCACGGGGATAGCGACCGTTTCAAACATGCGCAGCGCGCGGCGCACATCTGCGATGGCCACGTCCTGCGGAGTCGTTACCAATACCGCGCCCTGAACGGGCACGAGTTGGGCCAGCGACAACTGCACATCGCCGGTGCCCGGCGGCATATCGACGATCAAATAGTCGAGCTCGCCCCATTTCACATCCGACAAAAACTGCTTGACCAGACCATGCAGAATTGGACCACGCACAATCATCGGCTTGTCGCCAGGTTGCAACAACGCCATCGACATCAACTTAACGCCGTAGGCTTCAATCGGAATTAGCTTGTTGCCTTCAACTTCCGGCCGTGCCGCACTGGCTCCTAACATGATGGGCACGTTTGGTCCATAAACGTCCATGTCCATCACGCCCACTCGCGCGCCGTCAAGCGCCAGCGACACAGCCAGGTTCACGGCCACTGTCGATTTGCCGACGCCGCCTTTGCCCGAAGAAACCGCGATGATGTTGCGCACGCCTTCGACGGCGATCTTGTCGCCGAGCCCTCGGCCTTTTGGCACTTCCGCATCCATCGTTACGGCAACAGAAGTCACGCCTGGTAACGCGCGCACCAGATCTTGCGCTGCGCTTTCCATTTCTGCCTTGACCGGACACGCCGGTGTGGTCAGCACAATGCGAAACGAAACGTTGCCGCCGTCGATCTTCAAGTCCTTAATAAAGCCCAGCGTAACGATATCTTTGTGTAGATCGGGATCCTTGATTTGACCCAGTGCATCGAGTACTAGCTGTTCAGTTACTTGTGACATAGGGGTTTAAAACCAGGGTTTGTTGATTATTACTTCGAAAGCGTAGCTGATTGAAAGTTGTAACGCAAACCGTAGCATGTAAAGCAAACTGTTAGTTTGCGGACCGCCGCCGGCATGCAACTCTTGGCATTAAGAAGTTGTCTGGGAACCACGCAAACTAACAGTTTGCTTTACAGTTTCTCAATCACCAGAGCGCTGTTCTTTGAGCCAAAGCCGATGCAGTTGCAAAGCGCAACGCGCACCTCTGCTTTTCTGGCCTGGTTAGCAACGTAATCGAGATCGCAAACCGGATCAGCTTCGTCAAGATTTATTGTCGGCGGAATCACACCTCTTTGCATTGCGCACAAGGCCGCGCCGACGCCGGCTGCGCCGCTTGCGCCTTGCGGGTGCCCGATTTGTGATTTCGTTGCCGACATCGGTGTCATGATGGCGCGGCCGTTCAAGGCAATTTTCAGCGCGCTGGTCTCGATGCGATCGTTAAGAACCGTCGAAGTGCCATGCAGGTTCACGTAATCGATTTCCGCCGCGTTGCGCCCCGCATCGTCAAGCGCCAGTTTCATTGCGCGTGCTGGTTCATCGCCCGACTCTTCAAGACGAACTCGATGATACGCATCACAGGTCGCGCCATAACCAGTAATCTCGGCGTATATCTTTGCGCCGCGGCTTTGCGCGTGTTCGTATTCTTCCAGCACGTAAATCCAGGCGCCTTCGCCGAGAACAATCCCGGAACGGTTTAAAGAGAACGGGCGCGAGGCTCTTTCCGGTTCATCATTCCAATCCGTTGTTAGGACCGTCATTAGATTGAAGCCGGCCAGAATTCCCGGCGCTATTGGCGCATCAACGCCGCCCGCCAACATCAGGTCCTGCCGGCCGAGCACGATGTGTCCAGCGGCGTAGGCGAGCGCATCAGTTGAACTGGTGCAACCGGTCGAGACGATGTGCGACAGTCCGCGTAAGCCAAAAGCCATTGACAATTCACTGGATAGACCACCATGCGTTGACGAAGGAATCGTGTAGACGCTGGCTTTCGTCGTAGGGCCAATAAACCAGTAGCTGTATTGCTGTTCAGTGAATGCCAGACCGCCGCCGCCCGTGCCCAGCACAACACCAAAGGACCGGCGCTGTTCCAATGAAAATTCATCCGGTTGGAGATTCGTGTCTGCAAGCGCCTCGCGCGCCGCAGCCAAAGCGAGTGGCACCGTTCGCGGCACGTGTTTACGATCCTTGGGATTGAGTTGTGCTTCCCAATCAAAGCCTTGAACCTGGGCAGCAATTTTTACCGGCGAAGCAGAAACATCAAACGTTTCGATTTGTCGCACGCCACTTTCGCCGTTAATCAGCCCATTCCAGAATGCTTCGCGGCCGATGCCAATCGGC
>DATNOG010000209.1:0-23996 GCA_035601415.1 Pyrinomonadaceae bacterium | reverse complement strand
CTCGCGCGCGGGTACGGGCGTGGAGATCGATCTAACTTTGGTGCCGCAACGCGAAACCGGCATGACGGCTTACGAGATGCTGCTTTCCGAATCGCAGGAACGCATGCTGATCGTGGCCCACGCAGGCCGCGAGCGCGAAGTTGTCGACATCTTCAACAAGTGGGATTTGGATGCGGTGGTGATTGGCCGGGTTCAGGAAGATCGCAAGATGCGCGTGCTTCATAACGGCGAGACCGTTGCAGAAATTCCGGTAGCAGCGTTAACTGACGAAGCGCCGTTGTATGAACGGCCAATGGAAAGTCCCAAGTCTCAAGTTTCAAGTCTCAAGTTCAAAGACCAAAGTCCAAAGTCCAAAGACCAGAAGGGCAAAGAACAAAGTACAAAGCACAAAGATCAGAACCACAATGACGTACTGCTCAAGTTAATCGCATCGCCCAACCTCGCTTCAAAGCAGTTTGTTTACCGCCAGTACGATCACATGGTCAGAACCAACACTGCGGTATTGCCGGGAGCCGACGCTGCTGTTGTCCGCATAAAAGAAACGCGACGCGCGCTGGCAATGACGTTGGATGGCAACGGCCGTTATTGCGCCGCAAATCCACGCGAAGGCGCAAAGCTAATCGTTGCGGAAGCGGCGCGCAATGTAGTTTGTGTCGGCGCGCGGCCATTGGCGATAACAAACTGTCTTAACTTCGCATCGCCGGAACGGCCTGAAGTGATGTGGGCGTTCTCTGAAGTTATCGACGGCATGGCTGAAGCATGCCGCGCCTTCAACACGCCAGTCGTTTCCGGCAACGTATCGTTCTACAACGAAACGGAAGGCCGCGGCATTCTGCCCACCCCGGTAATCGGCATGATTGGTCTGGTTGAGGATGTACGCCTGGTGGTCCAACCGGGATTCAAACAGCCGCATGATCTAATCGCATTGTTAGGCACAACTGCTGACGATCTTTCCATTAGCGAGTACGCCGCAGTCATCGATGGCATCACTACGGCAGAGATGATTTCCAACGGCACAGTGCCGCGCATCGATTTGCAGGTTGAGACCGCGGTGGAGAACGCTTGCCTCGCCGCTGCTGAGGCAGGTTTGCTTCGTTCAGCTCACGACTGTTCCGATGGTGGTCTGGCGGTGGCGCTGGCGGAAAGTTGTTTCTCTTCATTGAACCGCCCGGGGCTAGGCGCGAATATTTCTTTAGCGGGTCCACTTCCGGTTACCACCACACTTTTTAGCGAATCACCCTCGCGCATCATCATTAGCTTCGCCGCCTCTTCTCGAACCGAAATCGAAAGCATCGCGCAACGCGAAAATTGTCCGTTGACTATGATCGGTGAAGTGGGCGGTGACACGCTGCAAATAAGAATCGGCGGCGAGAGTGCCGTCGCCGCCAACGTAGCAGAGCTGGAAAGTGTTTGGCGCGGGTCTCTTCCGAAAAAACTTGAGGCTGAAGTCATGGCCGCGGGGCGGGAATGATTGGGATCCTTCCTTTGTGAAACGCCACTCCTTGGAGTGCGCCGGCCTGGCGGTGCTTTGGTCCGACTTTCGCAACCAAATTCACTCGAGTCTGGTTAACCTGATTCGGCGTTGTGCCACTGAGGCCAAAGCGGTGCCCGGCCACCGCACTCCAGGGGATTGACCCTCTCAAATCATGCATCCAGTAATTTATCTCAACAAAGTAATGCTGGAAGCGACGAAGGCGCGCGTAGCGCCGGTGTCGTCGGCAATGCTTTACGGTCGCGGTGTCTTTACCACGGTTGCGATCTACAACGGCAAACCTTTTCTGTGGTCTCAGCATTGGGATCGCCTCAAGGACCACGCCGAACGTCTGAACATCGATTGCGCAGGCGCAAACGAACGCAACGTGGGCGAAGCAGTCAGAAAGCTCGTCGCTGTGAATCAGGTGAAGGATGGCCGCGCGCGCGTAATTCTACTCGCGCGCAGCGGTCGCGACGTTTGGCGCGCAACAAAGGAAAGCACGCGCAAACCTGATCTGCTGATCATGACCAGTGATGCTCAAAAAATTTCTGCCGCCGGCTTGTCAATGGCCGTCTCGCCTTATCGTTACAATACTTTCTCGCCACTGGTTGGCATCAAGAGCTTGAACTATCTCGAGCAGGTGCTGGCGTGGGAAGAAGCTCAGGCGCGCGAGTTCGATGAAGCGGTAATGCTTAACGAACGCGGCGAAATTGTTTCCGCCACTACGGCAAATATTTTCTGGACCAAAGAAGGAACGATTCATACGCCGGCTCTCAGCACGGGCGCGCTCGCCGGCGTCACGCGCAGCGCGGTGATCGAGCTGGCGGCAAAACGATTCGTCCCGCTGATTGAAGGCGTCTACGATCTGGTCGATCTAACGGAAGCTGACGAAATATTTTTGACTTCCGCCAGTTACGGAGTGGCTCCAGTAACCACTTTCGACTTTCGCCGCTATTCGATTGCGGCCGAAAGCGCCTGTGCCCGGCTTGCCCTCGGGCTCAAACAGCTTGCGTCTGAAAGTTAGCCAAACGCACTAATAACAAGCCAAAACGAGCAAAAAACGCCCATCCTGGTGGGCCGACTCAAGCTGGTCAGCGAACAAATCTTCATTGCCTAACCTCTCTTGAGAGAGTACAGTAACGCGCAACTCATGATGCGCCGGTTGCCACCACATTGCCTCGCCAGTTGCCTTTCGCAGAGGCTCGCACTTGTAAGGATTTACATCGCTAGCTGAACTCGACGAACGGGAGAAGCTCAAAGCGGTTTTCGCGGTTGAGATTCCAATGCGCGAGCAATTACACACAGCCATTCCCCGAGCCGCGAAAAACCGGAAACGCGTGTTGGTGGTGAATTGTTATTTCGACGACTCGCGACAACCGATTCATAAGACAACTAAGATTCCGCAGGCCGTCGGTCCTATTTATCTTGCCGGGGCTTTTTCGCGCGAGCTGTGCGACGTGCGTTGCTATACCGAACTAGCGAGTGGGCCACTTGAAGATGAGCAGTTGCTTTCGTGGCCTGACGTGCTGGTGCTGACCGGGCTGACAAACAGTTTCGATCGCATGCTGCACCTGACCGCGTATGCACGCACAAAAAATCCGAAAGTGATCGTGGTCGCGGGTGGACCATCGGTGCGATCGCTGCCACTTACCTCAGAAAAGGTCTTTGACTATTCCTGTCTCGGCGATATTGAGGAGCTTTGCGAAGTGATTACGGAAGCGCTCGGCCCGGAATACGTGGCCGAGACAATGATCCCGCGCTATGACCTCGCCTACTGGCTGGGACGCATTGGTTACGTCGAGACCACCCGCTATTGCAACTTCCGTTGTTCGTTCTGTTCGCTGACGGCAGAAGGTCGTGCTTATCAAACCTATGATCTGGATTACATTCGCCGGCAGATTCTGGCATCGGGCAAACGCCGTCGCATGTTCTTTCTCGATAACAACTTTTACGGCAGCGATCGCAATCACTTCAAAGCAAAATTGAAATTGATTAACGAAATGCGCGCGGCCGGCCAATTCAACGAATGGGGCGCGCTGGTGACGAACGACTTTTTTGCGCGCGACGAAAACCTGCAATTAATAAGAAACGCCGGCTGCGAACTGCTCTTCAGTGGCCTCGAATCCTTTGACAATGATTGGCTGCGAAATTTCAACAAGCTGCAAAACACGAAAGCGCCCCAGGTTGAGATGATCAGCAAGTCGCTTAACGCGAGTGTTGTTTTCTCTTACGGCTTAATGGTTGATGTCACGACGCGCACAGTTTCGGATTTGCGGCGCGAGCTAAACTTCATCACGAATACGCCGGAAATCACCGTGCCATCCTTTGTAACTTTGTCGATTCCTCTTTTAGGCACGCCTTATTTTTACGAGTGTCTGGAGAACCGTACCATCCTGCCGAATACCAAACTGCGCGACATGGACGGGACCACGATTTTACAGCACCCGGTGGATCCGATTGATGAAGTGGTGAAGTTTGTCGATGACATACAAAGCATGAAGGGTTATCACGGACGCATAGTGAAGCATGCCGCGCGCTTCGCCAAGATCTATCACTCCAAACTGACGACGATGCAGATGATACTGGCGGTTGGCGCCGGACTGCTGGTTTGCGCGCAACCGCTCACCACTTCATTCACGGGGTTTGGCTGGGCAAAGAAACGGCCGCGTCCCCGCACCTACATCAGCACCACCGAACCGTTGGACCACATGTACACGCCGGCATTTCGCGTAGACTCGCAGTTCGAAAGTTACTTCCAGCCGACAATGGTTACTGATGCCGAAGGTGAACTGCATGAAGACATTCTGACGTCAGGCCTGCTCAAGAACCCGAATGTTGCTGAGCGCGCTGTGGCGCAAGCGGTTTAAGTTACTGCATCGTAACCGCCCGTCGTTCTTTATCTCGCAACATGCGACGCAATGTTTTCCCCGCCGGACTTTTGGGGATTTCACTAATAAACTCCAGCAGACGAACGCGCTTGTATCGCGCGACCCTGCCGGCAACGTATTCCATGATCTCTTCTGCAGTCGCCTCGCCCTTCAACACCACGAACGCTTTGGGAACTTCGCCATGTTTTTCGTTAGGACTACCGACCACCGCAGCATCCGCGACTGCGGCATGCGTAAATAGAACTGCTTCGAGTTCCGCCGGCGCAACCTGGCGGCCGTCAACTTTGATCAGTTCCTTCAGTCGATCTATCACAAACAGTCGTCCCTCCGCGTCGCAATAGCCGATATCGCCGGTGCGCAACCAGCCGTCTGGAGCAATCATTTCACGCGTAGCGGCCGGATTGCCGAGGTAGCCTTTCATTACTTGCGGGCCGCGCACCCAAATTTCACCTTCTTCGTTTGCGCCGAGTTCCGCGCCGTTATTGTAATCAACGATCTTGCATTCGGTGTTGGGCAAACAGAAACCTACCGCACCCGGCTTGTGGGTCCGCGCATCAGGCAAACTTGCATGTGACAACGGGCTAACTTCGGTCATGCCATAGCCGTATCTGATCTCACAGCCAAGGCGACGCGAACAGTCCTGGGCAATATTGTCAGCAAGCATCGCCGCGCCACAGTGAATTAGCCGCAATGCGGAAAGATTGTGCTGCTCTACCTGCGGCGCCAGCGACAGCGTCAGCACCAAAGGCGGTACCAGCGGCGCGACGGTGACTTTGTATTTCTCGAGCACTTGCAGGAATTGGTCGAGGTCGTACCGTGGCACCGTTACGATGGTGGCGCCTTCACTGAGTCCGAGATTGACCACGATGTGCAAACCATAAAGGTGATACATCGGAACGACGCAGATCATCGTGTCGTCGCGGGAAAATGCTTCGTTAGTCTCCATCAAGCGCAGCATAGCAACCAGATTGCGATGCGTTAGCATGACGCCTTTGGGAAGTCCGGTGGTGCCGCTGGAATAGGGCAGGGCTGCAAAATCTTCATGCACATTAATCGGCGTGCTGTTCGCGAGCTGGGCTTCACCCAGCAGCGAGGCAAACGGAATTGCGCCCTCAGCTTCGCCGATTACAAAAAGTTTGGTGATGCCGGCTGCCTCGGCCACGTAGTGCGCGTTCTGGATAAGCTGCGGAACGGTCAGCAAGTAGCGCGCGCCCGAATCCTTCAGTTGTTTGATTATTTCCTCGTCAGTGAATGGCGGCGGCACCATCGTCGTTGCCGCTCCGAGGCTGGCTACGGCATGAAAAGCCAGAGCGACTTCCGGCAGGTTTGGACTGTAGATAGCAAACACTTCCCCTTTCTTTACACCTTGAAGGGCAAGGCCCGCAGCGAGACGGCCTATCAAATTGGGAAGTTCTGCGTAAGTGTAGGTCCGGCCGCTTGGTCCATCAATCAGCGCGGGCTTGTCGCCAAGCCGGCTGGCATTACGCAAAACGTACTCGGTAATCGTTGAGTCAGGAATGTTCACCGGCGCGTGAGGACTTTTGAAGATCATCTATGTTTTCTCCAAGAGAGTTTGAGGGTGAAAGTGGTGTACCGGAAAGCGGCTGCGAATTATTCAACGCCGCCGGTGAATGGTTCGTCTCGCTCCTTGACGGCCTGCTTGAAACCGACTTCGCCGGCGCGTTGCTGGAACGCGTAACCTTCCTTAGTGTGTCGCGCGATGCCGTCGAAAAGCGTGCCCAGCATTTGGGACTCATGAAGACCCTGGCCCAGCAGCGTTTGATTTATCAACAGTTTCATCATCACCAACTGATTGATCGGCAGCCTGGCTACTCGCGCGAGTAGATTCTCAAACCGCTCAACCAGCTTGTCTGCCGGCGCGGATTCAGTTGCCAGTCCCCATGCCGCTGCCTGCTTGCCGGTCAGGCAATCGCCTGTGAAGAGGAGTCGTTTCGCTTTCGCAGCTCCAATGCGATAAGCCCATAACGCCGTCGTCGGCACGCCCCAGGCGCGCGCGGGTGGATAACCAATCGGCGCGGTGTCTTCGATGATTAACAGGTCGGAACAGAGAGCCATGTCCGTGCCACCGGCAACACAAAATCCATGCACTTTACAAACGACCGGTTTGTCGCTGTAAAAGAGACTCATGAAACCGCGCACGTTACGACTCATCATGGCGTAGTCGACAATCGGATCCCACGTGCCTTCAGGATCGTGATTCGCAAGTTGCACTTTGGGATCCATCGGCGAGCCTTTGGGCCAGCCCGTTAACTCGCCTTCGCTGCCAGGTTTTTGTTCCGCGGTCATAACCAGATCGTAGCCGCCACAAAAACCTTTTCCATTTCCGGAAAGAGCGATGACGTGAACGGCAGGATCGAGATTGGCGCGCTCAACGCAGGCGGCCAGCTCCGCCGGCATCTCGAAAGTGATGCCATTGCCGCGCTCGGGCCGGTTGAGCACGATGCGCGCAATCGCGCCGGTAACGTCGTAAGTAAGTGTCTTCAGTGTGTCCATAACCTGCTCTCTCTTTTTTCGACTGCGGCGGCTTGACGTCGCTTTAACGATGCGAAGGAGTCGAGAGTTCTCTTTTACGAAATTCCAAGGCCGACCAAAAACGGCGTCAAGCCGCCGCACTGCTATGTGGATGTCAAGAGTCAAATTTGATTCGAGAGGGTTTTCTCCTTCTTGTTCTATTGACAGCTTTTTTCTTTCACCTTAAGAGACTGACTGCTATGCGTGGCACGACACAATGTTCGTCACACTCTCGAGAATGCGGCCCACTAGGGCGATACCGCTAGCCCTGGGTTCTCTGTCTCCAGAAGCGAAGCGCAGCCAAAAGCTTAGGGCTGGTCGTTCTGTGCGGCGTCGAGGCGTTCCCGGAGGCCGGCGGTCTCCTCTGCGGTCAAAGGAGCTATAGAGCTGTCTGCTCGAATTACAAAGGGGCGTTGTTCTTTTAAAACGGCATACATGCGCGTCGTCAACTTACGGGCTACGGCCACAATGGCTTTGCGGGCGGCAACCTTCTTCGGCTGTCGCTCATAAATGCGCCGATAGAAAGCGCGCAGTTCCGGATCTTTGCGGATCGCAGTCCAAGCGCATTGAATCAGCTTGCTGCGCAAACGGCTGTCTCCGATACGCGTAATCTCGCCGCGATTTTCCTTATCGCCGGTGGAATGCTCGCTGGAGACCAGGCCCAGAAAGCCGGCGATCTGGCGCACGTCGCTGATCTGGCGCCAGTCGCCCAGACGCGCCGCGGCATGCGTGGCGGTGATCGAACCTACTCCTGGCAGGCTGGCGAGAAAGCTGATGGACTGCCGTAGGTCGGGATCGTTTTGACAAAAGTGCCGGATTTCTTTTTGCACCCTGGCGGCGGACTCAAAATGGAATTGCAGGGCGTCCATCAGTCGGTCCAACTTAAAGCGCACCGCGCCGCTACAAGGCAGCGCTGCCAACTGTCGCAGCACCCGGCCCGACCATTTACCATTGGCCGCGGGAAAGGGAATGCCTTCATACAGCAGCAACGACTTGATGCGCAATTTGCTGGCTGTCAATTGCGCTACCTGGGTATCACGCAATTGCACCAGATGACGCAGCTCGCGATAACTAGCTGGCGGCACATGAATGCCGCGCAGTTGCCCGCCGCGCAGTCCGTCCGAGAGCTTGTTGCTATCGAGCCGATTAGTTTTCACTCGTTTTCTCTGCACCGTCGGCACCATCGAGGGCGAGACTACCAAACAAGGATGGTGGGCTGCCGTCAGCTCGTCGTAGAGACCAAAGCCGGTTGGCCCGGCTTCGTAAACAAAGGCTACCCGCTGACCCGGAAATTGCTTCCGCGTGTAATTAAGCAACGCGCTGCCACTATTAGGCAGCTTAAAAGATTTTCGCATTGTTGCATGATCGGTGAAAGTGACTGCCATACTCTTCTTGTCTACATCCAGTCCGCCGAAGATGTCGTAGTCACGCGGCATGAAGCTAGAGCCTTGCGCTGAATTTGTCATCGTCTTTTCTCCTCGAATAAGCTGCTCTCTGTTTAGCTTATTCTAGTTGCTCGACCTGACATCCAGCATACTTGTCTCCAAAGTCAGAACCCCGGCACGAGCATGCGCGCCATTCGCTCGGGATTTTTTATTCGTTGCGTCGTCATCCAATCATCCGCGTCCGCGATCAACTGCCGGCCGCGATCGTCAGCAAGCAGCTCGCCGAGACGCCGGCGCGAGGCTGCCGCGTAAAGCCGCATGTCCCCTCGCCCAAACTCGTCGCCCGCCACCGCGAGTAATGTTGTCGCCTCAGTATTTTGACCGCGCTGATGCGCGACCGCTGCTCGCAAAACGACAGCAAAAGGCTTGGCCCATGACATATTTTCTTTTTCGATCTTGTGAGCAAGCCGCCCGGCGAAGCTCAATTTATCTCGATCACCGTGGTTCAACGACGTCGCCAGTGCGGCGCGAGCCCGCAAGTAAGTCGCTTCAATACGGAGCACTTGCGTGCGCAGCAACATGGAATTTTCCAGCGCGGGCCACTGTCCCGCGATATGCTTCCAGGCAACGTCAGCGTCTCCCGTGTAAAGTTCGATCTGCGCCTGGGCCAGCAGCGAACTATAGTGTTGCAAGTGAAACCCTTCGTGCGGCCAGGCTTTCAAAGCTTCGATTACTTCAGCCCTCGCTTTGTCGGGATCGTCGGCCGCCAGCCAAATCGAATTCATGCGCGTGCGTAGATCAGTGGCCGCGAAAACGTTTCCCTGTTCAAGCGCGGAGGAAAGCAGCGACGGCACTCGTCGCGAAACTTCCGCCAGCTCACCCAGATACAAAAGCGCACTCAACATGAACCGGTTTGCCATTGTCAGTTCCCAGGTCACGCCGGTGCAGCGGTCACGCAAAACTTCGGCAGCGCGCTCGCAGAATTCAGCCGCAAGTTTCCACTCGCCCACGAGGTAGGCGCTGACGCCGCGGGCCCAGATCGCTAGTCCAATCGCATGCGGATGGCCAACTTTCTGAGACAGTTCTTCAGCTCGCTGGGCGATTTGCATGGCGCGTTCTTTCTTCTTGCCGCCGCCGGAGACGCTTTGCGCCACTTCAAACGACATTGCCCGGGCCACGCGATACGGTTCGCCGGCCTTTAGCGCCAACAGTAGATGACGACTTTGAAAATCCGCGCCGCGAATGAGATCAACGGCGCCGAGCCCGGCGGCCACGGCCCAACAGGTATCTATGCGCACCAGATCGGCTTCCGGAATTTGACTCGCATCGCGCTCAGTAAAATTCAGTCCACGCAACTTAATCTGAAGCCGCTTTAGCAAGAGCGAAAACAGCGCGCGTCTCGGGCCTGCCGGCAAGGCGAACCCGACCGCCGCCAGCACCGAGCGAATCAGTTCCAGACCTTCCTTAATGTGACCGCCCATCAACAATTGCTGCGCGGCGCGCCGGCGGAAATCAAGACTGGGGGCCGCAGAACTTAACTGGGCCACCTCAAGATAAGCTTCTGCCGCTTCGGCTGGGCGGCCGGCATTTGCGAGTGCCTCGGCAAGGCCGCGTTTGAGATCTACTAGTTCAGCGCCGCGCGCGGGCGCGAGTTCCAATGCCCGGCGGTAAAAAGCGGCGGCGCGATCAAAGGCGAGCGCGCTTGCTGCTTTGCGGGCGGCGACGGCGGCGTGCGTTGCCGCGCGGACTCGTTCGCCGGCGCCCAGGTAATGCTCAAACAACGCTTCCGGATCGTCTATACCGCGGACCTCGATAGCGTGGGCCAATCGTTTGTGAATCTGGGTAACTCTCTTTGGCGACAACTGCGCGGCAAGTGTTTCGCGAATGCGATCGTGATAGAGCTCCAGCGTGTGGCCACTGCCGGCGCGAATAAACTGAGCTGCTCTGAGTGAACCAATCAGTTGCAGTTCGTCACCGGAAAGTTCCGCGGCTTGATAAACCACTTCGGGATTGATGGGTCGGCCGGCTACCGCGAGCGCATTGACAAACGCGCGCGCGTCTTTGGGCAGGTGACTAAGTCGCGCATCGAGCATCATCGCCAGGGTGATGCCGCTGGTCGCCGTTTGATCGCTGGTCAAGGCATAGCGCGCGAGCTGTTCGAGGAGAAACGGATTGCCGCGCGCTTCGCCGAGCATCGCATCGGCAAATTGCGCCAGCGCCGCAGCCGCCGGGCCCAACAGCTGGTCCAACATCTCGTAAGACTCAGACTTAGACAAAGCGCCAACATAAACTTCGCGGCAGTTGTCGGCGCCGGTCTTCTCCAACAGCGTTTTCAGAAATGGTTTTGCTTCCAGGTCTTCAGTGCGAAAGCTTGACAGCAACAGCAGCGGCGGCGAGTCTGGCGGACGCAGCAAGTCTTCAAGCAATGTTGTGCTGTCGGCGTCGGACCACTGCAAGTCGTCAATATAAAGGACCAGCGGCTGGCGATCGGAAATGCGCGCGAGCAGCTCGCGCAAAGCGGCAAACGCTTTACGCCGCAAGGTGAAAGGGTCGGGCATATCGTGCTCGCGTTGCGGCGCATTGAAAACCGCATCAACCTGCAGCATCACCGGAAAGAGTCTTGCCAGCGCCAGCACCTCTCGCGGCATCAGGGCCTCGGCTTTTACTTCCGGCAGCGACAGCAAATATTTGGTTAAGCTGTCAACTACACCATCAAGCGCTTTGTAAGGCACCGACTCACGCTCATAACAGCGCCCTTCGAGAACAACGACCTCAGATTCGTGCGTACACAGCTCATCGAGAAAATGACGGGCGAGCGCGGTCTTGCCCATGCCCGAGCTGCCGTGCAAATAAACGGTTACTGTTTGCTCGCGGCGCGTGAACGCAAACGCTTCGTTGAGCTGTCGCAACTGTCGCTCGCGGCCAACGAACGCCGGTGTCGGCGCGTGTGCTGCGGCTGGTGCAGACATGATTGGAAGTTGCAATGGACCAGTCTTGCCCTGTCCCAGTATGCGCAGCACTTCGCGCCCGCTGGGCCGCTCTTCGGGCTTGCGCCGCAACAGCCGCACGCAAAGGTCGTTCAGGTCCGCGGGCACATGGTTGGCGAGTTCAAGCGGCGCAGGCGGATCGAAGTTTTGCTTGTTCATCATCACTTCGAAAAATTTTCCTGAAAACGGCAAGCGTCCGGTAAGCGCCTGATACAACATTACGCCGATGCTGTACCAATCGCTGGCCCGCGAGATGGGCAGTTGCGCACCCTGCTCCGGCGACATGTAATCGGGAGTGCCGGCGAGCGTCACGCTATCGTGGAGTTCTTTACCTGCAACTTCGGCCACCAAACCAAAATCAAGAATGACGACGCGGCCTTCGTTTGTTACCAGCACGTTGGAAGGTTTAATGTCCCGGTGAAGTTTTCCTGTTTCATGCAGGCCATGCAGACCTTCGGCAAGTTGGCGCAAGGCGATCCCCAGGCGACCGAGATCGAGTTTCGATTTCTCCAGCAAAGAATCGCCAGACCTTTGGGTCGAGCCTTCATCGAAGTCTGAAGAGCTGATCGTATCCAACTGGCGCGTCTCTGCCTCGTAATCCGCCAGTAGTTCCGGAGGTGAACCTTCCTGCGTGCCTTTAATCAACGTCGGCGTCTTTGACGATTGTCTACGCCTGGACTGGTAACCGGGGCGAACGTATTCGAGAAAGTTGACGCCTTTGACCAGCTCCATGGTGAAAAACCAGTACGGGCCATCCACCATGAACTCGTAAAGTGCGACGAGGTTGGGATGCGAAACGTCGGCTAGCGAACGAAACTCGTTCTTAAAGCGCGAGATGTGCGAAGCCTCGGCTCGCGTGAGAGTCTTCAGCGCAACCAGTTTGTCGGTTTCGCGATCGTGGGCTTCATAGACCACGCCCATACCGCCAGAGCCGAGGCGGCGGCGAATGTGAAAGCGTTCGGTACCAAGAAAGTCGTGGGAACTTTGGCTCATTAGTCTGGAGCGAAACTATGGAACGCGAGTATGTAAGTTAGTATAGATTAGTCCAGGCCATAAAGGCATACACATTCGTGAGAACAATTCCGACCGCGGTTTCTTAGACATGATTTACAGGATGAACAAGATGGAATCGGTTAAGAATTGCCTTTTCAATCCTGTAAATCATGTTGACGATCTAAGGAGACTGAAATGGACTGGCGCGTCTTTCTAACAACTTTTGGCGTTATCTTTCTCGCTGAAATGGGCGACAAAACTCAACTGGCGGCGATGACAATGGCCGCGCAAACAAAAAGACCCTGGGCGGTTTTCATCGGCGCTGCGTTGGCGCTGACCGCTGTCTCGGCGATTGGCGTAGTGGTCGGTAGTGTTGTTGGAGACTACGTTCCGCTTATCTGGGTCAAGCGCGTCGCTGCTATTGCTTTTATTGTTATTGGTGTGTTGATTCTTCTCAATAAATTTTAGAGATTGAAGCGCTGTGGTTGAGTCCAGTTGGCAGCGTGGGTCGATGAATACAGAACCGGGAGCGGTAGCGACCGGGTCAGCAAAAAGACAGCGTTGTGGGTCGACGAATACAGAACCGGGAGCGGTAGCGACCGGGTCCTAGACTCAACTTATTTTTATAGCGCGCCTAATTACCTGTCACCAAATTGAGTGGCGGACCCGGTCGCTACCGCTCCCGGTTCTGTATTTGCTGACCCACAGAATAATTTTTGCAGATACCGCCTAAACACATTACAGTTCCGTCGTCCTATTAACTCAAATCCTGGAGCTATGAATGCCGCAAACTCCACATACCGAGCGCCACTTCACCGCCAGCGATGTTGTGCGCGACATAGTAATTGGCATGTCTGACGGATTGACCGTGCCATTTGCATTGGCCGCAGGGCTCACCGGCGCCATCGCCAACACAAGCATCATCGTCACTGCCGGATTCGCCGAGCTTGCCGCCGGCTCAATCGCAATGGGATTGGGCGGTTACCTGGCTGCAAAAAGCGATGCTGAACACTATGCCAAGGAACGCGAACGCGAGAAGCGCGAAGTTGCCGAGATACCGCACGAGGAAATGAAAGAAGTCGCGGAGGTCTTTGAGGAGTATGGCCTCACCAGAGAAGAGACTCGCCCACTGGTCGAAGCACTACGCAAGCGGCCACAGAAGTGGATCGATTTTATGATGCGTTTTGAACTCGGCCTGGAAAAGCCCGATCCCAAACGCGCGCTAACCAGCGCCTTGACGATTGGCGGCGCTTACATTGCCGGCGGCATCATTCCGCTGGCGCCCTACATTGTGACTACGAACCGATCAGTGGCATTGTTGTTTTCGATAACGGTCACGCTGCTGGCGCTGTTGGTCTTTGGATTTATCAAGGGACGATTTACCGGGACGCGTCCCGTGCGCAGTGCGTTGCAAACCGCACTAATCGGCAGTGCCGCCGCCGGCGCAGCATTCATGATCGCACGGGCCATTGCCTGAGCCAGGTTCGCTACAAATGTCCGATAAACTTTTAGTCTTAAGTCTTGCTCCCTCTCCATTTGGGAGAGGGTTGGGGAGAGGGCCTGTGCGCGTCAAGCTTTCGACCCTCCCCTAACCCCTCCCAGAGGGAGGGGAAGAAACCAAGCTAAAGCCTATCGGACATCAAACTGACCCACTACCCGCTTCCGACTCGGCTTCCCTAATCCAGCAAAGTGAGATAATTTCGGGATAGTCCGCTTTTCGGCCGGCGAGTTTGTTGTATCTGGCTCCGTTTGAATCTAACATTACGAGAACGTCTGACCATGAGCACTGCAATAGAAGAAGCCTCGGAACTTACCGACGAAACCACGCATAAGTGGGTTTATCTTTTCGAAGAAGGCAGTGGCGACGACAAGTCGCTGCTCGGGGGAAAAGGCGCGGGATTGTGCGAGATGACACATGCCGGCCTGCCGGTACCGCCGGGACTGGTCGTAACCACCGAAGCCTGCAACGCCTTTTTTGAAAACGACAAAAACTTTCCCGCCGGGATGTGGGAACAGGTTAAGGATGGCCTGCAAAAGATCGAAGAGAAAGTCGGAAAAAAGTTTGGTGACCCCCAGAATCCTTTGCTGGTCTCGGTTCGCTCCGGCGCGGCCTTCTCAATGCCCGGCATGATGGATACTGTCCTTAATCTCGGCCTTAACGAACAAACTGTGCAGGGTCTGGCCGCGCAGACCGGCGACCTGCGTTTTGCACTCGATGCCTATCGCCGCTTTGCCTCGTTGTTTGGCGAAATCGTTATGGGCGTGGCCCATGAAAAGTTCGAGCGCGTGATGGATCGTTACAAGGCGCAGACGACCGGCGGTCGTGACACTGACTTGAAGCCCAAGCATCTGCGCGACATCATCGCCGCTGAAAAACAGATCATTCTCGCCGAGCAGCATGCCATTCCCGAAGATCCTTATGAACAATTGCGCGTGGCGATTGCGGCAGTCTTCAATTCCTGGATGGGCCGCCGCGCGATGGATTATCGCCGCATAAATCGCATTCCTGATTCACTTGGCACCGCAGTAAACGTGCAAGCAATGGTTTTTGGAAATATGGGACAGGACAGCGGCACTGGTGTGGCATTCACTCGCAATCCCTCAACCGGCAAGAAGGAACTCTACGGCGAGTATCTGTTGAATGCGCAAGGCGAAGACGTAGTCGCGGGCATTCGCACACCCAACCCGATCAGTCAACTTAAGAAAGAACTGCCGAAAGTTTACGAGGAGTTTGCCGCAATAACAGGCTTGCTGGAAAAGCATTATCACGACATGCAGGACTGCGAGTTCACAATTGAGCGCGGCAAGCTTTGGATGCTGCAAACGCGGACCGGCAAACGTAGCGGCGCTGCGGCGGTACGCGTGGCGGTCGAGATGGTCGGCGAGAAGTTGATCGATCGTGCAACTGCCGTTCAGCGTGTTACGCCCGAACAGCTCGATCAGCTTCTTCATCCTACTGTCGATCCAAAAACGAAAGCGACTGTGTTGGCTACCGGACTGCCGGCGAGTCCGGGCGCAGCTCAGGGCCAGGTTGTTTTCAGTCCCGATGAAGCTGAAGAGCTGGCGCGCGAGAATGCCAAAGTAATTCTCGTACGGCAGGAAACGAGCCCAGACGATTTTCACGGCATGGTTGCCGCGCAAGCCATCGTCACCGCGCGTGGTGGCATGACCAGTCACGCAGCGGTGGTTGCGCGCGGCATGGGCAAACCGTGCGTGAGCGGCGCCAATTCCCTCGACATCGATTACAGCCAACAGCAGTTTTCCGTTAATGGCGCGGTGATTACCAAAGGCGAATGGATCACGGTCGACGGCTCGACTGGCCGCGTGTTTATGGGTCAGGTGCCGACGATGCAGCCAACGCTCGGCCCAGAGTTTCACGAGCTGATGGCCTGGGCCGATAAGTTTCGCCGCTTGCGCGTGCGCGCCAACGCCGACACGCCCCGCGATGCAAAAGTGGCGCGCCAGTTTGGCGCCGAAGGCATTGGACTTTGTCGCACTGAGCACATGTTCTTTGGCGATCAACGACTGGCAGCCATGCGCGAAATGATTTTGGCGGAAGGTGTCGGGGCGCGCGAAAAGGCGCTGGAAAAATTATTGCCGTTGCAGCGCGGCGACTTTGTCGGCATCTTCCGCGAGATGATTGGCCTGCCGGTAACCATTCGCCTGCTCGATCCGCCGTTGCATGAGTTTCTTCCCAATGGTGAAGAACTGCTTAGCGAGCTCAGCGAATTGAAGATGGCGGTGCGACTGGCAACTACGCTGGGCGACATGGACAACCTGCTCGACGAGATTGACGAGAAGCGCCGGCTGCTGAAGCAAGTCAACCGCATTCGCGAAGCTAATCCGATGCTGGGATTTCGCGGCTGTCGTTTGGGCCTGGTGTTTCCCGAAGTAACTCGCATGCAATGTCGCGCGATTTTCGAGGCCGCTTGTCTGGTGCAGGGCGAGAAGAAGAAGACTGAGTTGGAGATTATGGTGCCGCTGGTCTCGCTGAGCGAAGAGCTGCATCAGCAACGCGAAGTCATCGACGAAGTAGCGCGCCAGGTTATGGGTGAATATGGAATGACGGTTGAATATCTCGTCGGCACCATGATCGAACTGCCGCGCGCGGCGTTAATGGCCCATGACATTGCGGCCCACGCCGACTTCTTTTCGTTCGGCACGAACGATCTGACGCAAACGACGTTTGGCTTGAGCCGCGACGACTCGGCGCGCTTTTTGCCGAATTATGTCGAGCGCAAAATTCTGCCCGAGGATCCGTTTCAAGTATTGGATCGTGAAGGTGTGGGCCAACTGGTCCGTTTGGGAACCGAGCGTGGGCGCAGTGTTAAGCCCGATCTTAAGGTGGGAATTTGCGGCGAGCATGGCGGCGATCCGAGCTCCATTGCTTTCTGCAACGAGATTGGTCTCAACTATGTAAGCTGCTCGCCTTTCCGCGTTCCCGTTGCGCGCCTTGCGGCGGCACAGGCGACGCTCGCTGCCAAGGCGAGCGAAGCGCCGGGCAAAGCTGACGTGTGATTTTGTAGGACAGGCATTCTTGCCTGTCTTAAGTCGCCTCTAGTTCATTGGAGGAACAAAGGAGATTTTCCATTTCTCATTTTAAATTTTTCATTTGTCATTTGTAACATAGTCCTCGATTCTCTGAGCGAGGCTAAACTCTTCGGTTCTCTTTGTCGTATTCAATGAAAAATCTCAAATGATAGATGGAAGATTTCTTTGGTTTGTAAACAACAGCAGGTTCACCAGGACAGACAGGAATGTCTGTCCTACTAAGAAGGAGTCATCATGAAGAAGTATGTTTTCCTTTTCGCATTGTTACTCGTTACCGCCATCGCGGTTAAGCCTTTCAGTATGGCGGCTGATGTGCCGGCAGCAGGCACCACTGCACCGACTTTCAAACTAGTGACCAACGAAGGCAAGACCGCTGAGCTTTCAGAATTTCGCGGACAATGGGTGGTCCTCTATTTCTACCCGAAAGACTTCACCAGCGGTTGCACGCTTGAAGCCCACAACTTCCAGCGCGATCTCGCGAAATACAAGGCAATGCATGCAGTGATTCTTGGCGTGAGCGTGGACACTGCCGAATCGCACAAGAGCTTTTGCGCCAAAGAAGGCCTGAACTTCAAACTTCTTTCGGACACCGACGCCAGCGTTTCTGAGAAGTACGGATCAGTGATGGATTACAACGGCATGAAGCTCTCGGCGCGCAACACCTTCATCATCGATCCGCACGGAAAGATCGCCAAGGTATTCGTTAAGGTAAGTCCGGCCGGTCACAGCGATGAGGTGCTGGCGGCACTAGCCGCGCTGCAGAAGTCTTAGCTCACTCTGGAAACAGCACGTAGGGAATTCAGGCGATTGAAAGCTCGCGGGCATGGGCCATGTCACGTCGCGCTAAGGTACGCACTTGAGTGGCCAGGAGAGTAATTACAGCGATCGTTTCACCTGCGAGAGTCATAAACTCAACCTCGTATCCCGCGCCGCCCTGATGGATGTGTACAACTGTTCCGATGTCACCCGTCTTCAGACCTTCGGCGGGCAAGTCCTCAGTCAATACCACGCATTCATGTTCTTTGATCATATTTCTTTTCCCAAAGGATATGCCGTGACAAGACGAGGCGCAACCATTCCAAGATCGAGCCGAAGTGACGCTTCGGGTTCATGTCGCGGATGCCGCTGTCCTCCAATCAGCCTGCGGAGCAGGCGGCAGCATAAAGCCTGGGGTGAAGCGAAGCGGAACCCCAGGAGGTTAGCGAATAAGACAACAGAGCCCGTGATAACGGGCGACAGCCTGCCTGTCATCACAGATACCGCTCGTCATATTTCAGACCATTCGCTTTCAAGAAATGGATGAACTCATCGCGAAAGGACGTACGTCGATGATGTTCTTTCTGACGTGCAATGTAGCGTCGTACTTCTTCGACGTTTGATTGGCTCACAGTAAAGGCGCCGTAACCACGTTGCCATGAAAAGTCCTGAAGAGATGGAAACACGTCGTGCATCCATCCACTCGCATTGGCTTTGAGATCACGCAGAACATCGGAGAGGGCTGTGTCGGGTCGAAGCTTGGCGAGTAGATGTATGTGATCCTCCGTTCCATTGAGTTCAAGCGAGATGCCGCCGACTCCACGAATTGTGCCCCCAATGTAATCGTAAAGCCGCGACTGATAGTCCGCACTAATAAGTGGTCGACGGTCCTTTGTCGAAAAGATTATGTGGTAGAGGAGATTGGTGTAAGAGTCAGACATGGTTACCTCGGCTAAGCTGTCACCCGCTTCGCGGGCTTTTTATTCGGACGACGTTCCATCCCTGGGGTTACGCTGCGCTCCACCCCAGGCTTTATGCTTTCGCCAGCTCCGCAGGCTTTGACCCTCATTCGGCGCTTGAGTCATCGCGCCTAGCCAGCAATTGTGTATTCGATGGATCGAGGGTCCTTAATCCGTTTAGACGCGTTTAGCATTTCCATTCCTACGACATTCCCGTGCTTGTCGTAATCGAGGATGACGCCTGGATTTACAGTCTCGCTTTCTTCGATTGGTTCGCTATCGAACAGGATACGGATCACATCCACTTGTGTGTCGTAAATCACTTTCATGATTCTCTCGGATATTTCCTTCGCTCCCTCTACTACCACTTCCAAACCTGAATTCGAAGCCGACTCTGCATTGGTCAGTATTCCGATCAATGCAAGAAGCCTTACAATCGTCCTGTGTTGAAAGCGCTGGTCCATAAGCAGTTCCTTGGCTACATAGTGGCCGTCGTTGTTATTGGAACGGCGACGGCCGCCCTCAAAGTTTTCGGCGGCCACGTCAACCCTACGACCGTTGCCCTATCGCTGTTGCTAATCGTTCTCTTTGTCGCCACTGCCTGGGGATCCAAACCCGCGGTGCTGGCTTCGCTGGTGGGCGTAGCGTGCTTTAACTTCTTCTTTCTTCCGCCCTTCGGCACCTTCTCCATTGCCGAACCCGAAAATTGGATTGCCTTTTTCGCCTTTCTCGTAACTGCGATCACCGTCGGACAGTTGTCCGCGCGCGCGCGCCAACGAGCCGAAGAAGCCGAAGCAGCGCGTCAGGAAATCGAACGGCTTTACTACGAATTGCAGGACACGTTTGAACGCTCGAGTCAGGCAAAGGCATTGAAGCAAAGTGAACAGCTCAAATCTGCTTTGCTCGACGCCGTGACCCATGATCTGCGTACGCCGTTGACTTCGATCAAAGCCTCGGTCACGACTCTGCTTGACGATCAACTTGCGACGCAGGATGGCGCGCAGGCGACGCCGCTTGGTGAAGAGGGACGGCAAGAGATGCTTGAGGTTATCAATGAAGAGGCTGACCGGCTCGATCGCTTCATCGAAGGTTTGATGGAACTCGCGCGCATCGAGGCTGGAGAAATGCAATTGCGACGCCAATGGAGTTCGCTGGGGGAAATCATTATGTCCGCCATGAAGCGTGCTGAGCCGCGCACGCGCGGACATCAAATCGAAATGTGGCTCGATGACGAGCTGCCGCCAGTTAACGTCGATGAGCGCGCGCTGGTGGAAGTCATCTATGTCCTGGTAGACAACGCGGCGAAGTATTCTGCTCCCGACTCAACCATCAAAGTGGAAGCAAATGCCAGCACAGATCATACGGCGCGCGTGACGGTCGAAGATCAGGGACCGGGAATACCGCCTGAGTTGCGCGAGCGTGTCTTTGACAAATTTTTCCGGGCGACCAGCGACAGCGATCGCGAGAAACCAGCAGGAACCGGGTTGGGTTTAACCATCGCGCAAGGCATAGTCGAAGCGCATGGGGGACGCATCTGGATCGAGACCGGGAGCAACGGACGTGGCGCAAGGTTCATAGTAGAGCTGTCGGCGGAGTAGAAAGAACATTCTTGTCTGTCCGAAAAGCAACGATAAACAATCATGTCTGACAAGCAACGCATACTACTCGTAGACGACGAGCGGCAGATCACGCGCGTGTTGAGCCGCGGACTTGCAGCCAAAGGTTATGAAATCCACGTTGCCGCAGATGGCGAAGCCGCTTTGCAAACATTCAGTGATTGGCATCCTGATCTGGTCATCACCGATCTATCGATGCCAAACATGAATGGATTGGAACTCTGTCGCAGGCTGCGCGCGTTCTCGGAAGTGCCAATTATCGTGTTGTCTGTGAAGGGCGAAGAACGTTCCAAGGTTGATGCGCTTGATGCCGGCGCTGATGATTATGTGACGAAGCCTTTCGGAATTGACGAATTGCTGGCGCGCATACGCGCCACGCTGCGGCGTGCGCCGGGCACGCAAGAAACCGCTAAGAGTGTCTTAGTGGAAGGCGACTTTCGCATACAGTTTGCTGAGCGCAAGCTGACCATCCGGGACAAGGAGGTGCATCTGACGCCGAAAGAATATCACTTGCTGGTTTATCTGCTGCGTCATCCGGGAAAAGTTCTCACTCATCGTGTATTGCTCGGCGCAGTTTGGGGCGGCGACTACACCGAACAAAACGAATACCTGCGCGTCTTCATTGGTCAGTTAAGAAAAAAGATCGAACCGAATCCTGCCAACCCGAAATACATCCTTACCGAACCGTGGATTGGCTATCGCTTTGATCCCGGAATCGCAGACAGCAAATAGTGAACAGTGAACAGTGAACAGTGAACAGCCGATTCCCGGATAACTCTTGTAGTTGCTAGTTAGCTGTTCACTGTTCACTGTTCACTGTTCACTGTTTACTGTTCACTGTTCACTGTTTGCTCTCCATCCTTACAAACTTTTTATAAACCCCTTACTCCAACCTTATGAGAGCGGGCGTAAGTTCTTTGTATGAACAAACAAAGAACGAAAAACCCAGTGCTGTCATGGGAGGCGGTTGGCGCTGTTTGCTGCTTTGGCGGTGGAATAGGCGCCGCATTACTCGGAAGCATATTGACCGCAGCTACCTGGATAGTTGGCGCACCGCTGCATCCATGGTTGCACGGCCTCGGCACCGCCCTTCTGATCGTCACGATTCCCTTATTGATATTTTCCGGCTATTGCCTCGACTGGGCAGAACGCGACCAAAAGAAGTCGGCTACTCAAAAGTCGCGCCACGACGGACCGGAACGCCTTCCGAATTGAGCAGGCCTGACGAAATGGCAACAAGGATCGTCAACGGCCGGACAAAGGTGGTTGTCGCGACCTCCGTGATGTTGTCGTTCATCTCGTTTTGGCGCGCCGCGGCCATCGTACTTAACGACCTCGGCTCGTCAGCCTATTACGTCGGCGGCATTGTAGAACAGGCAGTTGGGCGTTCGGCGCCATGGTTCATTCTCGGCGTGATGCTCTTCTCTTACGCAGTGCGCGCTGTGTACGTCGAGTCGTGCGCGATGTTCACACGCGGGGGCGTATATCGCGTCGTCAAAGAAGCGATGGGTGGCATGCTGGCAAAGTTGTCAGTCTCCGCCCTGATGTTCGACTACATCCTGACTGGTCCAATCTCGGGTGTCTCCGCGGGACAATACATTGTCGGCCTCGCGGCACAGACGGTCACGTACTTCGGACGTCCCTGGACTCCTGACAAAAGTACGATCAATTTGCTGGCTGCTGGAATTGCCCTCTTGATTACGGTGTACTTCTGGTGGCGCAATACAAGAGGCATTCATGAATCATCGGACGACGCACTGAAGATCATGTACGTCACCACCGTGATGGTGGTGCTGCTGATTCTTTGGAGCGGCATAACGATTCTCACGAAACCGGAAGCACAGAGATTGCCACCTGCGCCAGTGCCTCATAATCTGGCATTCAATCGTGATGCAGTTGGTTGGCTCCCAAACATTGCTCCCGGCGCATTGCGAGAACTGCCGGTAGAATCGTCTCCGGCGGACTCTCCAATTCCGGACGGCGTAGCGCCCGAACCACGCTATGGTCTTATTCCCAATGCTGGAGCACTGCTCGGATTGATTGGCATCCTGATCGCTTTCGGCCATTCGTTTCTCGCCATGTCGGGTGAAGAGTCTCTCGCCCAAGTCAACCGCGAACTCGAATATCCCAAGCACAGAAATTTGATGAAGGCAGGGATGGTTATCTTCGTTTATTCGATGCTATTCACCTCACTCGTTTCTTTCTTTGCGTACGCGATCATTCCAGACAATGTCAGGCCGCATTACTTCGACAACATGATCAGCGGCATCTCGATGAATTTGGTTGGTCCCATGTCATTGAAACTAATTTTCCAGGCCTTCATCGTGGTCGTTGGCTTTCTAATGCTGGCCGGCGCAGTCAATACCGCCATCATTGGTTCAAATGGCGTGCTCAATCGCGTTTCCGAAGATGGTGTGCTCACGGACTGGTTCCGTGCGCCGCACAAAAAGTTCGGCACTACATTCCGCATGATCAACATGATCGTGCTCCTGCAGCTGCTGACGATCATCGGCTCGCGCGGCAACGTTTATGTGCTCGGCGAAGCATATGCCTTCGGAGTTATCTGGTCTTTTGCTTTTAAGGCGTTAGCGGTTCTGGTACTGCGCTTTAAAGATCGGTCGCCGCGCGAATGGAAGGTCCCTTTCAATATCAATCTCGGCGGCAATGAGATTCCACTCGGGCTTGGCATCATCGCGGCGTTGCTTTTTTCTGTCGCCGGAATCAACCTGATTACAAAAGCGGTTGCGACTGTTAGCGGCGTAGCGTTCACGCTCGTCTTCTTTACTCTCTTCCTAGTTTCGGAGCGCATTAACGAACGCAAGCGTGGCCACGCCGCCCACGTCGAGATGGATCAGTTTCGTCTGCAAATGCAGGAGGTGGTGACGAACGAAACCGTTCAAGTACGCCCCGGCTGCACGCTTTGCCTGGTGCGCGACTACAACACGCTCGACCACGTGAAGAAAGCATTGGAGCTGACACACACAGGGAAACGCGATTTGGTGGTAATGACAGTCCAGGTGATGAAAGGGCCTGACACCGGATACGAAAATATTCGCGAACAAAACCTTTTTACGAACTACGAACAACTACTTTTCAGTCGCGTGATCGCGCTGGCGGAAAAAGCCGGCAAGCACGTCGATCTGCTGGTCGTTCCATCTTCAAACGTATTTGAAGCAATCGCCCACACCGCCGCACAGTTGGATTCGTCCGAGATTATTGCGGGGCGTTCGTCAGTCATGTCGCCTGAAGAGCAAGCGAAGCGTTTAGGAGAAGCATGGGAAGCCGTGCCGAGTAAGCCTCAGCATGAAGTCTGTTTTCGGGTGGTCGAGCCGGGCGGCGAAACCCGCGATTTTTATCTTGGGGCCCACGCTCCGCCTCTGGCTGAAGACGATATCGATGCAATCCATAAACTGTGGTTGGATGTTACTGGCGAAAAGGATGGCGAGCATGTGTGCCACAAAGAAATTGTGACCGTCGCCCTGGCGCGGCTGGCAAGAGACCTGAAGGGAAATGAACGAAAGAACGTGTTGAGACACCTGCGAAGACTAACGCATCAACGATCCAGCGCCGCTCGCACCGAAGCTGGAGAACAAATAGAGCGACGTGCTTCTTAGCAAACTTCTGAGCAGCACTCAGATTTGATATGCAGCACTAGAAAGAAAACGCTATGGCTATAAATAAAGATCGGCTGCCAACAGTTAGTTCAGCTCCCCCGAATTCACATATAGAAGTAGTGACTGAAAATGGCTTCAGCGTTGCGCGCGTTTGTGAGTTGGGTCTGTCGAGCAGTGATTCGGCGAACGAGTGTCACTTTATCGTCGCCAGATCAAGCGGAGGTGTGCGAAGTGTCAGAGT
>DATNOG010000208.1:0-10898 GCA_035601415.1 Pyrinomonadaceae bacterium | reverse complement strand
GGAAGATGGTTCTGTCTTGGCGGCAAGGGACAGGTCGCATAAGCAGTGAATGCGCACGGCGGGTTGTAAGCCTTGTTAAAGTCGATCACGACTTTTCCTGATGCGTCCGGCGGTGAGACATAAAGATAGCGGCCGGCGCCGAAACTTTCCCGGCCGGTAGTCTCGTCGGCAATCATGATGAAGTAGTCGGTTTCGCCTTTTTCCAGAATCGGATCGATCCGGTAAGTTTTCCCATCCTCCTCAAATGCCAAGGCGCCCGGCGACGTTTCATCACTCGTCATCCCCAGCACATTCGTGATCGGAATCATCTTCGCCGGCTGATACGGTTCAAAGCGCGCCTCGACGCGCCACCTGGGATCGGTAGGAAAATATTCGAGACCCTTAAACTGCAAACGCGCCGCAGCCTGGGAATCTTTGACTCTCACGCCAATGCGATCGCCACGCTTGACGATATTAATGATCAGCGTGCCCATTTGCAGAATTGTAGGTCCGTTGTCATCGTTGTCGTCTTTGAGATCGAGCGCAGTGACAGGTTTGCCGTCCGCCGCGATGTTCGCGGATGGCAGCGCGGCGAGATGTACGTGACCTTTATCGAGCCAAAAAGAACCAGCCACGTCAGGCGCCTTGTCCTTTGGTAGCGCAACCGCATTGGCACCGTTGCTGCCAAACTTGTTCTCGCCTTCCTGCAACCAATAGAGTCCGACCAGCGTAAGCCAACTGTCTTCCTTTTTCAGGTTGATCAAACGATCGTTCTGCCACTCTTGGATCTCTGTCTTGTAACCTGCTGCGTCGAATGAAACCGTTTTGGGCTTGTTGCACGCGACGGAGCAAGCGATTGCACAGATCAAGAAGAAGGCAAGTTTATTTGTCATAGATTTGTTTTGCGGCGTCGTAAAGCAAACTGTTAGTTTGCGATGGCTCGTTAGCGCTCAACTCGAATGGCCCGGCGACCGCGCAAACTAACAGTTTGCTTTACATCAACACATTATGTTTCGCGCTGAAGAATGAAATCGGCAATAGAGCGCAGCAACTCAGTTGGCTGATCAATACGCGCGAGCGCAGCACAAGCTGCTGCATGCGTGCTTGCCAAATGTTTGCGAGTGGCTTCGATTCCGTAAAGCGCCGGATAAGTTGCTTTGCGCGAGCGAGCATCTTTGCCCGGTGTCTTGCCGATAGTTTCCGCAGTTGCAGTTACATCGAGGAGATCGTCGGTGATTTGAAACAACAATCCGAGTTGGCCTGCATATTCCGTGACTGCTTCTAGTTCGTCCTTCGACGTGCCGGCAATTATTCCGCCGGCGCGCGCGGCACCGGTAATCAAAGCGCCGGTCTTGAGTCGATGAATCTTTTCCAACTCGGCGGCCGCAACGTCCTGTGATTCTGCTTCGAGATCGTAAGCCTGGCCCGCAACCATTCCCTCGGGGGTGCCCGCCGCCTGGGCAATTTCCGAAATCAGAACAGCTCGTTTCGTGTTGGAAAGGTTGGTGTCTTCGGAAACCGTCTTGAAGGCCAACGTCAGCAGTGCATCGCCGGCGAGAATCGCCGTCGCTTCACCGAATCGCACGTGACAGGTAGGCCGGCCACGTCGCAGATCGTCATTGTCCATCGCCGGCAGGTCGTCATGGACCAGCGAATAGGTATGGATCATTTCCAGTGCGCAGGCGGTTGCGATGAGTGAATCCAGGGGAGCGCCAAAGGTTTCGCCTGCAGCCAGCAGTAGGGCGGGGCGAAAGCGTTTTCCGCCGGCAAAAACACTCCAACGAATGGCCGCATGAATGTTTGTTGGGGAAACCGAGTCGGCAGGCAAAAGACGATCGAGTTCGCTGTCAACGAGCTTTCGTGCTTGTGTCAGGAATTCAGACAAGGGCAGAGGGCGCGCGTAGCCTGGCATTTCAGAGGACGTCTTCATCATTGCTGCTGCCCATTACCGGAGTGGTTAATTTGGTATCCTCGAACGCGCTGACTACCGGACGGCCCTGGTGGTCGCGCAGCAGAATTTCAATGCGCCTTTCCGCCTGACTGAGACGCTCCTGACACTGTCGCGAGAGTTTGATGCCCTGCTCAAAAAGCTCCAGACTTTTCTCCAGCGGCAAATCACCGTGCTCCAGCTCGTGCACGATCTGCTCGAGCGCCTCCAGCGATGCCTCAAAACTCTTGGCCTGCTCAGCGTTATTCTTCATGACTTCATTTTCGCACAGAAAACGGGCAGCGAACATTCGCGAGCGAAGTTTACAGAACCGCGATTTGCGTTGCCGGTTTTACCGAAAGATTGGACGCTACGCATCATCCTCGACGCTCTCTACGCGCGCCGCAATCTTTCCTTTGGCCAGCCGCACGTTGACTGCATCACCCGCTGCAACAGCGCTTGCATCGCGCAGCAGAGTGCCGTCTTCCTTCTGCGCGATCGCATAACCACGTCGCAATACACCCAGCGGCGATAGCGCATCGAGCGAAGCCGCGGCCAGCGCAAAACGCTTTTGCGCATCGTCCATCTGCTTTTCAACTGCAAGCTGGCTGCCGGAAGCGACCAACTCAAAACGATTGCGAGCGTTGGCGAGACGCCCGCTTAACTCCGCGGGCGAAAGCCTGCGACTCAACTCGCCGGCTCGCGCCGCGGCGACGTGCAAGGATTCCTGTGTCAGGATTTGCAGACGATGGCCGGCGATTGTCATCGCCGCATTCGCTTCGCGAAGTCTGGCCCGCACTTCATCGAAAGCGTGCGATAGCGCTTGCGTCTGAACACGGGTTCGAGCGTTTACGATGCGGTAACGAATGAGGCGCGCAAGGTTTTGGCCCAACTGTTCGATCGATGAGCAAATCTGATCCTCGCGCGCTGCAACCAATTCGGCAGCGGCCGACGGCGTTGCCGCACGCCGGTCGGCTACAAAGTCGGCGATCGTGAAATCAGTCTCATGGCCCACGGCGGAGATAACCGGAATCGTGGAAGCGCGAATAGCGCGCGCCACTTCTTCCTGGTTGAATGCCCAGAGGTCCTCAGTTGATCCACCGCCGCGTCCCACAATCAGCACGTCTACCAGATCCATATGGCGCCCATCCCGTAACGCGTTCGTATGATGCTGGTTGATTAGTTTAATAGCCCGGGCAATGTCTGGCCCCGCGCCTTCGCCCTGCACCCGCGCCGGCGAAAAAAGCACATGAACCGTTCGCGTACGCCGCGAGATGACGTTGAGAATGTCGCGAATAGCGGCGCCAGTCGGCGACGTGACAACTCCGACTCGTCCGGGAAAAACCGGCAGCGCGCGTTTCAGTTCCTCGGCAAACAAACCCTCCGCTTGAAGACGATCGCGCAGCTGTTCAAAGGCAACTTGTAGTGCGCCAGCGCCGGCGGGATCGAGCGCTTCGACGATCATTTCATAGTCGCCGCGCGCCTCATAAACTGACAGACGCCCGCGGGCGCGCACATGCAAGCCATCAGTAGGCCGAAAACGTATGCGACTGTTCGCCGAACGAAAACACTTCGCGCGCAGTTGAGCGCCTTCATCTTTGATTGTGAAATACCAGTGGCCCGATGAATGCGCCTTGAAGTTTGAAATCTCGCCTTCAACCCAAACAGAAGCAAAGCGTGCCTCGATCGCCTTGCGCACCGACTCAGTCAGCTCGCTGACAGTCAGCGGGCGGCGCTCAACTTCGTCGAAAAGGGAATTGAAGAGTGGTTGGGACATCCTACCAAGCGTCGCTAGAGTAAAGCGAAATGTTGTTTGAAAACTTAAGGTGTTGCCACGCCTACCACCGGGCTCAACCGCACTGACGCGCCGTCGCGGTTGGCGCGGACGCGCACGCGCGGGTTAGTGGACGAACGCGAATTTGAAGCGTACGTGATTGTATACGCAGTGCGGAGTTGGATCACAACGTCATCGTAAGCGCGCTGCAAATCTTCCAGGCGATGGATCGGATAATAAACTCCACCAGATGCGGTCGCGAGTTTCTTACCTTCTTCTTCGGCGCGCGTCGTTAGTGTCAAATAGCGAGTGCGCAAAGGATCAATGGTCACTTCTGGTTTGGGGACGCTGCCTTCCGGAATTAAACCTGAAGGAATGTACAGCGGATAGATCAGTGCGCCTGACTCCACCAGCGCTTCCAGAATCGCCGGAAAAGGCAGAAACGATCTGTTGTCGTCGCCGTCGGAAAGAATCACGATTGCGGTTCGTTCGCCGCGTAGTTTCTTCACCGGATCGGCCAGGACATAACCCAGCGCATCGTAGAGCGCAGTGGCGCCACCGGCATCGATGTCCTCAAGTTTCTTCGAGAGCAGGCGGCGATCAGTAGTGAAGTCCGAAATCACCTGAATGTCATCGCGAAAACTGATGATGGCAATGCGATCCTGCGGGCTGGCCGTGTTCAAAAAGTCGCGCGCGGCTTTACGAATGAAGTCAATGCGTTCTTCAACGCTGCCCGACACGTCGAGAAGAAGAATTAGATTAAACGGCTCGTTGGTGGGCGTTACCTGTTTCACTTCGCGCTCGACGCCGTTTTCAAAAACAGTGAAATCAGTTTCTTTCATGCCGCCGATGGCGCGGCCGTTGCGATCCATGACGCTGGCATTAAAACGCATCAGTTGCGGCGACAATGCGCTGACGAACTGGCCGGGCGCTGAACGTTTGACGAGTTCCGGCTGCTTCTCAGGTGGCGGCAGGGTCATTGCATAATCGCCAAACATTTTCGGCGACACTTTCCGAATCGCATCGGTCAATTGACTATCACCACTGCGGACAATCGCGCGCGCAGCTTCGGTAAGCGGGCGCTCGCGCAAATCCGGAGGCACCATCGCCGGATCGACGTTGAGCAAAACGACCCCGCGTTGAGTCAGAAACTCGAGCTGTACGCGTTCCGCCTTATCAGGTTTCTCGTCGCCCAGCTTTCCGGAAATTGTGAAGGCGCCGGCGGCTCTTTCTTTCACCTTCGGCAACTCAACGTCACTCAAAAAGCGCGGCCGGCTCGCGCTCCAGATGAAATTAAATTTGACGGCGTCGAGCGGCACGTCGGCGTGAATCGTGCCCGTGTTGGTGCTGACCTGGGCCGATTCCAGATTGCCCACCACATCAACAGCACCGGCTTCACTTTCGATTTTGACTTTTGTTCGCGCAGGTACATGGACGACGAGGTCGATCCGATCTTTCTCGCGACGATCGCGCACCGTGATACTCACCTCGCCGCCTTTCGCTACCGTCAGGACGTCGCTTTGATCAACCAGGGCGCCGGCGGAACTAGCTTCGATCGTGACTTTCTTTTGCTGCTCGTCCGTAGCAATAACGCTAATGCGACCGTTGCGACTCTTCACTGAAACCGAAGTCTTGTCTCCAGTTTCCACTTCGTGACGATAGGTTTGCGCGTTAACCGGCGCCAGTGCGAACAGCACGGCAATCAAGCAGAAGAAACCTTTGGGGAAATGTTTACGAACCGAAATGGTCGCGGGGGAAGTCAAGTAAAGCATAGCCGTGCGATCTTGCCGGAGCATAAGCCGCCGGTCAAGCTGGGTCGTAAAAGCATGATTCGGGGAGTCAATCGAGAAAGTGATTGAAAGAAGTTGCGACGCTGGGTTGTTAAGATTTTCGGACTCGACTGTAAAGACATTGAGACCTGGCGCCGCATCGCCTTGTCGGAACCGGAGCTACGGCTGGTGGGTCAAGGGTTGTTAATCGAGTTCGATCCGGTATCATAACCAGACCCCATCGTGAACCAAGCTATATCCCGAACGGCAACATCAGGGAAAGGTGACCAGAAACACTGTGTCAAAAACAGAGCTGAAACCGGCGCATGAAGAAAAGCTGTTCATTCGTAACCTGGTCACGCGCGATCCGCTGGCTGGCCTTGCTGATGATGTGCGGCGTGGGCTCTCTGCTCAACCAAAGCGTTTTCTGCCCAAGTATTTCTACGATGAACTTGGCTCGCAACTTTTCGAAGCCATCTGTTTGTTGCCTGAGTATTACCTGACGCGTGCCGAGAATGAAATCCTCGAGCGTTACGCGGACGAGATTATTAGTTCGGTTGCCGGGCCCACGACCTTGATTGAAATGGGCAGCGGCAGCGCGTCTAAAACTCGGCTGATAATTGAGGCGCTGCTGCGAAAACAAAGTGACTTGCTGTTCATGCCGGTGGATATTTCGGCGACGGCGCTGGAGAACAGTTCACGCATCCTGCTGCAATCGTATCCGCGCTTGAGAATCGAAGCTTATGCTGCGGATTATTTTGCGGCGCTTTCAGACTTGCAGCACAAACCGCGGACGCGGACGCTCGCACTCTTTCTTGGTTCGAACATCAGCAACTTTGACGCGGATGAAGCTTTGAAGTTTTTGCGGGCGCTGCGTCAGGTGCTAAACGAAGGCGACGCGCTTTTGCTGGGCGCGGATTTGAAAAAGGACAAAGCCGTGCTCGAGGCCGCTTACAACGATGCGCTCGGAGTGACGGCCGCTTTTAATTTGAATGTGCTGGCGCGCATCAATCGGGAGCTTGGTGGTGAATTTGACCTGCGCGCCTTTGCGCATCGCGCGTTCTACAATGAAACGGCCGGGCGCGTAGAAATTTATATCGAGAGCACACGCGAACAAACCGTGGCTATCAGGAAGCTCGACATGCAAGTGCAGTTCGCGGAAGGCGAACAAATTCATACTGAGAATTCTTATAAGTATGATTTGGTTGATATTGGCAAACTGGCTGAGGCGACGGGTTTCACTCGCGCGCAAACCTGGCAGGATCGCGCGCAGCAGTTCAGCAGCAATTTGCTGTTGGCAGTTTAGGCAAAAAGAGACAGGATTTACACGATGGACAAGATCAAAAAGTAAATGAGTGTTTGCAGTTGCCTCGTAATCCTGTTCATCTTGTAAATCCTGTCTTTGATCCATGTCCTCCGAAAGATGTCTGAACCTCCTGACAAACCGCTGGTTGAATTCTGCGATGTCAGTTTCTCGCATGCGTCTGCAGCCGCTCCGATAATTTCTCATCTCAGTTTTTCAGTTGCGCCGGGCGAGACGCTGGTTCTTCTCGGTGAGTCAGGTTGCGGCAAAACCACAACGCTCAAGTTAATCAACTGTCTGTTAATGCCGGATGCGGGCGAAGTATGCATCGAAGGCAAGTCAACGAAAGCCTGGGATCCGATTCGCTTGCGCCGCCGCACTGGCTACGTGATTCAGGAAGGCGGCCTCTTTCCTCATTTCACCGTCGCAAAAAACGTCGCTCTCGTCCCGGCACTTGAAGGTTGGGAACCAGCGCGCATCAGAAATCGCGTCGACGAATTGTTGTCACTGGTTGGACTTGAACCGCGCGATTTCGCCGATCGCTATCCGGCGGAATTATCCGGCGGCCAGCGGCAGCGCATTGGCGTAGCGCGCGCGCTTGCTGCCGATCCACCACTGCTTCTGCTCGATGAGCCATTCGGTGCGCTGGATCCGTTGACACGCGCCAGTCTGCAACGCGAGTTTGCGGAACTCAGCAAACGTTTGAAGAAAACCGCGGTGTTTGTAACGCACGATGTGCGCGAGGCTTTATTGCTCGGCTCGCGCATCGGACTGATGCATGCCGGCAAATTATTGCTGCTGGAAACGCCCGAGAATTTTCTTAAGTCCAAAAACGAAAAAGCGATGGCGTACCTGGAAACGTTACGCGTCTCTGCTGGTTCCGTTCAGGAGGAGGCGCCGTGAGTTTCTTCAATTTTCTAAAACAAAACTGGCCGGAACTATTCACGCTGCTGCGACAGCATTTGTGGCTGGTACTGATCTCAACCTTCGTGGCGGTCGCGATTGGAATTCCCACCGGCATTCTGCTCACGCGCAGAAAATCCTTGCGTGGTCCCGTGCTGGGCATCGCCAACATCATGCAGACGATTCCCAGTCTGGCCTTGTTTGGCTTTCTGATCCCGCTGCCTTTCATTGGCGGCATTGGCGCGCGCACTGCGATCGTTGCGCTGGTGGTCTATGCGTTACTGCCGATAATTCGAAACACGGTCACCGGTATTGTGGGCGTCGATCCAAATGTGCGCGAAGCAGCGGTAGCGATGGGCATGACTGGCCGGCAGATTCTTTGGCAAGTGGAACTGCCTTTAGCGATGCCGGTGATCATTACTGGCGTGCGCGTCGCAATGGTGATTGCGATTGGCGTGGCAACCATTGCTGCCGCGGTCGGCGCCGGCGGGCTCGGCGTTTACATCTTTCGTGGGCTGAGACAATATGACAACAATTTGTTGCTGGCCGGCGCGGTTCCCGCGGCCTTGATGGCTTTGACTGCAGACTTTGGTTTGGGCCTGCTCGAACATCATTTCTCGTTAGCCAAACGGCGAAAAGGAAGAACGAGATCGCAAGCAAAGGTAATCGCGTTAGTGGCGGTTGCAGTCATCGCTTCAGCAGTAATCTTTGGAAGTTATTTTTCAGGACGGCGCAATTTGAATTCTGCAAGTGGTCCGGCGAATAGCGCGAGGGTCGTGGTTGGCTCAAAAGATTTCACTGAATCCGCCATCCTCGCCGAAATTGTGGCGCAGATGTTGGAAGCGCGCGGCGTGACCGTGGAACGCAAGTACGAATTGGGTGGAAATCTTCCGCACGATGCGATGCTGGCGGGACGCCTTGATCTCTATCCGGAATATACCGGCACCTCGTACACCGCGATCCTTCATCATCAACCGATCACCGACCCGCGCGCAGTCTACGAACAAGTCAAGGCTGAGTACGCGCAAAAATTCGGCGTTGCAGTCAGCGACCCGCTCGGTTTTGAAAACTCTTTTGCAATTCTCATTCGCGGCGCTGAGGCGCGGAAGTTGAAGTTGAAGACGATTTCTGATGCGATACCCTACGCGAGCAATTGGCGCGCCGGCTTTGGCCAGGATTTCATGTCACGCGCCGATGGCTATTCGGGCTTTTCGAAAGCTTATGGATTGAAGTTTGCAGATCAACCGCGCGAGATGGACCTTTCATTGACTTACATCGCACTTGCATCCGGCAAGGTTGATTTGATTGCAGGCAACTCAACTGAAGGAAGGATTGCCGCGCTCGATTTGTTTCAACTCGAAGATGACCGGCATTACTTTCCACCCTATGAAGCGGTTTATCTTATCCGGCAAGACACGCTGGCGCGGGTCGCGCAACTGCGCGAGGTGCTGACAAAACTCGCGCATGCCATTTCAACTGAAGAAATGCGCCAACTGAATTACGAGGTGGACGCGAATAAACGCAACCAGGCGGAAGTTGTGCGCGAGTGGCTCAAAAAGAAAGGATTTACCGTAACGTAGAAGTTGTGATGCTTGTTGTACGTGCCATTGTCATATTTACCCATTTTGCCGCTACAATAATTGGAGTATTTCATGAGGCAACCTGGCTGGAGTCGATTTGAATGGGACGATGAAAATAAGAAAAACGGCAACATACAACATTTGCGCGATCACGGCATCGAGCCTGAAGAAGCTGAACAATGTTTCTTCCGAGAGTTCGTGTTTGCGCGCGACGAGCGTACGCAAAACTAAGGGGGCTGAAAAGAAACGCGCCGCTTAGATTTATGGTGAGGGGGCGTTGGTCTCACTCAATGCTGCCCATCAGTCGTGCCTCTGCAGAATTCTGCAGATCCGGTTTTGATGTTAGAAATCTATTTGTCGTTAAGTTCTGAAGCACAGCACTATGCGATGTTTCGTGATCATTCTTATCTGTTTCGTGGCTACATCTATGCTTTTGCAAATGATGCCATCTGCACGAACACAATCCGTTGTTCAAAAGCCCCCTGAGACGATCTACCTGCTGAAGCCGGCACACGTCTTTGATGGCGAATCGGCGCAACTACATGACGGTTGGTCGGTGCTGGTGCGCGGCGAAAAGATTGAAGCTGCCGGGCCGGCCAGTGAAATTAAAGCTCCCAGCGATGCGAAGGTAATTGATTTACCGGGACTAACCCTGATGCCCGGTTTGATCGATGCGCATTCGCACGTCATGCTTCACCCTTACAGCGAAACGGTTTGGAACGATCAGGTAGCGCGCGAAGCTCTGAGTTTGCGCGTAGCGCGCGCGACCAACCATTTACGCAGCACCCTGCTCGCCGGCTTCACCACCATCCGCGATCTTGGCACTGAAGGCGCCGGCTATGCAGATGTCGGTTTGAAGCAGGCAGTGGAACAGGGAATCATTCCCGGGCCGCGCATGGTAGTGGCAACGCGCGCAATTGTGGCGAGTGGCAGTTATGGTCCGAAAGGTTACGCTCCGGAATGGACCGTGCCGCAGGGCGCGGAAGAAGCAGACGGTGTCGATGGACTTACGCGCGTGGTGCGTGAACAAATCGGCAAGGGCGCCGACTGGATTAAGGTTTACGCCGATTATCGCTGGGGCTCAGGCGGCGCGGCGCACGCGACGTTTACGCTGAACGAACTAAAACTGGCAGTCGAGGTTGCCGGTAGCGCAGGCATTCCGGTTTCTGCACATGCAACTTCAACCGAGGGAATGCGTCGCGCCACGCTGGCTGGCGTCGAGACAATCGAGCATGGCGACGGCGGCACGCCGGAAATCTTTCGCTTGATGAAAGAGCACGGCACAGCACTGTGTCCGACATTGGCAGTCGCCGGCGCGAACGCAGAACGCAAGAAAATTGTTTTCAAACAGGCTCTGGATGCGGGTGTTACTATTGCGAGCGGCAGCGATGTCGGCGTCTTTGCTCATGGCGATAACGCGCGAGAGATTGAAGCCATGGTGAACTGGGGCATGCCGCTAATAGATGCCTTGCGTTCGGCGACTTCGATCGACGCGCGCGTGTTACATATGCAAGACAAGATTGGCGCAGTCAAGCCCGGACTGTTTGCCGATCTAATCGCAGTCGACGGTGATCCGACGCGCGATCTTTCGGCGCTACGGCGGGTACGTTTGGTGATGAAAGGCGGCCAGATCTACCGCAACGATATTGGACATTAAGCAGCG
>DATNOG010000207.1:0-5014 GCA_035601415.1 Pyrinomonadaceae bacterium | reverse complement strand
CCCTTACCCTGTGACCAGGCGGGAGCACTGGTCAGAATAACTATCAGCAGAGCAACTGCGAATTTCATCGTACACAACCTTTGAGAAATGAAGACGTTTTGCTGCAGGGAGATCGCAACTTCAGAATAGATTAAGGGACACGCAATTTCAAGGAAGGTGGCTCGATTCCAATTGCGAAACCTGCGGATAGATCTATTTGCCGGCCGCTGCGTCTCTTTGCGCTTCCCAGTTTCTGAGGGCCTGCACGCCAACACCGAAGTCGTGCTCGTTGTTGTAAAAATTGTGCGCGCCGTCATCTCGCGACGGTTCGCGAACGTAATACAGATAGTCTGTAGTGGCGGGATAAAGCGCCGCTTCGAGCGAACTCTTTCCGGGCGCGGCAATTGGACCAGGCGGCAAGCCGGCGTGGAGCCGCGTGTTGTAGGGCGAGCGCCGTTCAACATCGCTTTTGTAAACCTTGCCGTCGTTATGCCATTTTCCTTCGAGCTTCGACGCATAGATGATGCTCGAGTCGACTGCCAGCGCCATGTCTTTCTGCAAACGATTGTAAATTACCGAGGCAACCAGTGGTCGTTCATCGCTTAGCTTTGCTTCCGTCTCAATCAACGAAGCAGTCGTCACAACTTGCCGCGGCGTCATTGCCAGGTTGCGCGCGCGTTGTGACCATTCCGGCTTCCACTCGCGGTGGAAACGTTTCACCATCATCTTGATTACATCGGACGCCTTGGTGTCGGGCGGAAAATCATAAGTGTCAGGAAAGAGATAGCCTTCCAGGTTCTTCGCCGTCGGATCCAAATCCTTGATCAGTTCAACATTGTCCATTAGGCGCAGCGCCTCGTCTGCATCAGCCAGATGCAATTCCGGAATCTTCACCATGGCATTCGCGATGTCCCAGCGTGTCCAGCCTTCTATCACGGTCAAACGCAACAAGCGTTGTTCGCCTTCACGCAACCGGGCGTAGACGCCGAGGGGCGAGATAGGAGAAGGGAAGTCGTATTCACCGGCCTTCAACTCAGTGCCACCCGCCGTTAACTTTAAATACAGCGTCAGGGGCCACCTGTGTTTGATGATTCCTTCGCTCGCCAACTTATTCACAACTGCGGTTGGCGATGACCCCCTGGGGATTTCCACATATTGGCCGTGCTTTGTGTGGCGAACGGGGGTGTGCAGCTCGCGATAGGCCCAGGCCGTTGCGCTGCCGGCGATTATCAATAGAGCCAGGAAAATAATTAGCAGGATTCGTTTCATCGGAGTTTAGTGTAAATGAAGTGGGTCTAGTCTGATAAATGCGGTGGCACAAGAATTCTTTGCTCATCCGCAGCCAGGAAGTCGCGCAAAATCAAAGCGGCCGCCTCGCTATCGACGCGACTGCCGATTTCGTCGGCCGGGACGCCGGCCATGCGCAGGTTCTCCTCAGCCTCTGCCGAAGTCAACCGTTCGTCCTGCAAATAAACGGGCAGCTTCAGGGAACGCGCGAAATTTTGCGCGGTTTGGCGAGCCAGATTCGCGGCATCCCCCATAGAACCATTTAGATTAAGCGGTAAACCAATTACCAGGGTTTGAGCGTCAAAGCGCTGAGCTAAATTTTCGACGTCGCGAAGCAGTTGCTTCCAATTCGTCCGCGGAATAACGTCGAGACGCGTAAGCGAGATTGACAGTGCATCCGAGATGGCTACGCCGACGCGCTTAGCTCCGAGGTCGAGAGCGAGAACCGGAGCGCGAATCGAATCTGTAACGTCTTTGTTCTTCATGCAGGGTCGTGGGCTGAGCACTCAATTGTGCGCCCGCGAATCGTTCAAATTACAGCGGGCAGGTATGACCAAACCCGGGTTGCGCGCTTTAGCTGGCGGCCTGTATCATACGAACCGTAGCCACGGGCGCACTCAAAGCGCCGGATTGTTTTAGACACGAGGTACCTAATGTCATTTCGCACTAAGTTTTCCCTGATCATTTTGTCAGCCATGCTGGCTATTTATACCGTCGTTGGCGGTTGGATTTCTACCCGCGCTCAACAGCCGGCAAACGATCCGAATGCACAACTTCGCATTTTCGAGAGCGTTCTTCAGCATATTCAGAACGATTATGTCGATGAGCCGAACATGGAAAAGGTTCGCGCGGGCGCCTTGCGCGGCTTAGCTTACGGCCTGGATCCTTATTCTACTTATCTCACTCCGGATCAAGTGCGCCAGTATAACGAAAACGCGAAAAGCAACGAGGTTGGAATCGGCGCCGAGCTTTCGCAAGTCGCATCTTATCTTTACGTGATTGCACCAATGAAGGGTTCGCCGGCTGATCAAGTAGGCGTTCGCGCTGGCGACATCATTGAATACATTGACGGTAAAGCAACTCGAGACATTTCGCTTTACGACGCGAAGCAGCTTTTGAATGGCCCGGCCGGCTCGGAAGTAAAACTGAGAATTCTGCGCGCCAATACTCGGCCGCTCACGCTGACTGTCAAGCGAAGTTCATTTCGCGCGCCCGCTGCCGAAGCGCACATGGAAGCTGGTCGCATCGGTGTGCTGCGTGTGAACAGCTTTGCCCAGGGCGAGGCCGCAGACGCGCGCGCCCGGTTGCAGGAGTTGATAAAACAGGGAGCACAAAAAGTTGTCGTTGATCTGCGCGGAACAGCCGGCGGCTCGCTCGACGAAGCGGTAGCGGTTGCTAATCTGTTCGTCAAAGATGGGACGCTCGCACAAACTTCTGGCAGAGAAGGCAGGGCGTTGAAAACTTTTACCGCCGATTCAAAGTCTGCGATTTTCTCAGGACCAGTCGTCGCGTTGATCGACGCCGGTACTGCGGGCGCCGCTGAAGTTGTCGCATCGGCCTTCCTCGATCGCAATCGCGGTCAGGTAGTCGGTGAAAAAAGTTTCGGCGCCGGCGCGGAACAACAGCTCTTTACCTTGCGTGGCGGAGATGGATTGCTACTAACGACGGTAAAGTGGGCTTCTGCTAGCGGCAAGCCATTTCTCGGCGAAGATCGTAACCACTCGGGTGTCGCTCCCTCGGTAGAAGTGAAGCGTCCCGAACTGGCGGATGCACTCGATCCGGAGGATTTGACGGGCAACGACGATGATCAGGTCGCGAAACCCGATCAACCGAATGACAAACGTGAGGTTGCGCCTGAAACGCCCGCCGTCAAACCGGTCGTTGAAGATGTACAGATGAAAAAAGCGCTGGAACTTCTCAGGGAAAATAAACCAGTGCAACAACAAAAGGCAGCCTGACGGTTAGCAGCGTTAAATTGGTACATACTTTGGTACACGGGCCGGGAATATCTTCCTGGCCCTTTTTATTTTGGCTGATTTCGCATACCGCTTGATTCCATATCGGGTAATATCGCTCGCGTCGTGATCCTCACTCGAGGATCCGTTGATTGAAGTATTAAGTTTAAGTTGTGAATCCGTAATAAAACCGGTCTACTTGCTGTGATCGTTGTAGTTTCTGCTTTAATATGATTTGCAACTGTGGCATTCAGTTAATAGGTACAGTTCTTGCTGAACAAATATGCGTTAGATGCTGCCTACACATTTGCGAAGGAGATAGAAACAATGATTATGACTAACAAATTGCTGCCGGTCGCCCTGGTCGCTGCTTTAATTGGCGGTTCTGTGGGCGCCTTTGTAATGCACTCGAGAAACCAATCAACCACAGCCGACACGACGACCACGACGCCGGCGTATTCGACCAGCGCGGACACGCAGTTCGCGCGTTACCAGCCAAACGCATCGGTCAACGAACCGTCTGTGCCCGCGCAGTTTGATACCACACAGGAACAGACTGCTTACAAGTCCGGGTTCGGCGATGGATTCCGATCCTGCGAGGCTGGTGTTTCAGGAAATCAAGTTGCCTCTAATGGCGTCGTCTACAGAAGTGGTCGCACTTACGCGCGCAACTATGGTAGTTCACGTAGGGTTTACTACGACTATCAACGACCGCGCGGCCGCAGCTTCTGGCAGAAACATCGCGATAAGCTGACGCTGGCGATGGGTACTGGCGCTGGCGCTATCCTGGGCGGTGTTATTGGCGGTAAGAAGGGTGCCGGCATTGGCGCGCTCGCAGGCGCCGGCGGTTCCGCTCTTTACACTTATAAGCTCCGCCACCGCAACCGACGCTACTAACTGAAGGGCTTCGATAATGTGGCGTACATGAGAGTAAGACTCTCGATCGCATTGAGCGTTCTGGCAGCAGTCGCATGGGCAGTCCCTGTTTCGGGGGCTGCCCATTTCTTTGCCGGCCAGCGCTCCGGGCAAGTTCGTCGCGATTCAACGTTGCCACAACCGGCTCGGTTTCGAGTGAATAGAGATCGGGGCCTCCTGATAAGCACCTGGGTTAACGGGCGCGGCCCATTCGTTTTTGTCATTGATACTGGTGCAGGCCTTAACGTGGTTAGCGACTGGTTAGTTACCGCAGCGGGTTTAAAAATAATGCAAACGCGTCAGACTCTGGTCGGTGGACTCAGCGGCGCAACCACTTCTTCCAATCGCGAAGCCGCCATCGATACGCTGGCGCTGGGCTATCAAAGCAACCTACTGCCACCGGGACAAACTGCATTGATTGTCAGTCAACTACCTGCTGGGGTTGATGGAATTCTCGATCCCACTGAGGCGTTTGCTCCCTACGGATACTCAATAGACATCCCTGGTGGCCAGATTGAAGCACTGGATAGCGCCGCGGAATTAAGCCATCGTTCATCAAGTGACGGCGCTACTGTCGACTGGCTGCGTCGCGGAGACAGCGGCAGACCATTCGTTAGACTGGGCGACGGCAGACTTGCTTTGATCGACACTGGATCGCGTTTTGGACTGGCAATCAGCGATCGGCAAATAATCGTGATCGGCGGGAACAAAACGCCGCACACAATCCCCAGCCTCGATTTAGGCGGCGGCACCATAAACGCGAGGCGCGTGGCGCCGACCACCATCAGCATTGGCGAGCTCGTGCTACGCGGCATTCCCACTGACATACTTTCTGGCGTTGCGGTCGACGCGCCGATAATTTTGGGTCGCGACGCTTT
>DATNOG010000206.1:0-8362 GCA_035601415.1 Pyrinomonadaceae bacterium | reverse complement strand
CGCCTGTCCTTCGGCGCCATCCGGATGCAGCGAGACATCCATCGCGTTGTGATGGTCCAGTCGCCAACGATCATGAACTGCGCCCTGACCGAAAACTGCGATCGGCAGCGGCTTCTTAAAAGTATCAAGAAAAAAACGTTGAACTTTCCACGCGTCTGATAGGGCCCATGGCGCGCTGCCATTGTAACGAATATAGGCCGAGGTTTTCAGCATTGAGCCTTTTGCCATTGGCCCGGCTTTGGAAAGCGACTTCTCCGCTTCTGCCTCGAGCAACGTGTCCGCGATCTGCGCGTCGGCGCTGTTCATGCGCTGCCTGGTCTCGGCCACCTTATCGTTAGCTTCGGCCAGTGTCCGCTCGCTTGCTTCAACATCATTTTTTGAAACCAGCCCCTGCGCGAATAGTTCTCTTGTTTGACTCAAACGCGTTTCGGCTTTGGCTGTATTCTTTTCGTAACTAGCTAACAGCTTTTCCAAACTCGCCTTGTAGTCGTTTGTTGCCTTGATGAATTCCTCGCGCAAGCTTGTCAGTTCATCGATTGGCTTGGCCGGCGCCGGCTTCGCTTTTGCCGTCTTCTTCTTCTGTGCTGCCATCGGCAAAGCGCCAAGCACGAACAGAGCGATAACAATCAGTGCACCGTGCGCTGCCCGAATCATGAACCTTGGGGGCCCATTGCCGCCGCAGTTAACCGATACGTCCATGATGGCTATGTGTTTTTCTCCAGCTCGGAATTGATTTCTCCGCCGATCAGAATTGCCAGCCCAGTGAAGTAGAACCATAACATCAGGATGATTAGCGCGCCGAGCGAGCCATAGGTAACGCTGTAGGAGTTAAAAAAGTGCAGGTAGATTCGGAATCCAAACGAGACGAGCAGCCAAAGCGCCACAGCGGTCACCGTTCCCATACCCCACCAATTCCGTTCGCGCCTGCCGTCGGGCGCGAAGTAGTAAATAAGATCAAACGTCAACAAGATAAAAAAGAGCGCGATGGGAAACTGTAAAATCTTCCAAACGATCGTAAAAGCATTGCTGAAACCGAAGTGGTTGGCGAGTGCTTCACCAAGATGTCCACCATACAAGACGATGGCCAGGGCCGCGACAATCATGAACGAAAGCGTGACGGTCAAAAAGATCGACACCAGCCTCACCTTCCACCACGGGCGTCGTTCCCTCACGCCGTAGGCGACGTTCAGCGTGTCGCTGATTGCGCCCATGCCGTTTGACGCTGCCCACAGTGCCGCCAGCAAACCCAAAGACAGCTTGCCGCCACCGGCCGACTGACTGATCTCGTCCAGCGTAGTATGGACCAGCGTAACGGCCGAGTAAGGCATAACCGTCGCGAGGTAAGTGAGCAACTTGTTGCGGAGATCGGAACCTGCCTGGGCGAAATAACCAAGCAAGGTCATCAGAAACAGCAACAGCGGAAAAAGCGCGAGCAGAAAATAGTACGAGAGCTGTGCGGCGCGGCCAAATATGTCGTGCTCACTTAGGCGTGTCCATACGCTAGCGCTGAATTTTTTCAAATTCACAACGAACCATCCATCGGATGAAGCTTGGCACTTGAAGTGGAGGCACGGATTCTAGCACGCGGCCCGTGCTCACAATCGAACGGAATACAGAGGGATTTAAGCTGGAGGAAGGCCGAAAACTTTTGAATATTGCACGCGAGCCGAGCCAGCTATTTAACCATGGTACCGGTGCGGCTCCAGCGCGTGTTATTGAAGAAGTCCAGAATGAAATTGCCGCTTGAGGGCGCGCTCTCGTCGTAGGACCAATAGACAAACATCGCTCTGCCGATGACAAGTTCGCGCGGCACAAAACCCCAATAGCGACTGTCTTCGCTGTTGTTGCGATTGTCTCCCATCACGAAATATTTGCCGGCCGGGATAACGATTTCCTTCCCGTCACCTTCCAGTCTGAAGATGGGATAATTCTCTTCCGCGAAATCGGGATTGTAGTAAACGTCATAAGGCTCGCCGGGCTTGCGCGGTGATGCGTTCTTCAGGTTGAGCGGCGCTTTGTCGTTGTTATCAATTGCTTCGATTTGGTGTTCGGGAAGCAGCTTGCCGTTGATGATCAGATTTCTGCCTTCCATCCGGATGCGATCTCCGGGAAGACCGATGACTCTCTTTACGTAGTTGGTCGTGATCGGTTTGTTGTCAGGTCGATCGTCGCGGCTGGGATCGTAACGATTGCCCGGATACTTGAAAACGATGATGTCTCCACGCCGTATTTCGCGTTGCGGCAGAAACGGCAGCGACTTTCCGGGCGCAAAGATAAATTTGTTGACCAGCAAGTGATCGCCAATTGTAATCGTGTTCTGCATTGAGCCGGTCGGCACCTTCACTGCTTGCACAATGAAGGTCATACCGAACAGCGCCATGATGACGGTCACTACGGCCGATTCGAAATACTCGCGCCAAACGGATTTTGGCGGACCTTTAGGCTTGGTTTCTACCGGTGGTTGGCCGTGACCGTTGCGTTGGAAAATCTTGGAAAAAGAAAACGGCGCCGCTTCCGTTTTCGTTTCGACGCCGCTCTCTTTGCTGCGACCGCTGGAAGGGTTACTGCTCATCTACAAAATTATCCTAGATACGTTGTCTGCGATGGTCAAGTCTGACTTGCCTGTTTCTGAAGTCCAACTACAAGGTCTGCGCTTTTTTGAGATGACACAGGCGCATCCTGACTGTTGAGCTTCACATCCGCTCGCTACTGCTCGCGGTCCGCGACAGGTTAAGCGTCGCCAAGCGGGCCTTTCATGGCCGCCAACGCTTGCTTCGCCGCAGCCGTTTCGGCTGCTTTAATTGAGCGACCTTCGGCGCGAACGTTGCCGCCATCCCAACTGACTTCAACATGAAACGTGCGTTTATGCGGCGGCCCCAGCGCTTCGACCACTGAATAGCGCGGCGCGGCTCGTCGCTCGGCTTGTAGTTTTTCCTGTAACAACGTCTTGTAGTCGGCTTGTGCCGCGGTTTTAGGTGTTACCACCCGCAGCTCCTCACCAATTACGCGCTGCACAAAATCGGTGGCGGCAGACAATCCGCCATCGAGAAAGATTGCACCAGTCAGGGCTTCGAGGACGTCAGCAAGTAAAGCATCTTTGCTGCGCCCGCCACTCTTTTCTTCCCCGCGGCCAAATTTCAAAAAGTCTCCGAGTTGCATACGTGCTGAGGCTGTGGCCAACGTCGGCGCGCTCACCAGGCGGTGCTTCATTCGAGACAATTCGCCTTCTGTAACTTCCGGGTAGGCCTTACATAAATAATCAGCAACTATCAGTCCCAGCACGGAATCTCCCAGGAACTCCAACGATTCATTGTGGAGCCGCCGTGCCTCATCCTCAGCACCCGGAGCTACTTGTTCATGGGCCCAGGATCGATGGGTGACCGCTCGTTCGAGCAGTGCACGGTTCTGAAATTTGTAAGACAGAATAGTTTCCAATAGATCCAAATCGGGTAGCGTCTGCGGTTGCTTAACGGTAGGTCTCGCCATAACAAAGGCCGGAAGCCTCGTCGACAGTCAGACAAGCTCCCGGCATTTTCGGAAAGTAAGCTGTTGAATGATTTCAGTGACGTCTGTGATTGTTGCGCGGCTTCGGTTTAGTGGTCGTCTTGGTTGACACCGTAGTTGTAGCCGCAGCGGTCGTCGTTGTTTTCGTGGTCGGTGGTGTCACTGCCGGAACCGCAGAACCCACTGGTTTAGTTCCCGCCGGCAAGACCGCCGCGCCACTCGAAGTGCTAGCGCCAGCCGCGCCGGGGTTTCCAGAAGTCGGAGTTGTCGCAGCCGGAGTCGTTGCGGGCAACGTCGTGATCGGCGTCGGCAACGGCGGCAGCGGCTTAGACAATACGCTGGCGATCATTTCGTTCAAACCGGTGTCCGATTGGTTGTGCCGATACTTGTACCAGGTGCTCGCCGCATCCAGCCAATCTTTCTTTTGCGCTTGATACTTCGCATCCGTGCCGGCCAAAGCGACTGCGCGCGCGTAAGCATCAACCATTCGATCGATAACCTGGTTAATATTCTCGAGTGCCAGCTTGCTCTCAGTCGTCTCATCTTTACCCGGATACTTGGCTTTGTAAGCCGCTGACAAACTGGCGTACGGACCGGTCTCATAAGAAACACCGATGAAGTAGTAGTTCCACGGATCTTTCTTAAGGTCCGTTTCCATTTGCATTGACTTGATCAAAGCATTGAGCGCTTCCGTTGGATTTGTTTTAACGGCCTGGCGCCCGACAACATTGTAAAGGTAGGCCAGCGTTTCTTCTTTGGATTTGAACGGCTGCCAACTTTCCGGAGCTTTGTTGGCTTCGATAAGCTGAATCGCTTTCTTCGAATACATCACGGCATCGGAATTAAGACTTTCATTTTTCAAGGCTACGGCGGCAAGGTAACTGCCCCAGCCCATGTCGATCAGAGTCCTAAGATTGTTCGGGTCCTCAGCCAGGATTTCTTTCCCGATAGTGAGCGCTTCGGTGTATTTCTTGTCATTGTAAAGCAAAGGTTGAAATTTTTGCCGACGATCGTCTTTTTCGTATTGCGCGGACCACTTCTTCAGATACGCCGGTATCGGACCTTCTTCTTGCGGGCAAGCGGCCAGATACTTCCTGGCAGCGTCATAAGCTTTTGCCGGATCTGGAATACGAAACTTGGTGAAGTCGGCATACCAGGCGCCTTTCTTTTCATCGGTGCACTGCCCCTGCGCGGCCGCCGCGGGCGCGGGCGTTTGAGCGTTGGCTTGAGTATTGTTTGTTAATACTGTTGCAGCCATCACTGCCAGGCTCGCGTAAATGGCAAGTAGGCTAATAATCTTTTTCATCAGTCGTCAAAACCTCCCAAGTTCTCTTATCCGTCTACCCTGGCAGAGACAATTCGCATGCCGCATCAGGGCAACAGTAAGATGCATGCTTCGAAAAACCAGTTGCCGATCCGCGGTGTTTGTCAGGAGAGAACCACAGTGTCGTCGAACAATAGAGTCTTAAAAAACAACGTCCGCAATATTCCTGCAACTCCGCGGACCTGTCAAGGCGGCAGGTGCATCGAAAAACATTCAGCAAATGTCTTGTAAAAGACCACTGCGCCGGCGGTCATTTTAAAAGACCTACCGGCGCAGTTAATTCCCAGGAGTTTTAGATGCCTAGACTCAGGGCCGCGGCAACTGAGTTCTTCGCAGCCGATCATCAGGTTGAGACGTAACTTTGACTGGGGCCTTTGTAGCAGTTGGAGATTTCGAACCTGCCGCATTTGAGGTTTGACCGTTACGAGATGGTATTGGCATCAGTACGGTTTTCACGTTCTCGCGCTGTGCCGGTCCATTTACCAGCGGCACACGAGTCGTGGAAGGCGCCACAGCAGGCTGGGCATTGGTTGAAGCCTGCGCGTTGTCGCCGGTATTGGTCTCGGCGGTAACCGCGGCGTCTTCTGCTGCTTCGTTCTCTTCGTCATCTGGAGTAGAAGCGATCTGTAGGTGTGTGGGCGTACCAAAGCGGCGACTGAGATCGCGATAGATTTGGCCGGCCACTGCCGCTGGTAAATGCCGGTGGGCATCCGTGCCGCGTGTGATAACGACGACAGCTAACTTAGGATTTGCCAGCGGAGCGTAGGAGGTAAACAAACCTACCCAGCTTCCCTCGCCTCCGTTACAAGTACCAGTCTTTCCAGCGACTGTTTGCGTCGGATCATAAGCACGACGTCCGGAGCCGTAATTAACGGCGCCTACCATTCCCGGGATCATGCGTTGGAAAACGGCGCTGTCAATGTTCAGCTTGCGCCGGACTTTTCCTTTGAAGCGCGCCGCTTCCTGTGCATTGCGGGGAATTTGCGGCTCATAGAGTTTGCCTCCATTTGCCATGGCAGAAACCAGACTGCCGAGTTGCAGTGGCGTGACTTCAAACCCATCTGCATATGAAAACATGCGACGCACAGTGAAACCCGGTTTCATTTCAGGCAAGCGGCCCGGATATTCGAAAGGCACGTTAAGACCAGTCTTCTCGCCCAAGCCTAACTCGCGCGCGTAATGGACCATCTTGTCAAAACCAAGACTGCTCCCAACATGTTCAAAATAAGAGTTGTCTGAATGCGCCAGGGCAGAAGTGAGATCCATGCGCGGTCGATCAGACACTAACTCTGAAGGCGGAATGATGTTTTCCGAGAGACCGGCCACACCGGTCACCAATTTTATAGTCGAGCACGGCTTGAAACCGCGACGCAGGGCCCATTCCTGATTAACTATCGAATAAACCTTGCCATTCATCGGGTCCATGACCACGACTGTACCGGCGTGATTTCCCAGCGCATTCACTGCTGCCCGGCGCACTTCAGGATCTTCGCCTGCAGTGTTGTCGCGGGCAATCATCACCCGCACTTCGTTGCGTAAAGCCTCATCGATCGCCCGCTGCCGGGCAATTGCCGCTAGTCGCGCAGCTTCCGCGCGCCGTCGTGCTTCGAGGATTTCCCGCCGGCGTTGAGCTTCAATGCGGCGCAATTCCGCGGTGCGTTCACGCCTGCTCAGCGGCCGGTGGAGTCTTCGTTCGAGGGCCTTGACTGATGACGCTTGTTCGCGGGCAGCCTCGCGACGAAGTTCGCGTTTTGATAGTTTCGCTTTTGCCCCATGTCTGGAATCGCGTCTCGAATCCCGAGCCGACAAGCGCTGTTCACGCTTCGCTGCGCGGCGCTCTTTGGCCGACAGCTTTCTGCCTCGCTCGTTCCTGCCTCTTTCGACGCGCGCAACTTTGCGACGCGGAGCATCAGCGTGACGTTTCTTAGCAAGAACTGAGGGTTGGAATGGGAGAATGAGGAGAACGAAAAATATGAGTGCGATCTTAAAGGTCCGGGGGGATTGGTTTATCAATGTCATCGAGGGTAGTGCACCTTTCCTGGGGATATTATTGTTTGCTCACTTTGGGTGAGCCTCGCCGAAAATTCGCGCCGCCTGCTGCATACTTAAGCCAAGGCAGAAACCTTGAACCTGAACACAAAACGCATCTGCCGAGTATTAAGAGTTTCCAAAACGCTCTCCTAAACTTCCGTTTCCAAATGGACCTTCGGCCCTTTTACGTTGAGGCGGGAGAATTCCCTAAATTGGCGGTCCCTGGGGACATTGATTCGAGACCGGGCCAAATATACCATCGCGATACCGGAGCCGCAACACAAAAGTAAGCTTTTGTACACAACTCGTCACATTGAAATGCAATTTTGGCCCCGTGTAGCCGTTCGCGACAGTTCGTTACAACGTATAAACTACTAAATCCGTCAAAACTATATGATGACACCCCAGATTCTAAACAGTTTTCGCGCCCGACTAATTCTTTTGCTGGTCGTCCTGCTGGGGCTGACGCTTGGTGTCCAGTACTACGTCAACGTCCGTTCGGTGCGGCGTAACGCCCACATGCTGGTCGAACAAGAACAGGCAATTATGGCGGGTGTCGCGTTGGGAGTTAACAGCCTTTCCAGCCGTGAGTATCTTGAGAAGATGCAGAAAGAAGCCAAGCAGCCTTTGCTCGACCAGCAGGCCGGGCGCGTCAAGAACGTCATGGTTGTTGATACCGACGGCAACGTCCAGGACAGTCTGAACGGTGATTTTGCTCCTACCACTAATGCCGACGGCTCCACCCATTATGTGCGAGTGAAAGATGTTAACTTGCCACCGCTAAACAGTGCCGTCGAACTCGCCGAGAACACACCTTTGCCTGAAGGGATGAGCGTTGCCACCCAATTGATAGCGGGCGATCCGGGCGCATTTTATTTTCCGGTGGAGACTACGAAGGGCCGCTGGTACATCATCGTCGTGCTTGGGTCGGCAAACACGCTCACAAACCTTCTTGAGCGACAGGCCTCCCGCTCTGCTTTCTACACGCTCATGCTATTGCTGGCGACCACGCTCGTCACCGGCCTGTTTGTATGGAGGTTCACGCGGCCCATCAAAGACCTGTCAATGGCAGCGCAACGCGTTGCCAACGGCGACTTTGACGTGCGCGTTCCGGCTGTGCGCAGCGATGAGATGGGAGCACTCGCAGCCGCATTCAACGACATGACCGCGAGACTCGGTCGCGCGCGCGAGCTTGAGTTGCAGCTTCACCAGGTTGAAAAGGCTGCCGTCGTCGGCAGGCTCGCCGCAGCCATCGCCCACGAAATTCGCAACCCGCTGAACTATATTAATCTCACGCTGGACCATCTGCGTTCATCGTTCGCTCCTGAGGATCCGGCAAACCGAGAGATATTCGAACGATTGGCCCTGCAATTAAAGTCGGAAGTCGGGCGGATCAATCGCCACATTACAGATTTTCTCAAGTATTCGCGGCCTTCGGCGCTCGAGCTGCAATCGCTAGATCTTCGGTCTGAAGCCCAAGACGCATTGCGAGTGATTTCAGCT
>DATNOG010000205.1:0-13321 GCA_035601415.1 Pyrinomonadaceae bacterium | reverse complement strand
CCGTTGACGCAGACCGAGATCGAAGAGATTGAGCGCCTGGTCAACTATCACATCTTGCGAAACGAGCCGGTGCAGACGGACGAGATGGCCACGGAAGAAGCGATGCGTTCGGGTGCGATGGCCCTGTTTGGCGAGAAGTATGGAGAGAAAGTCAGGGTGCTTTCCATCAAAGGCGCGGAGGGGATTTTTTCCCGAGAGCTTTGCGGTGGCACACACGTGCGCGCGACTGGAGACATCGGCTTGTTCAAAATTACCAGCGACGAATCGATCGCTTCCGGCGTCAGACGAATTCGCGCCATCACCGGCTTTGACTCCTACGAACGCTTTCGCGAAGACGAACTGTTAATCGATCAGACCGCAAGTGGCTTGAAGACTTCGCGCGCTGAATTGCCCGCGGTCATCAGCAAGTTACAAAACGAACTAAAGAAAGCGCGCCGCGAAGCCGACGAGCTGCGCCTGAAGATCGCGACCGGAGCTTCTGGCAGTTCATCCGCGAATGGCGACGATGCTCGCGACGTCAACGGCGTGCGCGTGCTGGCGCGCGAAGCCAGCGATTTGGACGCTGCCGGTATGCGCCAACTTTCCGATACCTTGCTGGCGCGAATAAAGTCCGGCGTGGTTGTGCTGGGCCGCAGCAGCGACGGAAAAGTTTCACTGATTGTGCGCACCTCTGCTGACCTGACTAAAAAAGTTCCCGCCGGTCAGGTGATTAAAGAACTGGCGCCGATTGTTGGCGGCAAGGGTGGCGGCAAGGCCGACATGGCGGAAGGCGGCGGCGCGCAGCCGGAAAAATTGGGCCAAGCGCTCGAGGCAAGTTACGGCGTTGTCGAGAGACTTCTAATGTCCGACAAACTTTAAAATTTGAAGTCTTTCTCCATCTCCCTTTGGGAGACGGTTGGGGAGAGGGCTCGTGCCCGTCAAGCTTCGCACCCTCCCCTAGCCCCTCCCAAAGGGAGGGGAAGAACTAAAGTTTGTCGGACATCAAAAACAACAAAAGCGCGAGGCGCGTTTCTGAGCGAACGCGCTCGCGCCTTTGCTTTCCGGGGCGTTGCCACTCACAACCGCGCCCCGTTCCCCCTCGCATCTACATCGCCTTCTGCTTGTCCGTCAAAGCTACGCCCATCTTTTCCAGCGTTACTTTGTTTAGTGTGCCGGTGACCTTCAGGGTCTCCGCCGCTTGATATTTTTTCAAGCCGGCGCGCGTATCGGCATCCAGCTTGCCGGATTGCTCGCCCGCATAAAAGCCTCGCGTCTTCAGGATCGCTTGCGCCTGCTTGATCTGATCTTTATTGGCGCGAAAGATCGGACCACGTTTCCTGGCAGTTTTGGTGGTGGAAGTGTTTGTCGTCGTCGAGCTGTTGGTGTTTTGCGCTGCAGTCGCGATTGTAGAGACAACAATCAGCGACAAAATCGTCGAAAGTATTTTTTTCATTTGTTCCTCTTTGTGAGGCGCGACAAAGCGCGCGGATTCACTAACGAAATTTGGTAAGAGCGCGCGTATCATACTATCGCCATCGGTGATGTCTAGGGCGCGCGGAAAAACCTCGGTCTCAAATCTTTGCAAGACCTCTTGCACCTGAGGAATTGCCGAAAGGGTTTGGTTCCTTCGTTAAACCTAACCCGCGAATTGCGCCTGAGGCATTTGCGCTCACGTGGAATCCATCCAAAAACCAACTCGCAAATATTCTCCAAATACCTCCAAAAAGCTGAGAGATTTCGTCAGTTTCAGCAATGTTGGCAATCGTTTAACTCGTTATGCTATTATGGCTGCGGTCTTATTCAAGGCCATTGCACGTATCTGAATTTGCTCGCGACAATCTCACCTAAATCTCCCTGGCTTGATCCTGAAAACAGTTTTTCGAATTCAGCTCCATGAAAATTTTTTCCCTGGCATTCGCTACGCTTCTTCTTTCAGCCTTCTCTGTCTTCGCACAAAGCGGAACCTACCGCGTCGACAATTTTGATTTCGCGAACGCGGTGAGGATCGAAGCACCGCCGCCCGCCGCTAAACCTTTGGTGAAGCAGCGCGGAAAACGATTGGTGACCGCCAGGAACTTTGACTACGCTCCGTCGAACTTGCCTCTCATGCGAACGACAAGCATGAACGTGTCTTCTTTGAGCGGTTTTACAACCGGCGACGCGAACATCGATAGCTACATTGTTGACTCAGGTCATCGCAACGCAGTTGATCCGCTCTTGCTCTACGCGATCATGCATCAGGAGTCCACCTTTAAAGCGCGTGCTATGTCGAACAAGGGCGCACGCGGCCTGATGCAACTGATGCCGGGCACGGCTTTGCGTTTTGGCGTCAGCAGCATTTGGGATCCGCGGCAGAACATCGAAGGCGGCGCGCGTTATGTGCGTTTCCTACTGGATCAGTTTGAAGGCGATGTGCAATTGGCATTGGCTGGGTACAACGCGGGCGAAGGCGCCGTGATGAAATATGGCAATCGCATTCCACCTTATAGTGAGACGCAGGAGTATGTGCGACGCATTAGCCGGCGGTATAACTTGATTCGCGATCCAATGGCAGCGCGTTCCGCAAACAGCCTCTCGCGTGGACAACTCGCGCTGGCGCAGAGTAAAGATCCAACGCCACTGAATATGTATGAACGAACTGTGTTTGCGGTGCGCCTGCCGGATGGACGACTGCAACTGATTACGCAATAACTGATTCAATCCCGGGACAGAGGTAGGGGCACGGCATGCCGTGCCCCTACTTTTTTTCGCCCTGCGGACCGGCAACAGAATTTTAACTGACTGGTTGGGTTACCAATGCAGGTAGCTGAGTCATCACTCTTGCGGCCGGCACGCACAGAACTGGACAGGGTGCATTTCTCACCACGCGCTCAATTTCAGATCCGAGCACTGGCGTGCCGCCAAAGAGCGAGGCATGCACATTGGTGCCGATGACGATCAGATCCGCATCGGTTTCAGAAGCGATGCGAACGATCTCTGCATAAGGGCGTCCTTCAGCGATGTGCGTTACCGCGCGTGCGCCGTCGCCGCGCGAGAGCTGTGTCATGCGCTCCTGCACGTAATTCCGCAGGCGGGAAATCGCATTCAGACCACCTTCGGGAAACATCACTGAGATTTGCTCGAGATAGTCGCCGATAACATAAACGGCATGCAGTTCAGCGCCTGCTTGATTGGCGAGTTGCGTCGCGACCTGCGTGGCTGCGGCTGACGACGGCCGAAAGTTTGTGGCCAGCAGCACGCGGTTGAGGCGCACTTCGCTGCGATCGCCTTTGTGCTCGACGAAATCATGTTGCGGCGGACGAATGGTGAGCACTGGGCACGGCGCTTCAGCAATAATTTCTTCAGCAGTAGAACCCCAAAGGGCACGCGACAGTCCTTTGCGACCGTGTGTAACGACAGTCACCAGATCAATATTGTAATGGCGCACCGCTTTTGCAATTTCCGGCGCGGGCTCTCCTTCAACAATGACCGGCTCAACCTCAATACCGTCAAACATTGGATCAGCGAGCAGATTGCGGACTTGGGAGCGTACCTGCAGCAACCAGCGATTCTGTTCTTCTTCAAAAATACGTTCGGGCAAGGTCAATAGATTCGCAGGAACGCTGGCGCTTTGCACGCTAAACAGCACCACTCGCCCGCCTCCCTGACGCGCAAATGCCGCAGCGTACTTCAGTGCCGCGCGCGCATGCGACGTAAAATCGGTTGGGAATAAAATGTTTCGGAACGGATACATAACGAATTTCGGATCTCGGAATTCGGATTTCGCAATTTTGATTTCTTTTCGGCAATCTATACACGATCCGGCTGTGACTTGCCAACAACACTATAAAGTTGACTATCGGGGCTGTTGTTTTAATGCTGGATTTTTTTTGCCGTTCCGTGCCAAACTCCGCAAGCACTCCTTTCAGATCGAGACAGCAACGAACGAGCGAAATACAATTCACTTTCGGAGGCGAACCTCTTGCTTAAAGGAATCTTTCGCACCAAGAACCTCAACGACATTCTGTCGGCATTGGGCGATGAGACGCATCAACTAAAACGAAGTCTCGGTCCCCTCTCCATCACCCTGCTGGGCATCGGCGCGATTATCGGCGCCGGCATTTTTGCCACAGTTGGCACGGCCGCCGCCGGTGATGCCTCACGACCCGGCGCTGGTCCATCGTTGATGTTGTCTTTTGCAATTACCGCTGTTGTTTGTGCCTTCACCGCGCTGTGTTATGCGGAGATGGCGGCGATGGTCCCAATCTCCGGCTCGGCTTACACCTATTCTTACGCAACGCTTGGTGAGTTGGTCGCCTGGATTATCGGTTGGGACTTAATTCTCGAATACGCGATAGGCAACGTTGCGGTCGCGATTAGTTGGGCAAACTATTTTAGATCTTTCATGCATGACGCCCTCGGCGTCGACATTCCGCAATGGCTGTCAACCGACTTTCGCACAGCACGAAAGATACCCGGACTGATCGACAGTGCTCCGCATGTTCTGGGCGTACCGATTGTTTTCAATTTGCTCGCCTTCGGAATTGTCGCCCTGATCACAATCGTACTGGTGTGGGGCATTAAAGAGTCAGCGGAATTTAATGCGGTGATGGTGGTTGTAAAGATCATTGTGCTGACGTTTTTCATCGGTTTTCTGCTTTACATGGTGACGCCAGCGAAGATGGCAACGAACTGGCACCCATTTCAACCGGCCGGCTGGGGCGGAACACTTGCCGGCGCTGCGGTCGTTTTCTTTGCCTACATAGGTTTCGACGCGGTTTCCACCGTGGCGGAGGAAACTAAGAATCCGGCGCGCGATCTGCCCATCGGAATTATCGCCTCGCTGGTCATCTGCACAATTTTTTACGTCGTGGTGGCGGCGGTCTTTACCGGTGTCATGCCATATCCCGTGCTGGTAAACAAACTGGCGACCGAACAAGCCGAGCCGCTGACGATGGCGCTCAGGTATGTCGCTCCCGACGCTCGTTGGGCCACCGGACTTGTTGACTTCGGTTCGGTAGTTGCGCATACGGCGGTGTTACTCGTCTTTCAACTCGGACAGCCGCGCATATTTTTCTCGATGGCGCGCGACGGCTTGCTGCCACCGGTGTTTGCCAAGGTGCATCCGAAATTCAAGACGCCGCACGTGACGACGATCCTGACCGGTGTAATCGTAGGTCTCTTTGCGGCGGTCATGAGCATCGACGAGATGGTCGACCTGACGAACATCGGGACGCTCTTTGCGTTTGTGTTGGTTTGCATCGGCATCACCATTTTGCGCTACAAAGATCCGGGCCGGCATCGTCCATTCAAAGTGCCCCTTGGCGCCTGGTTCTTACCGATGCTCGGTGCTTTCTCGTGCGTTTTTCTAATGTATTACTTGCCGCCCACTTCGTGGTGGCGCTTTGTCGCGTGGTTGATGATCGGTCTTTCGATTTATCTCTCGTATGGATATGCGCGCAGTGAGTTAGGGAGAAAGTCCGGACGTTCGCGGATCACGCCAGGCTGGTTGTCGTTGATGGGACTGGGGTCATTACTAATTGCGGTGGGGATCCTGACCGTGCCGCACAGTTCCAGCCCGAGCGAGCTTTACGCGAAGGTGATGAGTGGCATGGGTGAAGGTAAACGAACGATAATAGCACTCGGAAGCATTGCCATCGGTTTGGTCTGCATGCTTATTGGCCTCCTCTCCGGAATGTTGAAGGGAGAACCGGCCAAGACTGATTAGCGCAGTCGAATAGGTCCAGTGGCTGTAGAAAACCCCAACGGCATCGCGTAAGATTGAGTTATGGCAGCAGAACTAACACAGTTATTCCGAGAGGCTATGGAACTCGAAGACAACGATCGCGCCACTCTGGCAGGATTGCTCATCGAGAGTCTCGAAGGCCCTGAGGACCCAGACGTCGAAAAGGCCTGGGCTGCCGAGGTTGAACGTCGCTGGCAAGAAATTGAATCAGGTAAGGTCAAGACGATCCCGTGGGAGGAAGTCAAGCAAACACTTTTTGAATGAGGCGATTTATGAGTACGGTGAACATCAAGGAAGAGGCAATCCGTCTGATCGAAAAGTTACCCGAAGATATGACTTGGGAGGACTTGATGCATGAAATTTACGTGCGTCAGTCGATTGAGGCAGGGTTGGCCGATAGCGAGGCTGGCAAATTAACAGACGTAACAGACGTCCGAGCTGAATTCGGGCTGGATTCGTGAACGTCCTCTGGACTGACGCTGCAAAGGCCCAGCTTGCTGCGATCCACGACTACATCGAACAGACCTCACCGGAATACGCGAGACGAATCGTTGACCAGCTAACCAGCCGTTCAGATCGCAAAGTTTCCTTTATCAGGAAGTAGCGTACCGGAGTATCAGCGCCAGGAAATACGCGAAATTATCGAAGGATCGTACCGAATAATTTACCTCGTCAATAAAGATGACAATTGGATTGAAGTCCTGGCAGTAATTCATCACTCGCAGGATGTCTTGAAACAGTCAAAATAATTCACTGAGTATGAACGCACTTCCCATCATTATTGGTTCACTTTGCGTGATGGCGATCGCCTATCGCTATTACTCTGCTTTCATCGCGGCGAAGGTATTGACGCTGGACGATTCACGCCCGGTGCCGTCGCAGACGATGTACGACGGGCACAATTATTATCCAACGAACAAGTGGGTCTTGTTTGGACATCACTTCGCGGCAATCTCCGGCGCTGGTCCATTGATTGGTCCAGTGTTGGCGGCGCAGTTTGGTTTTCTGCCGGGACTCTTGTGGTTGGTGATCGGCGTGTGCCTTGGCGGCGCAGTTCACGACTTCATGATTCTGGTCGGCAGCATTCGCCGCAAAGGAAAATCACTGGCCGAGATGGCACGAACGGAGATTAGTCCGCTGTCGGGTTTTGTTGCGGGCGCTGCTATTCTTTTTATTGTAGTAATCGCGTTGGCGGGATTGGGTCTGGTGGTGGTGAATGCGCTGGCCGAATCGCCCTGGGGCACGTTCACGGTCGGCTTCACAATTCCCCTCGCGCTGTTCATGGGGCTCTACATGTACCGCTTCCGCAAAGGCAAGATTGTGGAAGCGACCGTGATCGGTGTTATCGGGTTGCTGCTCGCGGTTTACTTAGGCGGCCGCGTAGCTGAATCTTCGTTTGCGCCATCGCTGACGTTCTCGCGCAATACGGTGACGATCCTGATGGCCGCTTACGGCTTCATTGCTTCCGTGCTGCCCGTCTGGATGCTGCTCTGTCCACGGGATTATCTGTCGTCGTATTTGAAAATCGGCACGATTGCCTTCTTGATTATTGGTGTGATTCTGGTCCATCCGAATCTGAACATGCCGGCGCTGACGCCATTCACGCATGGCGGTGGGCCAGTGATTCCCGGCAGACTCTATCCGTTTGTTTTCATCACCATCGCCTGTGGTGCGATTTCCGGTTTTCATGCGCTGATATCTTCCGGCACCACGCCAAAGATGATTGCCAAAGAATCCGACGCCCGCATGATTGGCTACGGCTCGATGTTAATGGAAGGCGTGGTCGGTGTGGTGGCGTTGATTGCCGCCACTTCGCTTTTCCCCGGCGACTATTTCGCGATCAACACGGCGCAGAAAACTGACGCACAAAAAGCTGCATACGTACGCATGGTCGATGAACACAGCGCGCAGGGCTTTAACCTGCAACCGCAGGAGATCGATCACCTGGAACAGGAATCAGGGGAGAAAAATTTACGAGGGCGCACCGGTGGTGCGGTAACACTGGCGCTGGGCATCGCAAAAATCTTCGACGGCATTCCCGGGCTGCGCGGCTTGATGAAGTACTGGTATCACTTTGCGATCATGTTTGAAGCCTTGTTCATTCTCACAACAATCGACACCGGCACGCGCGTGGCGCGTTTCCTGGTGGGCGAATTCGGCGGGCGCTTTCATCGCAAACTTGAAGAGCCGAATTGGCTCCCCGGCTCAATCATTACCTCGGCGCTGGTGGTCGCCGCCTGGGGCGCATTCATCTGGTCAGGCTCGATCTCAACGATCTGGCCCATGTTTGGCATCGCCAATCAGCTTTTGGCGGCAGTGGCGCTTTGCGTTGCCACTACGATCATCATCAACATGGGCAAGGCAAAATACAGTTGGGTGACGATTCTGCCACTGAGCTTTGTTGCGACTACGACATTGGTGGCGGGATGGGAATCAATCACCGACATCTTTTGGCCGCTGGCGCAAAAACCAGAAACGTCGATGCAGGGTTATATCAACACCGGACTGACGGCGATCATTATGGCCGCGGCCGTTATCATTTTGGTTGATTCGATTCGACGTTGGTTTGGCTTTGGCAAACGTCCGGAACTGATTCCCACGTTAACCGAAGCTGAGTCGCTAGTTTGATTTTTGCTGTAGATTTGCCCCCTCATTGGACAGTTCCCCTTCTAATCGGCAATAATATCCGCTTTTCAATCGACCGTTTTCCGGCACTGGGGTAACCAGCGGAAACTTCGCACAGCGAACGCACGCGTTACGCGCCAAAAACGGGCAGCAGTTTGCAGTTCACGCCACTTACTAGACGAGAGGAAAGGATCACAATCGTGGAAATTTTGCTGATCTCATTTATCAGCTTGCTGTCGGTTTGTCTGGCAGTTTTTGCTATGGAAAAGAAAGTCGTCAATGGCGGCATCACGCGCTGGTCTTTGATCTCCACGGCGGGCTCTTCGCGCGCCATGCGTCTTGGTTTGACGCTGGCCGCGGCGCTGGCGGGCATCGCTTTTTATGCCGTGCCGACTTTTGCGCAACCGCGCGAGGGTGGCGAGGCGAACCTGAAGTTGCCTGACTTATCTGACGTGACCTTCTTCGGTGGACTCGATGGCCACCGGCTGCTGCTTGGTGGCATCGTGATTTGTTTGCTGGGCCTTGGCTTTGGCATGGCGATGTATATGAACCTGAAAAAGCTGCCGGTCCATCGCGCCATGCGCGAAATCTCAGAACTGATTTACGAGACTTGCAAAACGTACCTGATCACGCAGGGAAAGTTCATCCTCATCCTCGAAGCTTTTATCGCGGTCGTCATCATTCTTTACTTCGGCGTGCTCTCGCGCATGGAACCACTGCGTGTGGCGATCATTCTCGCCTTCAGTTTGGTTGGTATCGCCGGCAGTTACGGCGTGGCCTGGTTTGGCATTCGCGTTAATACATTCGCGAACTCGCGCACTGCTTATGCCAGTCTCGAGGGCAAGCCGTTCCCCCTTTATGCGATTCCGCTTAAAGCCGGCATGAGCATCGGCATGATGCTTATCAGCGTAGAGCTGCTGATCATGTTGTGCATTCTGCTGTTCATTCCCGGCGATTATGCCGGCCCATGTTTCATTGGTTTCGCGATTGGTGAGTCGCTGGGCGCGGCGGCTCTCCGTATAGCCGGCGGCATCTTTACCAAGATCGCGGACATCGGCGCCGACCTTATGAAGATCGTCTTTAAGATCAAGGAAGACGATGCGCGCAACCCGGGTGTGATTGCTGACTGCACCGGCGACAACGCCGGCGACTCAGTCGGACCGAGCGCGGATGGTTTTGAAACTTACGGTGTCACGGGCGTCGCACTGATCACCTTCATTCTTCTAGGTGTGCCGAATCCGCGCGTGCAGGTGCAACTGCTGGTCTGGATCTTTGTAATGCGCGTCATGATGATCATTGCCAGCGGCATTTCTTACTTCGCTAACGATCTCATTGCCAAGGCACGCTACAAAAACGCGGACCAGATGCATTTTGAAAGTCCGTTGACATCTCTCGTTTGGATCACCTCGATCGTTTCGGTGATCCTGACTTTTGTTGTTTCGCGCCTGACAATCCCTCTGCTCGGCGGCAACGACACGCTCTGGTGGAAACTGGGAATAATTATTTCCTGCGGCACACTTGCCGGCGCAATCATTCCCGAACTGGTAAAGGTGTTTACGTCGACCAAGTCGCTGCACGTCAGCGAAGTTGTAACCTCATCGCGCGAGGGCGGCGCTTCATTGAATATTCTCTCCGGACTCGTGGCCGGAAATTATTCTGCCTACTGGCTTGGTATCAGCATCGTGGCATTGATGTCGATCGCTTATTACTTCACCACGCTCGGCGCTGATCTGGGTTTGGGACTGGGTGGACTGATGGTTGATCCGGTAGCTGCGCCCGTATTTGGTTTTGGTCTCGTCGCTTTTGGTTTTCTCGGCATGGGGCCGGTAACTATCGCGGTCGATTCCTATGGACCAGTTACCGACAATGCGCAATCGGTTTACGAGTTATCACTGATCGAGCAAGTCCCCAATCTCGCGAGCGATATGAAGCGCGATCACAACATCGAGATCAATTTTGAGCGCGCCAAACATCTGCTGGAAGAGAACGACGGCGCGGGCAACACATTTAAGGCGACTGCGAAACCCGTCCTGATTGGAACGGCAGTAGTCGGCGCCACCACCATGATCTTTTCGATCATCATGGCGCTCACCAACGGTCTGACGACAAACACTACCAGCCTTTCGTTGTTGCACGCTCCATTTGTGCTGGGACTGATCACCGGCGGCGCCGTCATCTACTGGTTCACCGGCGCTTCGATCCAGGCGGTAACGACGGGCGCTTATCGCGCAGTGGAATTCATCAAGGCAAATATTCGGCTTGAAGGCGTTGAGAAAGCTTCGGTTGAAGACAGCAAGAAGGTAGTCGAGATCTGCACGCAGTATGCACAGAAGGGCATGTTCAATATTTTCCTGACTGTGTTCTTCTCAACGCTTGCTTTCGCTTTCGTCGAACCATTCTTTTTTATCGGTTACCTGATCTCGATCGCCGTTTTTGGTTTGTACCAGGCCATCTTCATGGCTAATGCCGGTGGCGCCTGGGACAACGCCAAGAAAGTCGTCGAAGTGGATCTGAAAATGAAGGGGACCGCCCTGCACGATGCCACCGTGGTTGGTGACACCGTTGGCGATCCGTTCAAGGACACGTCGTCGGTGGCGTTGAATCCGGTAATCAAGTTTACGACGCTGTTCGGGCTGTTGGCTGTAGAACTGGCTGTTAGTTTGACGGCCAGAAATAACGGAGACACAACCTTGACGCACATTTTGGCGCTGGGCTTCTTCCTGGTTTCAGTCTTCTTTGTTTGGCGCTCGTTCCACGGCATGCGCATCGGCACACTCGTCGATGAGTCTGCTGCTGAAGTGCTTGCCGCCAAAAGAGCCGCTGGCGATTAAGGCCAATCTCTGTGCAGAGAAACTTGAAACTCTGAACCCGAAACCCTAAACTCTGAAAACCATGAGCTCGCACGTTCATTCATACCCGGAAGCGGACACTCTGCTTGGCGCCGCACTGGCGCCGCTGGATTGGACCCGGTCGGTTTCGCTGGTCTTTGTGTTTAGTCTGCTGACTGCGCTGGCTGCGCAGATCGTAATTCCCATTGGGCCGGTTCCCATCACGGCGCAAACTTTCGCTGTGCTGTTGACCGGAGCGCTATTGGGATCGCGACTTGGCGCGATGGCAATGATTGTTTATTTGCTCGAAGGGGCAAGCGGCCTGCCTTTCTTTTATGGCGGGCATGGCGGCATCACCCATTTGCTTGGGCCAACGGGCGGCTATCTCGTTGCGTTTCCCGCCGCCGCATTTATTACCGGCGCGTTCGCGGAAAACGGCTGGGACAAACGCTTTCTGACGGCAGCCGCCGCGATGGCCGCAGGTTCAGCGATCATTATTGTTGCCGGTTGGGCGTGGTTTTCATTTGTCACTCACACTGCGCCCGGCGTCGCTTTCAAGGTCAGCGTCGCTCCTTTCCTGATTGGCGATCTTGTAAAGGTCGTGCTTGCCGCCGCAGTGCTTCCTTCCGGATGGCATCTGCTCAAGCGCAAAGCTTCAAACAATTCCTAAGAGTTTTTAGCTGTCCTTTTTTCTGTACTGATGCAGTCTGGATTCGTTGTCAGATTATTGTTGATTCACATTCACCTTTGTGGCATGAGGTCAGTACCACCTCGCGGTAGCGGGTGGGTCTTAGATTCGATGTGCGGTAGTGGAGATCTAGCAATAACGCCGTGATAAGCGCGCGGAACCCACCCGCTACCGCGAGGTGGTACTGACCTCATGTCACTGCAACGAGAGATTGAACAGGCGTTCGATAATCGTTAGGCTGCTGAAATGTATACAATCAAAGTGCGTTCACAGCAGCGCGAGGAACTTGTCGAGTTCACCAGCGAAGTCCAGAACAAGCTGAAAGAGTCTGGGGCGAAGGAAGGTGTGGTCACGCTCTACGTGCAACACACAACCGCCGGACTAACGGTAAACGAGAATGCCGATCCGGACGTGCCGCGCGATATGCTTCACGCCTTTCGCACTCTGATTCCGCAACACGGGATGGGCTTTCGTCACGGCGAAGAGAATTCCGACGCACATATCAAAGCCACGCTGGTGGGTTCGTCTGTGACGGTTCCGTTTAAAGATGGAAAGCTTTTACTGGGACGCTGGCAGGGAATTTTTCTTTGTGAGTTTGACGGCGGCCGCGAAAGGCAAGTGATCATGATGGTGCAGCAGTAGCCAGGCATCCCTGCCTGTCCCTTCCAAACGTTGATCAGCCAATAGTCAACCATTCAGAAGACACTAATCCTCGCTAAGCTGCTTCAGAACTTCTGCAAATTTTTCCACGTCTGCGCGGGTGCGTTCCATGGCCCGACGACTATCAAGATAAGCTGTCCAAATGGGCGTCTGCGTCAGCGCCTTGGTAGTGTCTTCATCGAGCGTCTGGGCCATCAGTGCGATCAGGTCACTCACCACGCGAGTGTGCTCCAGCAAGGATTGGATGATGGAATAGGCAAGGCGCGCTTGCTGGTAATCGAGATCTGTGGGCGTGCCACTTTGCGATTCGGTTTCATCAGCCATTAGTCAACTCGAGTTTGGGTCACACGGCTCTGCCGTCTGATGTGCGGTGGCAGCTGTGCCCCACCGTAGGAGTTCGTGAATGTGTTTTCGGGCTACGCCCTATTTAGGGGCGTAGCCCCAAGAAAATTTATCAGCCAATCGGAAGGTCAGAGACCTTCCGCACATCAGGCGGCAAAGCCACTCCAACAATCAACTTTCTCGCGGAGCAGTAGCGGACATGAAAGGAAGCACTACGACTTTTGCAGAAAATTCCTGATCGCCGGTAAGCACTTTCACCGCAGTGTCTGCCGCGAGATAGTCGTATTTCAAATAAGCAAGCGCGACGGTGCGGTTCAGTCTTGGCGAATACGCCACTGAAGTTATTCGGCCAACCTCTTTTCCATCCACTGACTTAATAATAGAGCCGGCATTGACCTCCACTGTCCCATCGAATATCAGGGCTGACAACTTTTTCGCGACATGCCCGCGATACTTGATGCGCGCAATAATCTC
>DATNOG010000204.1:0-15817 GCA_035601415.1 Pyrinomonadaceae bacterium | reverse complement strand
GGCGTCAGCCTCGCCAGTATTCTAACTTCGTCTAACAACTACTTTGCCAGTGGTTTCTTCGGCGCCGGCAATAGCACGACTAGTGGCGGCATTCTGGCCGGCTCAGTCGACTTCGGCGGTCAGGTAACGTACACCAAGAGCTTGACAAATCCGCAGGGCCAACTGACGCTAATGATTCACAGTTACAACAGGCCTGACGGCACTCAGGATGGAGCTCCACATACTTACTATGTCAAGAGCAATTCCATCGCCGACTTGGCGCTGGTAGGAGACACCAACAATCCTAAGAAGACAGCGTCATTCAGCTCGAAGACCAACGTCTACGAACTCGTGGGCGGCAGCAAGAATGGCTTGGACGGCGGCGGAGTGATGCAGTTCATGTTCACGGAACCCGGCGGCACTTACCAGGTGTCATCGTCTGGAACGCCCAGCACCAACGTCACGTTGACGTGTCCGTCATTAGTCGTCGGCGGCGTTGAAACGAAGCCAGGTTGCGCCTCGGTGATCGCGTACAAGTCAGCGGGAGGCGTGTGGTTCACGAGCGCCTGGGGTCCTGTCACCGTTGGCGGGCTGCCACAGACGGTGGAGAAGGCCATGAAACCCGGCAGCGGGACGTACATTAAGTAAAATGGCGACTGGGGGACCAAGCCTATGAGGACCCAGTAAGCGTCAGAAGCAGAACCAGCCCTAAGCAGGGTCCGCTTCTAGTTCATTTCGAACAAGAACCCTTGGGCTGTATAGGTGATGATGACAGCGAAGGACGGCTCTTCTCTGAGCGCCTGCTTCAAGACGAAGTAATCAAACAAGACGAGCACAAACAAAAATTGCCGGAGCTGCTCGCAAGAGTGGCTCCGGCATTTTCATGTTACCGCTTCCTCGAATTTCCCTGCTAGAACTCGACGAACTCTTCGGGGTAATGTGATAGATCGAGTCTTTCTTCGTCAGGTACTGGCCGGATTCCCCATTGCTGCATAGCCAACGCACCAAACAGAATCTCGATTGGCTTGCCCTCTTCATCATTGCCGATCTCTTCTATCACCAGGGCGTGAGTTGAGATCGGATGGCCCTGGATTTCCGCTTCGAGAAGCGCGGCTCTGTTCGTTTCTCTAGTGCTTCCTCCGAGGGCAGTTCGAATTGTTCGGGGCATGGCGGACGTCTTCAGAACCTCAGCGACCGATGGAATCACATAGGTGTTGCGAGCGCCGGTGTCGAAAAGCGTCCAACACTTTCGCCTATCAATAGCAATCATCTGTCGAATTCTCCCCATATGGAAACAACTCTAGGTATTCTGCGAGTCAACAGTCAAGGCAGCCGCGTAACCCAGACTTACGGCTCAAGCCCTGTCATTTTGCAGGTCAGAAGGGCGACTTTGCCGCTCGAGCGCCAACGGCGCGACTGGTTACTTCAGCTTTCAAGTTACACCCCACCGATCAAGTCTGAGAGTGTTTCCACTTAGGAGACTCGTTCCCCTCCGAATGATATCCCGTTGAGATAATACCCAACCAGTCGCGCCGTTGGCGCTTGAGCGGGGGCAAGCCACCCTTCCTAACCTGCAAATTACCGTACGCCCTTTTGGTTTTTTACACAGTCTCCTTTAGCCCGGTGGCACTAGACTTAACCGGATTCTGATCGTCTGCAGCTGCCGTCTGCTTCCTGCTCCTGGCTCCTAGGCCTGTCTCACCCAGCGCCAGACTTCCGGAATCGAAGCCTTCTTCCCGGCCATCAACATACCAACGCGATAGACGCGCGCAGCCAGCCAGGTCACCAATGCCACGGTACCGAAGCCCAGCAACAACGACAGCACAATCTGCCACAGAGGCGGTGTCTGCGTAACAATCCTTACCAGCATTGTCATCGGCGAAAAGAATGGAAACATTGAAACCCAGAAAGCGAATGAGGAATCCGGACTACGACTGACCGGAAGGAATAAATAAAAACCGATTAACGGGAACAGGACCACCGGCATCGATAACTGGCCACCTTCCTGAGCGGTGGTAACCATTGAACCAATCAGGGCATAGATTGTTGAATAGATGAAATAGCCCAGCAAAAAAAACAGACCGAAGTAGACAAAGTGAATCAGCGGCACCTGCGGAACGTTTAAAGGCATTCCTCTCGCGGCCAACACTCCGACCCCGTACAGAGCAAAAGCTGCGAAAGCCAGTCCCCAGATTGCGAGTTGCGTCAATGCAAGCAGTGAAACACCGACCAGCTTTCCCATCATCAACGTAAACGGCTTGACTGACGAAAACAGAATCTCGCCAATGCGCGTCTCTTTCTCTTCAATGACTGCGCCAAGAATCATTTGACCGTACATCAGAATTGTCAGGTACATGATAAAGCCGGCCCCGAACACCAAAGCAAAACCCTCTCCCGAGTCACGTACGCCATCACCGGTAGCACTAACCCTCATGGCGTCGAGCTGGACCGGCTCTGAAAGTTCCTGAACTATCCTGGGGTCGATATTTGCCTCTGCTAATCGCTGTTGACGGACCGCTCTGCTTATAGCGTCCTGAAGAAACTTCCGGGTAAAAACATCGCCAGGGTTGCGACCAAAGTATTCAGGCTTTCCATCCTGAAGAAGATTTAGCGGTAGAACCAAATAGCCATCCAGTTGCTTTGCGAGAACTCGCCGGTCGAGTTCTTTCTTTACTTCGTTCAGAGGTCGTCCTTCCAAACGCACTTCCTGTAGCTCGTATCTGCCTTCCTGTTGCTCACCTACTTGCTGAAAGCGCTCACTTGCATTCTTGTTTGCCACGCTGCCAGTAACCTGGTCCTGACGTGATTCGCGTTTCACAGTGTCACCCATCACAGACTCGTGAATGCCCTGGTATAACTTGCCTGTTTGATCAACTACAGCAATTTTTACTGGACCGCCGGCCTTAATGCTGAGTACCAGCGCCGGTGCGACTCCAAACAGTGAAATCATCACCGGCCCGAGCACTGTTATCAGTACAAACATCCGGCTGCGCAAACGCTGGAGATACTCGCGCTTCACGATGGCCAAGAATTTTCTCATTCAGCCTCGCTTACCTTCTCGATGAAAATATCGTGCAGGCTTGGTTCGATCATTTCGAACCGTTGAATGTTGGCGCCCGCTACGACTAACCGCTGTAACAACTGCTGCGCGCTCGCGTCTTCGGCAAGCAGAGCTTCGAGGCCATCGCTGTGACGTTCCACCCTGCTGACCAGCGTGCGATCGGCGAGCACTTCTTCGCCGCCGATCAGGCGCAGCGCTACGGCATTGCGACCGAAGCCTGCCTTTACCGAACGAATGCTGCCCTCCAGAATTTTGTGCGAACGATTAATCAAACAGATGTCATCACAAATCTTTTCCGCAACTTCCATCTGATGGGTCGAAAAAATGATCGTCTTTCCTGCTTGTTTTAGTTCCAGCACAATTTCCTTCAACAAATCGAGATTCACTGGATCCAATCCGGAGAAAGGCTCGTCAAGAATCAGCAGATCAGGTTCGTGCAATACGGTGGTGATGAATTGCACTTTCTGCTGCATGCCTTTTGACAGTTCGCTCGCTTTCTTTGTTTTCCATTCCAAAAGCTTCAATCGTTTTAGCCAGCGATCGATGCGTGCGTCCGCTTCCCTGCCGCTGACATTCTTTAACTCCGCAAAAAAACGGAGTTGGTCGCCCACTTTCATTTTCTTGTAGAGGCCACGCTCTTCCGGAAGATAGCCAATGCGGTCCTGTGTAGCCGGCGAGATTGTTTGCCCAAACAATTCAATTGCACCCGAGTCAGGCGCAAAGATATTGACGATCATCCGTATCGTGGTGGTCTTGCCGGCGCCGTTTGGACCAAGCAGTCCAAAGATGCGGCCGGGATGAACTGCGAGACTCAGATCAGTTACAGCCGTGAAGTCACCGAACCGCTTGGTGACGTTTCGTAGAACTACTGTGCCGGTGCCATCGGTCATTGAGGGGATTCCTTTTGGGTAGTGTGTTGCAGTTTTCTCTGTGCGTCCTCAGTGTTCTCTGCGTCTCGGTGGCGAATCTTAATTGACGAATGCTCACAGCTTTGCCTTAAAAGTACTTCGTAGTGCGGCTTCGGCTTTGCCGCCTGATTTGCGGCGGTGGCTATGCCCCGCCGTAGAGGTGCCGTTTTCACTTTTGGGCTACGCCCTTGGTGCGGCCTTCGGCACAACAAAATTCGAAGGGCTAGGCCCGGAACCAGGGGCATAACCCGGGAATAATCTGGCTGCCATCGGCGGGGCATAGCCACCGCCGCAAATCAGGCGGCAAAGCCGAACCTAACGTGGCCCATGACATTTGAGGCAAAGCTGCTCGCCACAAAGAAACAGAGAACACTGAGGACGCACAGAAATTAATTCAAACGAGGGCATCACCATTCTTTTTTTGCGTGCTTGCTTCTTGAATCAACCGGCTTCGATGGGCTCTGTGCGGTTCATCAATCTCGGTCATACATCCCGGCGCGGGCATACGATTCGTCGAGCAGTTCTATCGGATGGCAAACTTTCAAATTCATTCCAGCAAGCAAGGCCCCGGCGCCAATTTGCATCTGACAGCCCGGATTTCCCGTCGCCAAAATCTCCGCCCCTGATGCCTCAATATTTGCGAGCTTCTCTTCCAGGACTTTCCGCGAAAGGTCCGGTTCCAGCAGATTGTAGATGCCGGCGCCGCCGCAGCATCTCTCGGAGCCTTCCAGTCGCACAAAGTTTAACTCCGCAACTGCAGCAAGCATTTCCAGCGGCGCTTCACCGGCGTGTTGGCCGTAAAGTAAATGACATGAAGCGTCGTAGGTTACTGGTTCAGTGGTGATGCCCGCTTCAGCTTTGATCCCAACCGGCTTCAGTATTTGACTCACGTCATGAATACGTTCGCTGAATCTACGCGCGTCAGCCGCAAACGTTTCATCGCTGCTGAGCAAGTGATCATAAGATGCCAGCATTGCGCCACAGCCACCCGCGTTTGTAACGATCGGCAAATTTTCATTATGGGAAAAAGCTTTGATGTTTTCACGAGCGAGGGCGCGAGCGCCGGCAAGATCTCCGCATGCGCATGCAGCGCGCCGCAGCAAACTTGGTTACCGGGAACATTCGTCTCGATGCCGTTCACTTCAAGCACCCGGACCGTAGCTTTGTTCACGCGCGAGAAGAGTCCTTCGCCAACACAGCCGCTAAAGAGCATCGCCGAGTTATCCGTGGCTGGTGCAGCGAGGCGCGGTGTTTCGTTGACTTGTTTTTCGTTAGCTTTGAAGCGCGGTCCGCTGTTAGAGCTCGAGCTCTGCAGCAACGCGAGGCCGAATTCAAAACGGCGCGATAACATTCGCGCCACGCCACTCTTTAAGAGCAAACCGGCAACGCCGCGGTCACGCATGAAACGCGCCACCGCAAACGCAAATTTCAAACGGCCCGGGTGCAGCCAAATGTGCTTGAGCGCAAAGCGCAATGCCTTGTAACCCAGACCACGCTGCGTCATAAACAACTCCGCGCGTGCGGCCTCAAGGAGCTGGCCATACTCCACTCCAGCCGGACACACTTGTTCGCACGCTCTGCAGCCGAGGCAACGATCGATATGCCGCTCAAAGGCCTGCGAGTCGTTTGACAGTCGCCCCTCACCGACGGCGCGCATCAGATAGAGACGCCCGCGTGGTCCATCGTTCTCATCGCCGGTAATGACGTAGGTGGGACATGCCTCCAGGCACAGACCGCAATGAATGCAGGCGAGCAGCTTTTGCTCTTCGGTCGCGAGCTTTGATGTTAGTGGTGATGAACTCAAGATGGACTAAGCAGCTGGAACTGCTTGCTCCGAGTTCTGAACGACTACGGTAGGATTAGTAGTTTGTTTTGGTATCGGAAGCTTGTGCTCTAATAGCAGCGCGAGGTGCTCCTCCATACCCCATCGTGCCTTGTACAAGCAATCCTCGATGGAATGGCCCACCCCAGTGAAGCCTTCCAGATCTGGAGAATAGAAACCGAAGAAAGTTGGGTCTTCAGTAGCCTCGATTATGAGAGAATACTTCAAATCGATCATGATCGTTTTTCTCCAATTCCCGCCGCTTTCAAAACCGCAAGTGGCGTTCTAACTTGAAATTCTCTGTGCCGCCTTTGTGTTCTCTGTGTCTCGGTGGTGAGTTCTTGCTTGGCGTTTGTTCACCACAGATGCACAGAGGACACCGAGGTTTCACAGAGAAAACTGAAATTAGGAGACCACCAAACCGCATGACATGTTCCGGTTGGAACTTCTTTTGAGCCATGATAATCCCCTTCTGGACTGTGGCAAACTTGTCCTCACGCCGGCCACTGTGACGCGGTTATATCTGACACTTTGGAATCCCCTACGGCGTTGGGCTTGGCGCTGCAGTCGGCGTTTGCTTAGGCTGCATGATCGGAACAACCGACGCGGCGGCAACTCGCCACTGACCCTTCTGCTTAGCAAACACACGCATATAGGTGTACGGCCCGCTTACGTCAGTGCCATTGGCGAACTTACCCTTCACCATTGCCTTGCCGGTCAATACGGCCGTATCACCGTCGACCCGCACCATCACGTTCTCCGTTTGGATCGACTCCAGGATGGGGCCATCCGCAGGCGCTCCTCTTTCTTGAACGCCCCCACCAGGGTTCACGAAAACATAGTGGTCTGATGCCACTCGTTCAAACACCGCCTTATCCTTGCTCACGGCGGCATCCATCAGTTCGCGATCCAGCTTGATAAGCGCCTGTTCGACTGCGCCACTCTGCTGACTCACGGAGGGAGTTGGTTTTGTTTGTGCGCCCGGATCTGTCTGGCCATAGACGAGTAAGGGAACCGCAGCGGTGAACACGACGAGTAAGAAAAAACTTTTCATAGGTCACCTCCTTCAATGTGATTCATTGGTTTAACTTGGTTACTCGCTGGGGGGATTTAGTAGGCGCGGCATTTCTATAGTAAACACCGAGGTGAGTCAATATCTCTCGGTCATTCTCGCAGCGACAAGGAGCATGCCATAAGACCACGCGGCTGCACCTCAGATTAGGACACTACCAATTAGTTCGCTAAATTTCACCCGCATTCCTCATCAGTATCCCAGCGCCAGCCCATCGCTTCGGCGCGGATCGGTGGCGCCCAAGCGAATTCCTGTCTTTTCCTCAATCATCACTCCGGCGGCATCACCCATATAGCCGTCGCCGTCGGTCCATCCTGCATCAGGCCGGATGCGAAGTGTATGACCGCGCGACCTGAGAATGCGCAGCGTGTCTTCCGAAAGCGCGTAAGGCTCATAAGCCACTTCATCCGGCAACCACTGATTATGTATGCGCGGCGCGTCGACTGCTTGTTGCAGGTTCATGTCATAGTCAACGATGTTGGTGATGATCTGAAGCACCGTATTGATAATTGTGGCGCCACCGGGAGCGCCAATCGCGAACCATAACGAGCCGTCGCGGCGCAGCACGAAGGTCGGTGTCATTGCTGAGAGCGGGCGCTTGCGCGGCGCGATTGCATTTCGTTCTCCCTGAATCAAGCCATACAGGTTCGCCATTCCCGGCTTGGCGGCAAAGTCATCCATTTCATTGTTCAGCAGAAAACCCGTGCCTTTGGCAACCACTTTGGCGCCGAAGCTATCGTTCAAAGTGTAGCTGTTCGCCACCGCGTTCCCTTCGCGATCAACAATCGTGAAATGCGTCGTCGAACCCGATTCTGCCCCAGGCGGTTGGCCGAAACGAATTTCAGCGCTGGTTGAAGCATGGTCGGGATTGATCGTCGCGCGCAGCTTCTTCGCATAGTCTTTATCGATCAAGCCACGCACGGGCACGCTGGCGAAGTCGGCATCCGCAAGATACTCGGCACGGTCCGCGTAAGCACGACGCATCGCCTCGGCCATGAAGTGATAGCGGTCCGCAGACGCAGCACCCATCTTCCTCAGATCGTAGCCTTCCAGAATATTCAGCATTTCGAGCAGTATCACTCCGCCTGACGAAGGCGGCGGCATAGTAATGACTTCATAGCCGCGATAGCTGCCGCGCACCGGCCCACGCTCTTTTGCGACGTAGCCTCTCAAGTCGGCCAAGGTGATCAGACCATTGTGACGCTTCATGTCGGCAGCGATCAGACGCGCAGTCATGCCTTCATAAAACTCGCGCGCGCCATTTCGCTGGATCCGCGCCAAGGTCGCCGCCAGGTCCGGCTGCCGGAGCACTTCTCCTTCCTGATAAAGTCTCCCATTGTTTAGAAATATTTTTCGGCTGTCCTCATAAAGATCGAACTGATCCTTCTTCTTTGCCAGGCCCTTAGCCAGCGAATGCGAAACAGGAAAGCCGTTTGCTGCGAACTCGCGCGCGGGCTCAATCAACTGTGCCCAACCGAGTTTTCCTGACCCATATTTTTTCAGCGCCAGTTCCATCCCGCGCACGGTACCGGGAACGCCGGCAGCGCGATAACCGAGCAGCGAACCTCCTTCTCCTTTTATCAAGTTAGCAGTCCGATCGAGATACATATCTCGGGTGGCCGCCGCCGGCGCCATCTCGCGATAATCGATCATGGTGCTCTTTCCATTCTTCAAACGAATCATCATGAAACCGCCGCCGCCAAGATTGCCTGCCGACGGGAGCGTGACCGCCAACGCAAATGAGACGGCGATAGCAGCATCAACAGCATTTCCGCCGCGCTGCAAGACTTCAACACCAACGCGTGAAGCAAGTTGATTGGTCGCTGCAACTATGCCGTGGCGCGCGCGCACCGGCTGACGCGATGCCGCCAGCGCGGTCGGCTGGGTTTGTTGGGAAAACGGAGGAACCGCTGAAACTAAGAAGGCGAAGAGAACGACTAGAATCAAGACGCGACGAATCGTGAGCTTTAACTTCATGTTGGTTTGCTTAACTCTGAGATGAAGCCCCGTCAGTCAAGTTCATTTCAAACGCAAATCGTCCCGGCGAAAAAGCGCCAGCCGGATCGAGCTGCTGTTTTATTCTGGCCATGAGCTGGTAATCAGGTCGTTTGTAAATGGAATCGGAGGCAATGCCCGCTACCTCAGTTTCCATGATGAGCGTCCCGCCCAACGCGGTAGCATTTGCGCGCGACCGTTCAATGCGATCGCGAACCTCGCCTGCCTGCATATTGTCTGCGTCTATTACGCGAATGCGCCCATCTCCCAGGCCTGCGTGCCACATTGCTTCAACCGGCGATGTCTTAATCATTTCCATTAGGAACGACGCCGCCGATATTGGTCTCAATCCAACTCGCCATTTAATGCAATCAGAGAATCGAATCGGCACAGCGGCTAACGCGGTCCATATTGCTTCGTCATCTTCTATCAATCGAGTCGAGTCGTTGTCACTTCTGATAATTTCGTGCGTGCTCGCGACCTGAGCTGCAACCGCCGCTTTCGCGCCCGCGAACCTGATCATCAGCATCGGGCCTTCGTCTTCCAATGAATCCGTTACGTGCGGCATCAGGCGCGGAGAAATCAGTTCGACTGCAACCGGAAAGAGCGGTGCGTGGATGATCCGTCGAGCTGTGGACAGAAGTTCTTCAGATTGGCCCGCGACCAAAACGGTTCGCGTAACAAACGGCAACGGCCGTAGCTTGACGTTGACTTCTACGATTATGCCGAGTGTTCCATAGCTGCCGGTGAAGAGTTTGCACAGATCATAGCCGGCAACATTCTTTACCACTCGCGAGCCTGCCTTTACCAAACTGCCATCAGCCAGCACCAGTTTCATGCCGATAACATGTCGTCGCGGCGGACCATAGCCGAATTGTTGTGCGCCGCCCAGTCCCGTGGCGACGACACCGCCGATCGTCGCGCTGCCATCGTCGGGTGGATCAAGCGGCAGCCATTGCCGTTTGAGCGAAAGATGAGCATTGAAGTCTTTCAGTGTGACCCCGGCTTCTGTAATCGCAACCAGATCGGCCGGTTCGTGTTCGCTGATGTGATCCAGTCTTCGCGTACTGACAATAAGATTGGACGCGTTGGCAGCAGCGCCAGGACGCAGCCAAGTCATAGCGCCCGCCGGCGTCGTGGTCCAGCCCTCGCTGGCAGCAAGCTTAATCACCTCGCAAACTTCGGCGATGGAGCCGGGCGTGACCAGGAGAGCCGATGGGGAGATGCGGGGATTGGGAGATGTGGAGACGTTTTCTTCGCCGACGAGATCTTCTAAACGCTGCAGAGCGATAAAAGGATCAAAGCTTTTGTCCGACAAACTTGAGTTTGTCGAACGTTGCGGGCGGGACGCCCGCGGTCCCGGCAAATCGCTTGATGCTGCCGAAGCTTGCCCTCGCGGTTGCGGGCGGGACGCCCGCGATCCCAGTACATCCGGTTCCAACAAATCGCTTGGCGCTGATAGGTCGTTTCGCCAATCCGCCCCCGCGATCGCCCGCGCTTCGCCGCAGCCTCGCAACATCGGAATGATCTTGCCGGGATTCATCAGGCCCGATGGATCAAAAGCAGCGCGCACTCGCAACATTGTTTCCATGTCTTTCTCTGAAAAGATCAAGGGCAACAAATCGCGCTTATCCAACCCGACACCATGCTCGCCGGTGATGCTGCCACCGGCGCGCACGCATGTCTCCATCAATTCGCGGCCGGCATCCTTGACGCGCTGCACTTCGGCGGGAAAGCGCGAATCGAAACAGATGAGCGGATGGAGATTGCCGTCACCGGCGTGAAACACATTGGCAATTCGCAATTCATATTTCGCGGCAATGCGATACGCAGCATCGAGCACTTCTGGCAACCGCGAGCGTGGCACTACCGCGTCCTGGATCATCGAGTCAGGTGAGATGCGACCGATAGCGCCAAACGCGCCTTTGCGTGCTGCCCAAAGTTTCTTCCGCTCGTTTTCATCTCGAGCGCGGCGACAGGCGCGCGCACCGTGCTGCATACAAATCGCTGTCACTCGTTCGGCTTCATCGTCGAGTCCAGCCTCGATGCCGTCAAGCTCGATCAGCAGCGCCGCGCCCGCGTCTGGCGGCAGACCCGCAGCAAACACACTCGCCTCGACCGCACGAATAATTTCGCGGTCCATCATTTCCAGCGCCGCCGGCATTATTCCGGCGGCGATGATGGCCGACACCGCATGACTCGCATCGTTTACTTCGGCGAACTCCGCGAGCAAAGTTCTCACCGCTGGTGGAACCGGCGTCAAACGCAGCGTTGCTTCAGTGGCGATACCGAATGTTCCTTCCGAGCCAATGAACAGTCCCAACAAATCGTAACCCGGCAGCTCCCTGCCGCTGCCGCCAAGTTCCACCACTTCGCCACCGGCAAGTACCACCTTCAGACCAAGCACATGATCAGTTGTCGTGCCATATTTCAGGCAGTGAATGCCGCCCGCGTTTTCCGCAATGTTTCCGCCGATGGTGCAAGTGGGTTGACTGGATGGATCGGGAACGTAATGCAACCCGAGATGTGCGACCGCGCGCGAAACGTTGAGATTAACGACGCCGGGTTGAACGACAGCAAGGCAATTGATCGGATCGATTTCGAGTATCTGACGCATGCGCGCCAACTCGATGACGACTCCCTGGTCCATTGCCAGCGCGCCGCCGGATAGTCCGGTGCCGGCGCCGCGCGGCGTAAATGGAATTTGCTCGCGCGCGAGCAGCGCCAGAACTTCTGATACTTGCGCAGTCGAATTGGGAAACACTACGGCACGCGGCAGATGTTTATGCTGCGGCAGCCCGTCACATTCGTAGACCAGCAATTCGTCATGCTCCGCGCGTACTGCCTCGTCGCCTACGATCGCGCGCAATTGTTTGGTGAGTGTGTCCAAGTGGGCCAACCTCAATTATCTCGCCAGGGTCTCAATGATACATCACCGCGGGGTCCGATAAACTTTAGGAACCTCTGATCTAGCAGAAGCGTCAACTCCTTGGAGTGCGCTGACCTTACAAGCACCCCAGCCGGGCTGCCCGGCTGGGGACCCCGCTTCAGCGCTTTGGCCGGTCGCGACCAGAGTGGTTCAATCTTTTCAAAGAAAAGAGGCGTAAACTGTCGCAGACCAAAGCGGCGACAGGTCGCCGCACTCCAAGGAGTTGACCGCTTATTCAGAGGTCCCTTTAGTTTGTCGCGGCGCAACGACAAGCTAAAGCTTATCGGACTAAACTGACGCTCCCGCCTCCAAAGTCATTGCGATGTCTCATCGCGCCGCAAACTACAGTCCCGAAGAAATTGGAATTTTGAGCGAAGCAGTCCAGGATCGAATTGAACAGTTGCGCAGCTTGCCTTAACGATCGCCAATGAATTGATAAAGCGTACTATTCGGAACATTCGGCCGCCGCAGGGGTCTAATTAGGCGGCATTACCGACGCCGGAGGACGCTCTATCATGCTTGAAAGATCTGATACTGAAACTAAACCCGCGATCAACGTCACACCGTTGATAGACGTTCTGCTTGTACTGCTAATTATCTTTATGGTGTCTGCTCCATTGAGACCTCATCGTTTCATGGCCAATCTTCCCTCCGAGCCCGACAATCGCCCAATGTTGCCAGACCCGCACACGCTGGTGGTGACGGTGCAACCGGACCACACGCTAAAGTTGAATGGCCTGGCTGACGACATGGGAACGATCGAGGACTCAGCGAAACTAAGGAAGGCGCTAACTTCTCTCTTTCAGGAACGGACCAGAAATCACGTTTACAGCGATGAAATGCGTTCACGCTTCGACCTGCCGGAAGATGTTCGCGTTCTAAAGACAGTTTTCATCAAAGCGCCGCGCTCATTTCCTTATGGCGAAGTGGTTCAGGTGATTGATAGTGTGAAGGGGGCCGGCGCACGGCCTGTTGGTCTGCAACTCGATGATCTGAACTAGTAGGACAGGCATTCCTGCCTGTCCCAGTTCTTGCGTAGGACAGGCATTCCTGCCTGTCCCAGTTCTTGCGTAGGACAGGCATTCCTGCCTGTCCCAGTTCTTGCGTAGGACAGGCATTCCTGCCTGTCCCAGTTCTTGCATAGGACAGGCATTCCTGCCTGTCCCAGTTCTTGCATAGGACAGGCATTCCCTGCCTGTCCCAGTTCTTGCGTAGGACAGGCATTCCTGCCTGTCCCAGTTCTTGCATAGGACAGGCATTCCTGCCTGTCCCAGTTCTGGCGTAGGACAGGCATTCCTGCCTGTCCATTTCCTGGCTCAATTCCTATTCACTGAACGCACTAGACCATAGCCACTTCTTCACATCATTTACCAAACCCGCTTTCACTGGATTCCGTTCGATGTAGCGTTTAATTCGGTAGAACTGCTCCTCGTTTCTCACTGCGTGGTCAAACGATTCATCCTGCCAGAATTTTTCTCCCGTGCGAGCCAACAACTTATTGCACTCGCGGGCCGTGTAGCCTTTGATTGCCTTTGTTATGCGGGACATCCGAACTTTGGGCCAAATGAGAATGTGAACATGGTTTGATATCAAGACATACGCGCTCATCCGATAGAGATCGAGCTCCGTTTCGCCGTAGTGAAGTGCGTCGACCACTACTTTTGCCAGGGACGGACCCTTGAGCCAGGTTGGTCCATAACTTGCGCGATCCAACTCATTATCGAAAAGTACGAATCTCCTGTTAGTGTTTTTCTCTTTAAGAATAATAGTAAGTTTGCTCGCGGGTATTGAACCGTGCAGTCGCCAGGTAATGAAAAGAGCACTGCCGGGTTTTTGCCAATGAGGAAGATGACGTCGGTAGAACATAAGTAGACGGGCATTCTTGCCGGCTAATTTCTAAAAATCAATTGAACGAGAAGGTAGGCAAGATTTGTAAAATGCAAGCATCTTTGTAACGGCGGAGTAAGGGACAGACAGGAATGTGTCCTACGTTCAGAAAAGGGACAGACAGGAATGTCTATCCTACAGCCAACCAAAATGCGCGGCTTTCCATCTTGATCTATCATGACCCGTCGGCCTATTGTCGTGTTGGTCTGAAACCTTCCCTTCGTCCAAGGAGTCTTGAATTAATGAGAAAGAAATATGGTCTAGCCATCCTGGCTCTCACCGCGCTGGCAGTCGCGCCTACTAACGCACTGGCCCAGGCAGGAGGCGGCAGTCTAGCGAACGAACCGGCCGGTGGCGCAGCAATGATTTTTCGCAAGCCGGAGAACCCACCGGTCCACGGTGCCAGCGGTCCAAGCGCGGTCGGTGGTGGCAGAGCTTCTGATAGAGCGCGAGCGCGAACTCGGCCCACTGTCAATGTCCATGAGCAGGCGATCGCCAAAGCCAATGCGGCTCGCAGTGCTCCCACTCCGCGCTACTCAGAAGCCGAACTGAACTACAAACTCGCCGCTAAACAGGATCCGGACGATGCACGCGCACAACTCGGTCTTGGCAATGTGTATCTCGATCAGGGCCGTTTTCAGGATGCCGTCAACGCCTATCAGCAAGCTTTGAAGGTGAAGAAAGACTACGTCGATGCATATCAACCGCTCAGTTATTCGCTGGCGCAATTGAATCGTTTCCCGGAAGCAGCCGAGGCGCTTAAGCAGGCCCTCGTATACGACCCGAACAACGCAGAGATTTACAACAATCTAGCGTTTGCTTACGCACATGCGGAGCGCTATCCGGAGGCCATCGACGCAAGTCAACACGCGATCACGCTGCTTGGTCAAACGGGAGATGCTTACAGGCAAGGACTGCAAAACAGAAACGAAGTTTTATCCAACGCTTACAAAAATCTCGGCAATGCTTACAACGGTTTGAAGGATTACAGCGAAGCCGCCGAAGCGTTGAAGAAAGCTGCGGAGATTGAGCCGACAAATGCAGCCGCGCAATTCAATTTGGGGCTAGCGCTGTACAACGGCAAGCGTTACTCGGAAGCGATTGAAGCCTACAAAACAGTTGTGAAGTTGCGGCCACAACTCGCCGCCGCACATTACAACCTCGGTCTTACCTTTGTGGCAGTCAACGATCACGCTGCTGCACGACAGGAATATGAGCTTCTCAAGACTCTCAACCCGCAAATGGCGAGCGCCCTCAGTGTCTTGATCAAGAGGTAAGCACGACTCAACTCCTTGGAGTGCGCCGGCCCGGCGGTGCTTTCGCTTTGACGTGGACGATCTCGATCTTAATTGGATGAAGGCTACTCGCGAAATTGCGCGGTACTCGTGGCATGGCCAAAGCGGCGCCAGGCCGCCGCACTCCAAAAGGCCACGCTTTGGCGCTGTGGGCTTATGTCAACTCAACTGCGTGCTTCAATTCAGCAAAAAGCCGCGCCAGATCTTTTGGTTGATAGTGCGCGTTGAGGCCGCTGGGATTTGGCAAAACCCAGATGCGAGTTTTGTCGATAGTCTTTTCCTGTTCACCAATGACCGCGTCTCGATCGCCAAAGGCAGCGCGATACGCACCCACTCCAAGCACCGCGAAAAAATCCGGCTGGTAACGCCTGACTTTTGCTGCCAAACGCTTTCCGCCTTCGAGTAGTTCTGTGCGCAAGAGTTGATCTGCGGTCGCTGTTGCTCGCATCACTACATTTGTTATTCCAAACCCGCGCGCCAGCAGTTCGCGCTCATCGAATGGCGACAGCAAACGATCGGTAAAGCCTGCCGCATAAAGCGCCGGCCAAAAACGATTGCCTGGCCGCGCAAAATGATGGCCAACAGCGGCAGTGTAGAGTCCGGGATTGATGCCGCAAAAAAGAACTCGCAAGCCCGGCGCGATCACGTCACGAACGGTCTTGCCGGCAGCGGCGATGAGTTGTTCTTTGGTTGGCTTCCAGGGTTGAGTCAAGCGATGGGCCAGACTGTCTGTCTCACTCGATTTCAAAGCGTATCTGTTGCGAAGCGCTCTGTTTTGAAGTGCGATCGATGATCGTGACCTGCATCAGGTAACGACCAGCCGGCAGACCCGCAAGGGGAATCTCAGCAGCGTAGAGTACTCGCGAAAC
>DATNOG010000203.1:0-7274 GCA_035601415.1 Pyrinomonadaceae bacterium | reverse complement strand
TGTTTGGGGCGACGCAGCTGTTCTAACCGGCAAAGACTCAGCACGATGGTTCTATAAGGGACACGATTACAGCGGTCACTACAAGGTCATGCACGTCTATTCATTGCGAAACGAAAAGTGGCAACTTGTTTCGGTCCAGGCCTGCCCCATCTCTTAACACTCTCTAGTCCGCTGCTACTCAAATATGTATCACAAACGAAGCACGCCATATTTGCGCGGGGATTGAACCCGGCGCAGCCGCCGTAAGTATGATGGCATAGTCTTCGTTCAGCACATTCTGCCTCTGGTCCACATCGGCGACCGCACTTAACAACTCAGCCTCGCCTTTTTCCTTTTGCGAATTCACTAATGCAAGCCTGCGCAGGCAAGCGTAGAGATGGTTGACTCCGGTGCCGTACGGTCCCAAATCATCGTCCAGCATCAATCTCAATTCAGCTCGTTCGTCCACGAAATGCTTCAGCAGGGAAGCCGCCTGGACCACCCCCTGCTCGAATCTGGCATTGAATTCTTCTGCGTCGGCTTCATAAGGCGGGCTCGTATCAAGAATGATCGTAATCCGTCGCTCGTCCTCAGCGGTGAATTCGCGCACGGTCAGTTGGCGCGAGCGCGCGGTTGCCTTCCAATCGATGTGCCGCAAATCGTCCTGGGGCTGATAGTCCCGCAGCGAAAAAAGATCCTGGCCAATGCCGCGCCGGGGCGAAACCATGCGGCCCGCGAATGTTGGCAACAGATGCAACTCATCGCCGATTGGTTCCGGCTTTGGATATACGACTATGTCAACGTCTCGCGCTCGCAAGCGGCGGCGAAAGCGAAAGAAGCCAAACGGGAACAGCGTCGATAGTTCAAACCCAGTGATCAGCACATGGCCGCGTTTAGGAAAGACTTGCTCGACTCGTTGTTCTGCGGCTGCGTGATGCGGCACGTAAGTAAAGTAAGCCAGCAGCCGTTTGGAGAAACGGGGCCCGCGCCGCTTACGAATCTGTTGCGCCAGGTCGGATGGACCACGAGCGGCGACCAGGATTGAGAACGATGGCAACAAGCGCTTGGCATTTCTCAGCGTGACGATGACGGGCGCGGCATCGGCAGCAAAAATGTGATCGGGAAAGCGCGCCGACACAATCAAGTCACGCAAAGACGCCCGCGCCGCCGCCCCGCCAACAAAGAGAGTTGAGCAGAGCAACGAAAAAACCAGGAACAGCAGATTGTTTCCAGTGTTCCAGGCGGCAAAGCCAACGACACCAAGAATCAAAAGGAAAATGCCGCCGCCACTCGTGATCTCAAGCGGCAGATCAAGTCGCATCACCTCAAGGCGCGCCGACTTTGCCAACCGCGGCACGATGAAGATCAGCATCAGCAGCGCGATCACCAGCGATAAGATCGCCGCGGCGGCGGCGAGCGTGTAGTTGTCAGTTTGCCTGGCGAGAATGGTGACGACAGCAGAGGCAAGACCGGCACTGACCAGCAATGTGCCCAGGATTGCATTGCGCCACTTTTTTAAGGATGAAGGATGAAGGATAAGGGCTGAGGGGTTATTTACCTGGTAACTTTCGCTGCTGTTCCTCTGTTTCATCCTTCATCCTTCCGCCTTCATCCTTCCTAGAGCGGCACGCTTACAGTTTTCATTATTTCGCGCAAGACAGCTTCCGCTTCTTCACTGCGGCGCATTGATGAAGAGAATCGCGTGCTGACGAGTATGCGATGGGCGAAGGTGGGAATGACCAAACGTTTGATGTCATCGGGGATGCAATAGGAACGTTCTTCGGAAAGAGCAAGCGCCTGGGCAGCGCGAAACAGCGCCAGCGTGGCGCGCGGGCTAACACCAAGATCGAGCATTTCAGATTCGCGCGTGGCGGCAACAATGCGCATCAGGTATTCAACCAAAGCATCATCAACCGAAACGTCAGTCACGCTGCGTTGCAACTCTACAATCTCCGCCGCGGTCATCACCGGCTGTAGATCTTCCAGCGGATCGCGGTACTCGCGGTCGCGCAGGATTTGCTTTTCATCTGCGGTAGCGGGATAGCCGATGCGCAGTCGCAGCATGAAGCGGTCGAGTTGCGATTCAGGCAAAGGATACGTGCCGTGGTGCTCGATTGGATTTTGCGTTGCCAAAACAATAAAAGGCGCCGGCAAAGGATGCGTCACGCCTTCGGCCGTGACATGTCTTTCGGCCATAGCTTCGAGCAGCGCCGACTGCGTTTTCGGGGTGGTGCGATTGATTTCGTCCGCCAGCACGACGTTGGCGAAGATCGGGCCGGGCTTCCATTCGAAGACGGCGGTGTGCTGGTTGTAAACGGACAAGCCAATCACATCCGACGGCAACAGATCAGAGGTAAACTGTATGCGCTGAAAGTTACAGCGCAGCGCGCGCGCCATGGCATGGGCCAAGGTCGTCTTGCCGACGCCGGGAACGTCTTCGATAAGCAGGTGCCCGCCCGCAATCAGGCCGACAATGCCGAGGCGCACCGCTTCCGGCTTGCCTTTGATAACGGTTTCAATGGCCGTTTGCAGACGATTGATCTTCTCGACAGCGTCGAGATTCGTCGTTGCTTCCGGACGGCTTATCGTTTCAAGACGTCTCATTTATTAGTCACGAGAGACCGAAGTGCAGTCATTCTACATGCTTAGTCACAGCATCGCACCTTGAAAATCTCGCTGCCCAAGTGGCATAGACTTCAGTCTGTGCAATCCAGGCAATCACGGAGCTGACGTTCAGGCTGCGCCACTGGCATAGACTAAAGGAACCGCTGATCAAGTGGAAGCGACAACTCTTTGGAGTGCGCTGGCCTGGCAGCGCTTTGGCCGGTCGTTAGCTGTCGCGGCCAAGCCTGCTTGAGTTGATTCAATGGTGCGGCGACCAGTCGCCGCGGACCAAAGCGACGCCGGGCCGCCGCACTCCAAGGAGTTGACCACCTGTTCAGAGCTTCCTAAAGTCTATGCCACTGCATGACGTTGCCAGGCTCATGTAGTAAACTTGGTCTGACTCGAGTGAAATCGGCGGTGTGCGAGTTACGAATTGAGGGAACTCCACAGCAGTTGCGGCGTTTAAGCGAGCAAGGAGAAGTTATGAAGCGCAATCCTAATTATCATAGTAATCAAAAGGGCTTTTCGTTAATCGAGCTGATGATCGTTATCGCCATCATCGGCATCCTGATCGCCGTCGGCGTGACAGGTTGGAAAGCAGCCGTCAGGTCGGCTAACGAGGCAGCAGCCATCAAGACACTCAGAACCATTGCCGAGCAGCAAATGCTTTACTACAACTCGCATCAACGAACGGCGTTCGGAAGTTTCGATGAGATGTTGAAAGAAGGTTTGCTTGACACTCGTTTTGCAGGGACCACGCCGGTCGTAGATGGCTATGTTTACGTCATGCGCGTGACGCCGAAATCAACCACCACCCAACCAGGTTTTGCGGTCAACTCTGACCCGCAGGTGACCGAGGGCGTCGCCGCGACGGGCAAGAACCATTTCTTTCTCGACTCCAACAGCAACATAATTCACGTGAACGCGACGCAACCAGCCGCGATAACTGATCCACCTATCGGCCAATAAGCCACGCCGTGACCAGGCGCGAACGCCTAACAGATTTTCTCAGCCTCGAACGGAATGTCTCGATTGCCTCGGCCGCTGTTTTCCTGCTGGGCCTGGGCGAAGAACTGTGGAAGAAATTCCTTCCGAAATATCTTGAGTCGCTGGGCGCTACTACTCTAATCGTCGGCTTCTTCGGCACCGCGGAAGATTTCTTTGACGCGGTCTACCAATATCCGGGTGGCTGGCTCGCGGATCGTTTGGGCCGTCGCCGCGCCTTCCTCGTCTTTGTTGCGATTGCTTCTGTTGGCTATCTCGTCTATCTCATCAGCCCATCCTGGCCCTTTCTCTTTCTTGGACTCGCGTTGGTCATGGCCTGGCAAAGCATGGCATCGCCGGCGATCTTTGCGGTCATCGGCGATGCCCTGCCGCGCGAGCGCCGCGCGATGGGTTTCACTCTGCAGTCGATTCTCAAACGGGTGCCAATCGTGATCGCGCCGTTGGCTGGCGGCGCGCTGATCGCTTCGCTGGGTGTCATTAAAGGCATCCACACCGGTCTGCTAATTACGCTCGTGCTTGCCGCGCTGACAATACTGCTTCTCTCAAAAGTGAACATCACTATTCAGGCTTCACGAACTACCGGAATAGTGGGCGTCTGGCGATCTTTTCACAGCGCCTTGAAGCGCCTGCTCGTGTCCGACGTGATTATCAGGACCTGCGAGGGCATGACCGGAGTGATCACGATTCTTTATGTAACCAATGTGCTGCACTTCAGCGTCGCTCGCTATGGCACGCTGATCGCGATTCAGATGATCACTTCGATCATCGTCTACATTCCCGCAGGCAAGATCGCCGACCGGGTGGGCCGCAAACCATTTGTGATCGCCACGTTCTTGAGTTTCGCATTATTTCCTTTGGCGGTGATTGCTGCATCGAGCTTTACGATCCTGGTTGTCGCATTCATTGTCGGGGGCTTGCGCGAAATTGGTGAGCCGTCGCGTAAAGCGATGATTGTCGATTTCGCGCAAGAGAATGTGCGCGCGCGTTCGGTCGGACTTTATTATCTGGTGCGCAGCCTGTCGATTACTCCAGCGGCGGCAATTGGGGGCCTGCTCTGGAGAATCACTCCAGAAGTGCCGTTCGTGATGGCGGGTATTATTGGACTTATTGGCACGCTCGTCTTTGCTGTAACGGTTGAGGAAAGGTATGCGGGTTAGTTTCTGAAAACTTGATTAATGAAATTTGAAAGCCGTTGCGTACACATACCAGAGTCCGAAAGCAACGCTGAAACAACCGGCTGCTGTTTGCAGTCCATAGTTAATGCTTGTGAGACGTCGCCCGCTGAGTACGAACGGCAATCCGATCAGGCCGGACATCAACAGCATGCCGAGAGTAGAGCCAATGCCAAACAGCGCCAAATACAACAATCCCAACAAGACTGATTGAATCTGCGTCAGCACCAGCAAAGTCAATGCTGCCGATCCCGCCAGGCCGTGCATCGCGCCAACCAGAAGTGGCTTGAAACCAACCTGAGAGATTGCGTGTGAATGTGAAGCTTGCGTTGCCGGCGAGTCCTTTGATTGATGTGAAGCTGCGGTGGTGTCGTGTTCAGTACCATGCTCATGAAAGTGAATGTGCACATGCGACTGGCCGTTATGACTGTGTCGATGCAGGTGAACGTCAGGGCGTTTGCGCAGCACTCGCGCGACCGCCAACACTCCGAGCACAATGATCATCAAGGCCACGCCAAACTCCAACCAGTTTGCCACGCGCAGCGGAATAGCCACACGAAATACAAGCACCAATACCCCGATGATAACCAACGAAGCTGTATGTCCAGCGCCCCACAATCCGCCCACCAATGCTGAACGTAAAACGCTGCGATGTTCACTAACGATGGTCGAGACGGCCACTAGGTGATCGACTTCAGTCGCATGCTTGAGACCGAAGACTAATCCGAGACCGAGTAAAGCGGACCCGCCAAGTGATGTGAATGATGTTTCCATGGAAAATGAATTTAAGGCGCCACGCCTAGACCTTAAGAGGAAAAAAGTACTTCCGCGTGCCGGTGGTTGGCTGTTAATTCGACAGTAACCTTAGGCTGGATAGCTAAAGTGCGTCAAGGATGCAGGCCGGTGGAAACACCAATAGGATTATTGCAACTTCCGTGAGTGTTAAAGCACTTGCGGCAGACGCAAATGATCAGACGTTCGACTCTTCTATTTTTCTCCGCGACTTCAGCGCGCGGCTGTCTTGGGTGCATTCCACTTGGCCTCCACCGAGGGAGGGAGATCCTGTGAGTTCTTAAGCAGACTAACCATCTGCCAAATCTCCTCGTCTGATAGCATGCTTCCCCAGGCAGGCATTCCCGTATTCCTTATGCCGTGTTTTATTAACCAGAAGAGTTGCGAATCTGAATACTGGGCCATTCCTTTCGGCAGTTGTGGCGCCGGAGGATAGAACGATTGTCCGTAAACACTCTGCTGACCTTCAGGTGTGCTATGGCACCTCGCGCACATCGTTTTGTAAGTATCTACTCCCGCCTTCAGACTATCTTCGTTGAGGGAGACTGGATTCGTTTCTCCGGACGCATGACGAACGATAGAAGCGTGAAGCACTGCGGGCATGACCCGAGCTTCAAGGCGTGAATGGTTTCCATCAGCGCTTACTGGCATCAGCCCGAGCCTTGTCATCACGAGAGCTGACAACAACAGTAATGCTAATGTCAAAATCACACCCAAGAGGATTTTTCTCACGTCTTTCTCCTAACAACTCGTTCGCGCCAGGCGGCAACATGTGATTCAACGCGCGAGCCGGAGAAGGCTCGCCCCTTCGGCTCTCCAACCCGCGCGTCGAACCGGCGTTCACCGCTTGCGAACGACGGGCTTGACCCGTCTCCTGTGGAAAGACCGCCCCACCGAGGTCTTCGCACTTTCAAGTGGACGCCGAATCTGTTACCTGGTCAGTCAGTGACAACCACTGTTCCCGTCATCTCTTCATGGCCCTCGCCGCAGAACACGTCGCATGAAAAAGTGAACTTACCTGTTTTGTCGGGTGTGAATCGAATACGGCTAACCTTTCCCGGCAACACGTCACTGCGAATGCCAAAGGCGCGCAGGCTGAATCCATGTTTGCGATCTGCGGAAGATATCTCGAACACCACGGGCTCACCTTTTTTCAGTGTGATTGAGTCAGGGCTGAATTCGAACTTCTTTGCCGTGATATGAATTACTCTCTCTGCCGGCACGGCGTTCGCCCTGGTGTAGATAACAAAGCCCGATAGGAGCGCGCTCACGAGCAGAGTGCCTGTTATTAAGAATCTCTTTTTACGACTCATCAATTCATCCTCCAGTAACATTAAGTTCTTTGATTTCATACTTCGCTTGTCTTGGCTCAGCTTCGATACTCCTTAGGCCGAGACCTTTATACGGCGCGGTCGCATCCCAGGGTATTGGCGCCTTCTTTGGTACTGAACCGGGCGCAGGCAACGGAAACATCAGCGACTTCGCCGAGTGATGCGCTATGTGGCCAGTCATGTGGTGGTTCTCCTGGTGAATGTGGCCGTAGAACACGGTCACATTCTTGTGCGGCATCAACGCATCGATTACCGCGGAGCCGTCCTTGGTAGCCCAGTCCCAGTCGGGATAGAGATCGAACAGCGGTCTGTGTGTCAGCACAACAATGCGCGCATCGGTCCTTTGTTGCTTCAAGTCAGCTTTGAGCCAGTTAAGTTGTGATTCGCCTAC
>DATNOG010000202.1:0-2740 GCA_035601415.1 Pyrinomonadaceae bacterium | reverse complement strand
CGCGAACAATGCTCCGCCAACCGGTCCTCTGCAACGGCGGAGCGTCTTACGACGCCTGGCGGGCGGGACGCCCGCGATCCCAGTATTGGGTTCATTCTTTGAGCAATGAAATATGATCGGCTGGCAATATTGCTACGCAATGACTGCCGACAGAAAAAGTATTTGGTTGCAGCACCAGCGCCTCCAACGGCAAACTGGCGGCATCGAGTTTTACCGTTGAGGTCGCGCCTGCAAAGTCGATCTTGCGGACTTCAGCCGGCAGTGCATTGTCTTGACCATCGGCGGTTTGCCGCAACAGCAGATGCTCAGGTCGAATCGCTAGCGTGCAGGGTTTGTTCAGCGGCGCAAGTTCGCCTCGCTGAATTGGCAAGCGCAGCGTGTGCCCGCCTTGCAAAGTTTTGAACTCGCCAGTTCCTTCGTTGCTCGAGCTGAGTCGCCTCACCTGAATCAGATTATTTCTGCCGAGGAATCGGGCAACCGCGAGTTTTGCCGGATGCTCGTAAAGTTCGCGCGGCACGCCTGTCTGCAACAAACGGCCACCAACCATCACGCTGATGCGATCGCAAAGCGCAAACGCCTCTTCCTGGTCGTGCGTCACGTAAACAGCGGTCAGACCGAGACGGCCAACCAGCTCGCGCAATTCGCCGCGCGTTTCTTCTCGTAACGTGACGTCCAGGTTTGACAGCGGCTCGTCGAACAGCAGCAGCGCCGGTTCGATCGCAATCGCACGCGCAATGGCGACACGCTGCTGTTGACCGCCGGAGAGTTCATCGACACGCCGTTTTTCATAGCCCGGAAGCTGAACAAGCTCCAGCGCGCTCTTAACCCGTTCTTTTATTTCCGCGCTCGGTCTATGGCGCGCGCGCAGGCCAAAGGCAACGTTTTCCGCGACGTTGAGGTGAGGGAAGAGCGCGTAGTTTTGAAAGACCATGCCAAAGCCGCGGCGCTCCGCAGGCAGGTTCGTGATATCGCGGCCGTCAAACTCAATCACCCCAGCATCTGGTTTCTCCAGGCCGGCAATCATGCGCAGCGTTGTTGTCTTGCCACAGCCGGATGGACCAAGCAAGCCGAAGAACTCACCGCGCTCGACGTCAAGCGAGATGTCGGCAACGGCGGGCGTAGCGCCGTAGTTTTTGGAAATGTTCTTGAGAGAAAGTAATGGCATTTCGAAAATCATCCACAGATTACGCAGATTACACCGATTGCTTAATGACTCGCGGATGGACCTTGATCATTTTTCTAACTGATAATCCGTGTAATCTGCGTAATCTGCGGATAGTTCATTGTTTGTTTCGATCGCGAATTTCCGTGTCCCAATAACGCAGCCATTCGCTGCTTTGTTTGCGCAAAACATTCCAGTCGAGTGGCATTGCGTTGACGCGCTCGTTCATCCATGCCGGTAGTTGGCTGCGATCGATATCGTTGCGTACTGGAACTCGATAATACTTCTTGGCGGCAAGCACTAACGACTCTGACGTGGTCACAAACTCATAAAAACGTTTTGCCTCGGCTTCATGTTGGGCGCCGCGTACGATGGCAATGCCATCGGTAATCACCGGCGTGCCGCTCGCGGGAAAGTTATAACCGATCGGAAATCCTTTTTGCTCTTTGTAGATCCAGACGTCTGGCAGGTTCCATAACGTCACCAGCCCTTCGCGCCGCACCAGTTTCTGCATCAGCAAGGTGCCGTCAGCCGTATATTCATGCACATTCGCATCTAGTCGCCGCAACCAATCATAACCCTTGTCCGGCGAGCCGGTATCTTTGTAGAAGCGCCATATCATGGCGCCAAAAATCGCGCGCATCGAATCCGACGGATTGGGATTTCTGATGAGAATCTTGTCGCGCCACTTTGGATCCAGCACGTCATCCCAGTCCTTCGGCGCCTCTTCCGGCTTCACCGCGTCGGAGTTGTAAACGAGCACTTCCGGCGTTTGGTAAGTTCCATACCAATTGTCGTTGGCGTCGCGACTGCTTTCGGGAACATTGGTCGCCCAGGTGGGCCGGTAAGGCGTCAGCAGGTTTTCTTCCGCGGCAGTTTGAAAAGTCGTGTGCGCGGCGCCCCACCAGAGATCTGCCTGCGGACGATTACGCTCGGCGCGCACGCGTTCGAGAATTTCGCGCGAGCCCATGTCGAGAAACTCAACATTCACTTCCGGATGTTGTGTCTTGTAGCGCGCAACGAAATCGCGCAGCATATCCTGGCCGTGCGGGGTATAGATCAGGAGTTTGTTAACAGACGGGCCGGATCGGTTGCAGGAAAACAGCAGAGCGCTCAGGCAAGCGATCGTTAACAACAACTTAGCTGCGCGCATCGAGATTTCATGTTAGTTCAGGTTGGGATTGTTGGAACGCGCTCATGCTAACACACAACGAACGTCAGCAATATTGATGCAAAGGTTCTGATGGAGTTTGGATTCGTTGCCAGATTATCGTCGATTTAGTGGCATGAGGTCAGTACCGCCTCGCGGTAGCGGGTGGGTACTAGATTTGGTGTGCGGCAGCGGAAGACTTGGCATTAACTGTGAAATCGCTTTGGGTGCCCGGAACCCACCCGCTACCGCGAGGTGGTACTGACCACATGCCACTGCGATGAGAGGAACTGAATAGCATTCGAATTGTGGGGCTGCTCCAATTTCATCAGTACTAACGTAAAGCCCTCCTTTCGTGAAGGCTGCGAAACATATAAACTTTATTTTGAATGCGACCGGAGTTGTTGTGATGACGGAAAAACGAAAAA
>DATNOG010000201.1:0-4427 GCA_035601415.1 Pyrinomonadaceae bacterium | reverse complement strand
ATCTTTGGCGCCACCGGCGATCTCACGCGCCGCAAACTTCTGCCCGCACTCTATCGACTCACTGAACAGCGCTTGATACCGGCGGAGTTTGCCATCCTGGGCACAGGGCGTCAGACGATGAACGATGACGAATTTCGCGCGCATATGCAGCAGGCGAGTAAAGAGTTTTGTGCGGACGAAGACTTTGACGAAGCGAGCTGGCAGAGTTTTGCTAAACGAATCTTCTATGTTAACGGCGATTTCAACGATGCGGAGTTGTACGTCAAGTTAAAGAGCAGGCTCGACGAGATCGACAAAGAATGCAACACGCGCGGCAACCGTCTGTTCTATCTGGCTACAGCGCCTGACAATTTCGGCTTGATTGCCGGTCACCTTGGCCAGGCCGAGCTCGCGCAGTCCAAAGACGAGGGCTGGACGCGTATCATCGTCGAGAAACCTTTCGGCCATGACCTCGAAAGCGCGCGCACCCTCAACCAACAACTCGCAGAAGTTTTTGAAGAGAAGCAGATCTTTCGCATCGATCATTATCTCGGAAAAGAGACGGTGCAGAACCTGCTCGTCTTTCGTTTTGCCAACAGCATCTTTGAGCCGCTCTGGAACCGGCAGTACATCGACCACATTCAAATCACCAACGCCGAAGGGCTCGGCGTCGAAGGTCGCGGCGGTTACTATGAAAAGGCCGGGGCGCTGCGCGACATGATTCAGAACCATGTGTTTCAGGTGACTTCGTTGATTGCCATGGAGCCGCCGGCTTCACTGTCGGCCAACGGCGTGCGCGATGAGAAGATCAAGGCAATGCAGTCGGTGCGGCCGTTGCCCGCCGAGCGCATAAATGAATTTGCAGTGCGCGGGCAGTATGGACCAGGCACGGTGCTGGGCGACACGGTGCCGGGTTATCGCCAGGAGCCGGGCGTCGATCCAAACTCGTCCACGGAAACTTTTGCGGCGTTGAAACTGAATTTCGACAACTGGCGCTGGGCCGGCGTGCCTTTTTATCTTCGTTCGGGAAAGCGTTTGCAGAAACACATCACGGAGATAGCGATTCAGTTTAAGGACGTGCCGCATCGCTTGTTTACCGATGCGGATGCGCCTTTGCAGCCGAATGTGCTGGTCATTCGCATTCAACCAAACGAAGGCATCACGCTGCGCTTTGGCGCGAAACTGCCGGGCCAGGCAATGCGCATTCGTTCGGTGAACATGGACTTTCGCTATGGCTCGTCGTTTGGAGTAAAGCCTCCTGAAGCTTACGAGCGCTTGTTGCTCGATTGCATGCTGGGGGATTCGACCCTCTACGCGCGGCGCGACATGGTTGAGCGCGGTTGGGAAATTGTTTCGCCCATCATTGAAGCCTGGCAGCAACCCGCAACTGATTTTCCAAACTATGAAGCGGGTTCATGGGGACCACGGGCAGCGTTTGAATTAATCGAACGCGATGGCAGAAAATGGCGCAGACTGTGATTGGATAGTGGTCCGTTGTTAGTTGTCAGTGGCTTGTTATGCTTTGGGAGAGTTGATTCATTCATGCGCTTATGATTGCAAATCACAACTAACAACTGACAACTGACTAGTGCCACTGGTTTGTTTATGCAACAGATTCAACTGGGAAAGACCTTAGACGTTGAGGTGGTCGAGCAGGAACTCGCCGCGCTGTGGCAGGGCGCCACGGGTGCGCCGAGTCCTGACGATGAAACCGCCGTCCTGCGCGCGCGCGCCGCAAACCTGTTGGTGTTCGTAACGAATGAGCAGGCCCTCAACGAAGTCGAAGGAATGCTCGAAGAGTTAACGGCCGTTCATCCCAGTCGCGTGTTGACAATGTGCGGCGATCGGGTCGCTGCGGATCGCGACATCGATATGTACGTAGCAGCCTTTGGTCAGAAGGACAAGCATGCTGGTCCACAGCGCTTATGCTGCGAGCACGTCACGCTAAGAGCGCAGGGCAAATTTGTTCCGGAACTTCCGAGCGCGGCGCTCCCGCTGCTGGTTTCCGATCTGCCGACGTTTCTCTGGTGGCGCAGTGTGGTTGATAGCAGCCAAAAAGTTTTTAGTAGCTTGTTGCATGAGTCTGATCGTTTGATCGTCGATTCCGCTGAGTTTGCGAAGCCCGTCGCCGAGCTAATGGCCATAAACAAAATTTTCCAACAGGACTCTGAAACGCCGGTTGGCATCAGTGATCTCAACTGGGCCCGGCTCACATCGTGGCGAGGTCTGCTGGCTGACTTTTACGATGTGGCCGAATATCGAACTGCACTCGAAGAGATCGACAACGTGTGCATTAGTTATGTCGCACCGCAAGCGGATGCGAACGCGATCGCGCCGCAAGCACTCTTAATGGCGGGCTGGCTGGCCAGCCGGCTGCAATGGTCGGTGTTGGACAAACCTGCTACTCGCGACGATCAACTAGCGGTTTTTGAGGTCAGCAGTCAGCGCGGTCAGAGCATTATCGTGGAACTGCACCACATAAAAGAAGCGGCGATAAAACCTGGAAGACTGGCGCTTGTCGAATTGCAATCCTCGGCCAATGGCTCAAGTTTTATGGTTGAACGCAGCGCTGATCGTGAGCGAGTGTTAACTGAGGCTAAACTCGGCGCAAGCGTGCAGCGCGGCCGCGTGTTACCGGTGCGCAATCGCAGCACGGCACAACTGCTCAGCCGCGAGATGGAGATTCTTTGCAACGATCAGATCTATCAGGAAGCAATAGCCATGGCAGCGAAGCTCATCAATCCTTCACCTTCCATTTCTGGTTAACGCCGTCGTAAAAGACGGATGCCAGAACGCTTGCTAGAAATAAACCCAGCGCTTAAGAAAAGTTTCTTGACAGACAAGCCCAGCGGTCGTAGGTTCGAGGCGCGTAGGGATCTCAACCGTTATTCGCAAGCGCCTTCACTCCTCAACGAGTTGCCGCTGCTTGCTTCAGTTAGGAGAACTCTCAACCCCTTAAGGGAAAATCACTCTTGCTGAAAGGGGCGTTCTAAGATGCACAAGATGCTGAATGTTTTTGCCTTGTCTATTACCGGTGTCGTTATATGCGTTGCAATGATAGTTGCGGGCAGGTCTACTGAGGGGACCACGAATCAGCCCAGTCAAAACGATAATCTAACAATAAGTAACAAGACGCAGGCGTTTCGAATAGTTTCTGCGGCCAGAGATGGAGAATACGTCCAGTTGACCTTTAGAAATGATTATCAGCAAACGATAAATGCTTTTACATTATCAGGAGGTGCCAATTCTGGTGTTGAGGTTGACTTTACACACAACGATAACCGCATCGCGCCGGGAGCGACCTATAACTATAGAGTTTTCGCCGCAAGTTTGGAGCCCTCAGGCTCCAACGAAAAACCGTTGAATCTGACTGTTCTTGATGTTGTATTTGAAGATGGAACAGGGGATGGAGACGCAACAGCTATCGCAGACATTCAGAATAGACGAGTCGGCGAGAGAATCGCTTTAACCCGAATCGTTCCTTTGTTGGCACAAGCTTTGGATTCACGAGATTCAGAGACGACAGATGGAATTGCGCGGTTGAAAGAGCGAATATCTCTGATGTGTGAAAGTCTTACGAAAGGACAATCAGGCGAGGTTTTGGGAGGAATTCTTCACGGTAAAGGATACATATTAGGCGAGATCAAACAGCTTGAAGAAATGCGGGCACAGGGCACGAACGTAAATTTTGGAGACGAGCTGCTTAAGATTCAGCGGCACTATGACAAAAAGCTGCAAAGGCTTCAAAAGATAGTTAGGTAATTTCCTTATGTCGATTCCGCTTCTGATTACAGACTTATCCCACCAGTTGAGAGGATGGAATTATGAAACGAAAATCGCTGTTCCTTTTTCTGCTATCAGTTTGTTTGCCTGTCCAGCTAGTCATTGCTGATTGTGTACCGACAAAGACGCTCATAAGCGATGACGGAAGCTGCAATTCTTCTATTAACCAGATTAGTAAAACAGCAGTCTGGGACGTTACGTTTGGAAACAATGGTCCAGTTCGAGTGTTTCCTCACGGAATAGGCTATTGTGGCAATGGTCTAGAATGTTGGCCTGCATTTTTTCCTGCCGTCACTTTTGCTATTCCAGGAAATACAAGTTGGGTAAGTTCGAACAGGATGTGCAGAGTAAACAAGCGAACAACGTTCCTCCTCCTAATGGGACCCTTACCTGTCAGAACTTAGGAGACCTACAGATCTTTTACAAAAGCTCTCCATGCCAGTGCCCAAGTGGCCAAATTTATGACACCACTAATGCCGAATGTCGTCAAACGACGTCTTCTCAAGAATGTGCGTCCACGGGTTGGTACTGGAACTATACATATAACGTTTGTGTAGCGTCCCCACCTCCGGCGAATTGCCACTCACACTGTACCAGCAATGAATTCTTTAATCCTGATACTGGTTGCTGCGAATGCTCTGATGGCAGCTGTTCAAGTCCGATTG
>DATNOG010000200.1:0-7862 GCA_035601415.1 Pyrinomonadaceae bacterium | reverse complement strand
AGAAGATCTCGAGCGCGCCACTCGTCGCACAGAGCGCATGCGCGAAGAGGTTTGGCAACCGTTTGCTCAACGCGCGCGCGTGCTCTCATCATTTGGTTATCTCGATTTTGAAGCCGAGAAAGTGACCGAGCGCGGCGGCTGGCTGGCGGATTTGCATATCGACCGTCCATTGATCATCGGCGAGGCATTGCAAAGCGGATTGTTCAACTCGCTCGATTTTATCCGCACCGCTGCAATAGTCGCCGCGCTCACTGCTGATGAAGAACGAGACTATGGCGCGCTGGAATTGGAAGACGCATTGGTAAACAGCCTGTCGCAGTTTGAAGAGATTGGCTTTCGCGTTTCGTCGGAAGAGTGGAAGTTCGGTGTTGAGCCAACCCCGGAACTAAATTTTTCCGCGGCAGCGACTGCTGCACGTTGGGCCGGCGGAACTGAATGGTCTACGCTGGTGCGCGAGACGCGCGCCGAAGAAGGCGATCTCTTTCGCATGCTGTCGCGCACCGGCGAAGCGCTGTTGCAAGTTGCCGGCTTGCGTAAAGCACACACGGACGCAGCGCGAATCGCCGCCGTGGCCGCTGATGCAATTCTGCGCGAGCCGGTTAGATAAGAGAATCAGCCGCGGATTTACGCGGATAAACGCCGATCAACCAAAACGGTAAAAGCTTTGAAGGTTTTTCAGATTCGTGTGATCCGCGTTAATCCGCGTCTTATCAATTCGTTCATTCGTATTACTATGGCGAATTAAATCATGCCTAACGTAATCAAAGATCCTTGCGACGAAGCAGTAATACTCTCACGAAAGTCTTCGGCTCCCTGCGCGAAGGGACAAGAGCGCTGGATTCTGGCGGCCACCATTCTCGCTTCGAGCATGGCGTTCATCGATGGCACGGTCGTCAACGTTGCGCTTCCTTCTCTGCAACAGAGTTTGCAGGCGACCGCGATCGGAGTGCAGTGGGTCGTCGAAGCCTATTCATTATTTCTTTCCGCTCTGTTGTTGGTTGGCGGGTCGTTGGGCGATCACTACGGACGAAAACGAATCTTCCTGATTGGAGTTTCGATCTTTGCGATCGCGTCCGCATGGTGCGGAATAGCGCCGGACATCAATCAACTGATCCTCGCCCGCGCGGTGCAAGGTGTCGGTGGCGCGCTATTGGTTCCAGGCAGTCTTGCAATCATCAGTGCCTCATTTTCAGAGGAGAAACGCGGGAAGGCTATCGGCACCTGGTCCGGCTTTTCAGCAATTACTACGGCTATCGGTCCGGTGCTGGGCGGCTGGCTCGTCGAACATGTTTCCTGGCGCGCAGTGTTCTATCTCAACTTACCGATAGCCGCCGCGGTTGTCTTAATTTCCTTATGGCATGTGCCTGAAAGCCGTGACCGTGAGACAACAGGGCGAATTGATATGAAGGGGGCCGTGCTCGCTACGATCGGATTGGGGGGCGTGGTTTACGGCCTGATCGAATCATCGCGCGCCGGATTTTTCGAGTGGCGAGTTCTGGTGGCAATCGCCGCCGGCTTGCTGTCGTTGGCAGCGTTCGTGTTTGTCGAAGCGAATGTGAAGTCGCCGATGTTGCCCTTGAAGTTGTTTCGTTCCCGAAATTTTTCCGGAACGAACATTCTCACGATGCTGCTCTACTTTGCGCTTAGCGGCGCCCTCTTTTTTCTGACGCTCAATCTGATTCAGGTGCAAGGCTTTGCGCCAACGGCAGCAGGCGCGGCTCTGTTGCCATTCGTGCTCCTCATGTTTGCGCTTTCGCGTTGGTCCGGCGGGTTGATAGCGAGGTTCGGTCCGCGCCTGCCGTTGTTGGTTGGTCCAACCATCGCGGCCGCGGGCTTTGCGCTCTTTTCAATTCCAGGCACAGGCGCGGGTTACTGGTCGGGGTTTTTCCCGGGTGTGGTGGTGTTGGGACTTGGCATGGCAATAAGTGTCGCGCCGTTGACGACAACAATCATGAGTTCAGTGCCACAGTCGCAGGCAGGCGTGGCTTCAGGAATCAACAACGCAGTCTCGCGCACCGCGGGCCTGCTCGCGATCGCGGTGTTGGGTGTGGTGATGCTCCAAGTCTTTAGTCGTGAACTCGACCATCGCCTGGCGCAGATCGATGTGCCGCAATCGACTCGTGCCGCGATTTATGATCAACGCATCAAGCTTGGTGGTATTGAGGTGGACGGTGCACTCGCCCGACCGTCGGGGCGGGCTTCCGATGGCCAGGAAGCGATCAAGCAGGCAATCAAAGACTCGTTTGTTTCAGGCTTCAGAACCATCATGCTGATCGCCGCCGCGATGGCCCTCGCAAGCACCTTCAGCACTTGGCTGTTGATTGAAAAAGGCCGCAAAAAACGCTAGAAACAATCCTTCAAGATGAACGATCTTCTGTACCCCTTTGCAACAAGAATGGGATCGTTTTAGTACGTCACATAGACGAGTTGCAATAACAATCGAATAGCAACTTCTGCAATCAATTCTCCATCTTAGTCTCGGTTTCCATTTCAAGTGCATTACAAAGTTCTTTGAAATTGGTTCCACCATGCGCAGCCCGAAGTTTTAAGTTTTAACCCTGATGGTTCTGGACCATCGCTCACATGGAGAATCGCAATGAAGTTTCCCCGAGAGTTTCCCCGTTTGCGCTTTGCGCGCGTTCATACTTTTCGCTTGGCCAAGTTTGCATCGTTTGCCATTATCTCTCTCTTCTTCCTGTCAAACTTCGCCGGTTTTCTCTTCAGTCCAGTATTCGCGCCTTCGGTAAATGCGACTACGCCTCAGGTCGAAACGATACCTGACGATATTCCTTTATCTGGCGACTGCGATCTCGATTGGATCATCTATCACGCCGGTAAACGCCAGGGCATTGACCCGCGCTTCATTCACGCCGTCATCAAACAGGAATCCAGATACAACCCGAAGGCTGTTTCGGGTGTGGGCGCAGAGGGCCTGATGCAGATGATGCCGGCCACCGCCAAGAGATTTGGCTTGAAAGATGCTTTCGACCCGACCGCGAATGTCGAGGCCGGCACCAGGTATCTGAAATTTCTTTTGAAGAGATTCAATGGCGATGTCTCACTGGCTCTCGCCGGCTACAATGCTGGTGAAGGATCTGTGGACAAATACAAGGGCGTGCCGCCCTACGGCGAAACACAGAACTACGTGAAGAAGATCGAAGCGACTTATGGCAAAACATATCATCCGGTTTTGACACCGGAAGACGCCGAGCTTGCCTTTGGCCTAACGAACGAGAACGTGGGAAGCACCACAGCGCTTTAAACGGGGCCTTCACTGAATAAATATCGGAGCAAGCCCTACCGCAAGGTGGGGCTTTTGTTATTCAAACGAGGTCGCCCTCAAGCGAAAGAACCGCTCGCAAACCACGCGCAGGGAACGAACAGCGCCGTGCGCACGTACTTCAGTAATGTTAAGATAGCCTCACCGTCGGAATAATCTGCGGTTTGGCGTTTGAGAAGGAGTTTCATCATGGAAGAAACAACAGAGTCGGCCGGCAAAAACGTAGTAAATGACCTTTGTGATGCCATTCGTTATATTGGCGACGTCTCGTACGCCGTCTTGCCGAAAGACATTGCGCACAATCTCGCCGATTTGAAGAAATCTTTCCTGCGCAACTTGCGCACCCTAATCGACAAGGATATCGAGTGGGTTGATGCGCGCGTGGCCGGAGGCGATCGCGTCCGCGAGGAATGGCAGCAGAAATGCAACCAGCAGAAATCTGAAGGCGGGCCGGAGCCGGTCAACTGAATGTAGATGGAAGTCTTACTAGCAGACGAATACGGTTTCTGTTTTGGCGTTGAGCGCGCTGTCGAGATGGTTGAGGACGCGCTCGATGAAGGTGTGCGTCCTATCCGGTCGCTGGGGCCATTGATTCATAACGCCCAGGAGATGGAGCGGCTGGGCGAGTTGGGTGTCTCGACGATTGATGTTCCCGACGAAGCCGACGCCGATACTATCGCTGTGATTCGCGCGCATGGCGTCACGCCGCAAGTGCAACACGACCTGGAGGGCCGCGCAGCAAAAGTCATCGACGCGACTTGTCCGTTTGTGACCAGAGTTCAGCACCTGGCCGAACGCGCTGCGCAGGATGGACGTGACGTAGTGGTTGCCGGCAATCCCGATCATCCCGAGATGATCGGCGTGGTCGGATACGCGCCTGCGAACACCTACGTTGTGCGCGATGCCAGTGAAGTTGCAGCATTGCCCCAGTTGCGCGCGCCGCTGGTCGTTTCGCAAACGACGATCAAGTTGAAAACGTTTTTGGAAGTTGCCGAAGCGGTGCGAGCCAAGACCGATGCCGAGCCACAAGTTGTTAATACAATCTGTTCTGCTACGCGCGATCGTCAGGATGCCGCGCGCGGGCTCGCAGGCCAGGTTGATGTGTTCTACGTAATCGGTGGCCGCCATTCCTCAAACAGCGTCAAGCTGCTGGCGGTTTGTCAGGAACAATGCGAGAAGAGTTTTTTGATTGAAACACCCGCCGAAATCAATCCCGCTGATATTGAAAACGCGCAACGCGTAGGCGTCACCGCCGGCGCCTCAACGCCAAACTGGCTGATCGATCAAGTTGTTTCCCGCCTGCATGAGCTCGGCGAGCGGACATAGCTGCAAGGCAATTCCCGCAATCGTTTGACTGGACCTCCGAAACAGGAAGGAAGCTTATGAAATTGCTCTGGTATGTTCTGACATTGATCTTCGGAGTGATAGGCCTCGTGGCTGTGTTTCGGATATTTGAAATCCTAATATTGGGTGCAGGCGTCCTGCCGACGACGCAGCTTCTCATTGCATTCATAACGTTGCTTCTCGCCTTCGTATGCCTGCGCAAGGCGCGTAGCGTAACGTAATAACGAAATCCAAGAAGCCACTCGAACACGCCGTCGGAATCTGAGCGGGAGTTTCTGATCGGAATGCCTGGCAGACTGTTACAAATCTTCTTGATTCAGATTCATCTGGTCCAGCGCGCCGACAATTTGTCGCGCTTCTTCTGAGCCGTAGTCATCTGCCTGCCGCCGCAAAGCGTCGCGAGCAATTTCGGCATCGACCGGGTCACTTAAAAGTCCAATCAGAACTGACGTGGGCAGTTGAGCCAGCGCTTCGCTTGAAAGTGCGCGGACAACCACTTCCGGCGAACGGGCCAACTCGCAAATCTCGCTGGGAGCGAATCGCGTCAGCGCATCAGCAAGCGCATCAATACGCTTGTAGTCGCGTTGTTTGTCGGCGCGGATGACGAGTTGGATGAAGACTTCTGCCGAGCGGGTTTTTTCCTCCAACACCGCGGCGCAGGTCTCCGCGATGTGACGAAGCTGATTTCCTTTTTCTGTTTCCAAATTGCCGGCTTCGAGTGCTCGCTCATCGAGAGCGGCAAGTAAGCGGCTTAGTTCGTGGTCGGCGCGCGCGTCGTAAGGCACACTGCGAGCCGGCGCCGGTGGCGGGTTTTGCAGGGCATGTTCGACCAATCCGCGCGTGGCCGGGCGCAATTCCGACCAAACACTCGCCAGGCGGCCACCAAAATCTTCAATCGGTAAAGTCAACGCGGAAATTCGCTCCTCAAGTCTGAAAACTAAAACGGCGTACTATACGCGAAGCTGATAGGAAAAAACAGCAGACAGAAGGCAGTAGGCAGTAGGCACTAGGCAGAAGGCAGAAAGCAGAAGGCAGTGGGCAAAAGAATCCGCTTTCTGCTTAGTGTCTACTGCCTACTGCCTACTGCCTACTGCCTACTACTGCCCCGGATTGTGGTCCTTAATCTCAGCGATACTGGGAAACGGTATCTTGACGATCTCGCCGCCGGCGCATTCCATCTTCACGCTCGGGGTAGTCAATGCCTGGGTAGTTTTCATGCTGCGCACGGTTCCGCGCACACGCTGGCCGTCAAGCGTCACAATCTCAACGTTGTCTTTGCCATATAGCGGTTGCAGCGCCGCCAGCGCTTTGGTTACTTCCACGTTTACTATTTCTCCTGATGTAAAGCGAATGCGCGAAGTTACGCGAATCTCGAAGCCAACGGGTTCAAAGATATTGCACCCCAATGCCTGTCAATGTCTATTTACCGCAGCCAAAGATCTAGCGAGGCGCGCATCACAGCCAGCATTCGCTGTGCCATCCGGCCGTGACCATGACCGAGCGCGCGAAATCTCGGCGCATTCCGGCGAACAAAAGTCGGGCAGGAATTCCTGAGCTGATGGTTACATGCAACCGCCGCGCTCCATCTGGCGTATAGACTTCTGCTATCCTTAGCCTGTTTCAACGGCCCTAATGTCCGAAACTGCGAAATCGTTATGACTCCCGAAACACAGGCCTCAGTCACAAATTGCGGAAACTGCAACGCACCGATGCCCAGCGAGCTGCGATTCTGTCGCAACTGTGGGTTTCGCCTGGGCGAAGGCCCTGCTGAGTACACTGAAACAGTTCGTTTTCAGAACGCTCCGCCGGGAACGCTACCGAGAAATGGCGCAGCCCAATTTCAGCAACACCAGTATGGCGGGATGGCAGTTTCGCCAGGCTGCCAGATGCGCAAGCGGCAAAAGCGGATGAGCGGAATGAGCTGGATGTTTATTGCCCTGTTAATATTTTTTGTCGCCGCAGCGGGCTTCACTGCGATTATCCGGCCCATTAGACAGGGTGTTAACGTTCAGTTTGGCTCGAGCAGGCCGCGCGCCAAAGCCGGAGTAAATTCTTTCGATACCGCGGCCAACGATGCCGGCGCCACCTTTGATAATGTAGAGCCTCCTGGCTCGCCTGCCGACGAAGCTGGGTTGGTGGGAGGCGACATTATTACCACCGTCGATGGAAAAGCGATTCATTCTGCCAGCGATATGACAGATTTGTTGGCCAGTACTCCGATCGGAAAAACTTTGGATCTGGTTTACCTCCGCGACGGTGAGACGAAAAATACCAAACTAACTACGATCTCAAGTGAAGAAATGGACCGCTTGAACAGCGCATATCGCAACCGGCCCGAGGGTCGCGGGCAATTTGGATACGAAGATGGCGAAGCTGAACGCGTGGCAATTCCGGGGACGAAAATGTTTGGGATCAAGCTCGGCACGGTTCTTCCAAATCGTCCGGCGGATATCGCCGGCGTCAAAGCAGGCGACATCGTTACCGAATTCGATGGCACTGCGATTCGCACCACGGACGAATTTCTTTCGCGTGTCCGGCGCGCGCTGCCTTACAGCACCGTCAAGCTGGTCGTCATGCGCGGCGCTGAGCGGGTTGAGATTCCGGTCAAGATGGGTAAGCAGTGAAGAGTGAAGAGTGAAGAGTGAAAGGCGATGAGGCATTAACTTTTCACTTATCACTCTTCACTTTTCACTTTTGAAGTACTCCCGCATGCGTGCTTCCATTTCACGCCGCACGTCTTCACGATCTTCTTCCGACTCATCGGCTGCAAAAGTTTCAAATAGTGCGTAGGGATTTTCCGCCACCAGCCTGAGTTCCCAGGCTTCACGTTGTTGCTGCGAAGGCCGCGAAAACCAGAGTGCATCGATTGCGGCTTCTTCAGTCTTAATTCCGCTCAGCAGCGACATCTCATTTTCGAGTCGCGACTCAGCGCGCAGCAGCACCCGGCGCAATTGCCAACCGTGCTTTTGGTAAAGGCCGACAATCTCATCTATCAGTTCGCTTATCGTCATTAATCCAGGGAAAAGTATACCGGATGAAATAACGAAGAGTAGCCTTGTTTGACCGGCGCGCCGCCGCGCCACTATCATCGCTGCCACGACCGCGGGTCGAATTCTTGAGTTTGTGGAAAGTGCTGTTGTACCAGAACTCCTCGCGATTGCCCGGCGAATGCAAGACCAGAAGACGGCATTTGCCTGGTGGTTCGCGCAACGGAAAGTTTTTGGCCCTGGTGCTCTGT
>DATNOG010000199.1:0-5147 GCA_035601415.1 Pyrinomonadaceae bacterium | reverse complement strand
GGCGCCGTTGATGTTGAGATGGCCGTCGCGCACTTCGAGGTAATCGGAAATCGTCCACGCCGGACTTGCAGACATTGTTGTTGATGACATCGTTGCTTTTGAAAAACCTGCTGCTTACGAATTCGAGCGAAGATAGACTGCATGTGGTAAAGCGTCAAGCATCTTGCCGAACCCAAGGCCGCAGCAGAAAATTGGCCGCGGATTCACGCGGATAAACGCAGATAAGGCGATACAGATAAAACAGAAGGATATAAGTTAGGGCCCCGCAGAACCTCGGCCCTAAATCATTTTGGTTCTGATCTGCGTTTATCCGCGTGAATCCGCGGCTAGTTTTTGAGCTTCCTCAGTACCTCACGAATCTGTTTGTAATGCCGTTGTTCGTGATAGCCGATGAACGAAACCGCCGCCACGCCGTCGATTTCGCCCAGGAATGGATGTTTGAAAACGATTTGCCGGAAGCGATCGTTGCCTTGCGTTGCGCACAGGTTTTTCAAATCGTTGCGGGCACGATTGTATTTGGCAATCGCTTCATCCTTGCCGGGGATTGCGGTGACTTCTTCGAGTCCGGCTTTGGCTTCGGGATTGACAGCCTGGGGAGCTTTCACGCGCACCAGCCGCGAGGAAACGATCGCAGTGGGCACGAGTCTTTTGACAAAACTGACCTTTCGCGGCGGGCGAGATACAGCTTTCTCGAGGTCCTTAGTTACACGCTCTTCCACCAGACAAAGATGCTGAAGAATCTGTGCGACGCTCCAGCCTCCCTCGGCAGGTTGCCGCGCAAACAGACCTTCAGCCAGCGGCGCCACCGTGGCAGTCAGTTTCTCGTGAACTTTATCCAGTCTTTTTAGGACCCGCTTCATAAGAGAAGTTGAGAGAACACCGCGAAGCCGCAGCCTATTGGCGGATGAAGTTGTACGTGATGATTCCGGTCACTTGCACCGGTTCGCCTACCAGCAGCGTGGGCGCAAACTTTGCTTGCAACGCCGCATTAACACTGGCCTGTCCCAGCGTTGGCGGTCCCGACACTGCCTGAGCGGAAATAACGTTGCCCTGCTCGTCAATTGTTATGCGCACCACAACGGTGCCCGCTGCTCCTGCAGCTTTCGCGGCCGCAGGGTATTCAGGTTGCGGGAGGATAATCGCTTTGCTGTTCAGTACGCCGCCTGAAAGCGGGCCGCGTTTCCTGGCGCGACGCGCATCATTAGCTTCGCCGCCGTTTGCGTTGTCGGGGGTTTCTGCTGGTACATCTCCGGACGCAGGCGCGTCAGCATTTGCTGCTTCGACCGGCGCGGGCGGGTTCTGTGCGGCAACGGTTGCGGGCTGCGAAGTTTTTTCCGGAATTAAGAATGAACTGAAGAACTGCTCCTGCGCTTCGTCGTTTTTTTTATTATTTAAGAACACTACAGCATAGAAGCGCTTCCTGGTGGCGAATACCCGCGCGGTTCCCGAAAGATCTACGCTGCCCTGAGCAGCCGAGTTGTCGGCCGGCAAACTACGGACCGTCACACGGTATTCGCGTCCCGGGTTGCCTTGCAGAACTTTCTCGCCGACCAATGTTAATTTCGCCACTGCTCCCTTGCGAAGCTTTGGCGGAAACAGGTTCTTGAAAGCATCGACGTATGAATTCAAGCGCTCTGCTTCTGTATACAGGGCCGGATTGGATTTGATCCCGCTCAGCGAAACAACGGCGAACACCGGTCCGTTTGGAATTTGCGAAATGTATGTGTTCGTGTTCAGTTCGAACTTGTGATAAGGCTCTTTGCCCGACTGAGCAGTTGAGCCTTTCGGCATTTGTACTGAAAAATCTTCACCATCCGGGCGCAGTGTTTCCCATTCAATAGTCTTCACTGAAGACTGCGCTGAAAGAAATGAAGATAACGTGAGTAGGAGTAATGCGAGCGAGGAGACTTTCAAAGTGACCAATTTCATATTGCTGACTCCTGGTAAAATCTTAGTCCGGGATTCGAATTGATTTTAGCGAATTATTGCCCGCGAATTAAAGTTGCGCCACCATCTCAGCCGGGTTCCAATAGGCGTACAGTGTCTCGATCTTGCCTGCCTCGTTGACTGTCAAAACGTCGATGCCTTCGAAATGCACGGCGCGTCCTTGTTTGCTGGTGCCTCTTCCGGTCCACTTAACTGCGGCGCTGTTGCCGGCGATAAAGACGTGATCTTCAGTGAGACCGACCTCTTTGAAGGCAGCCGTGATTGTTTGAAAAAACTCGGCCAGCTTCTGATGTCCGTCAATTGGCAGTGCGCCGACAGGATCGTGACTGACGCCATCTGCGGCGAACGTGTTCACCCATGCCTGCTGGTCCATTGCGCGCAGCGCTGCAAAGTATGCCTTAACTGTTTTTGCTATTGTTTCCGGTGACATTCGTAATCTTCCTCTCTCGATCTGCTTGTACCAACATGCGCCGCAGAATTTTCCCCGACGCAGACTTTGGAATCTTATCAATAAACTCCAGCTTGCGAATTCTCTTATGCGGAGCCACGCGCCCGGCAATGAATTCCATGATTGCCTGCGGGCTTGCTTCACCTTTAAGGACGACGACTGCCTTGGGCACTTCGCCAGCCTCATCGTCAGGGTAGGGAATCACTGCCGCGTCCGCCACACACGGATGCGTCAGTAAAATCGCCTCCAGTTCCGCGGGCGGTACCTGAAAACCCTTGTACTTAATTAATTCCTTGGCGCGATCGACGATAAAGAAATGGCCGTCTTCGTCAGCATAGCCAACGTCGCCCGTGTGCAGCCAGAATTCCGGATCGATAGTTTGCGCCGTGGCCTCAGGACAATTCAAGTAACCTTTCATGATTTGCGGACCACGCACGCAAACTTCGCCTTCCTGGTTTGGACCCAGCGGTTCGCCGGTCGCGAGATCGATTATTTTGCATTCAGTACTCGGTGCGGGAGTTCCGACTGAGCCAAACTTTACCTGGCTTTTGTCGGCCGGCGAAGAGTGTGTGACCGGACTTGTCTCGGTCATGCCATAGCCCTGACGAATGTCACAGTCGAGTCGGGCCATGCACGCGCGCGTAAGACTTTCATCCAACGGGGCGGCCCCGGAAAAGATCGTGCGCAGCGTCGGCAGTTGATAATTATCGACAACTGGACTTTTGCTAAGCGCGAGCACGATCGGTGGGACAATGTGCGCCAGCGTAACGCCGTATTTTTGCACGGCTTGAAGAAACAACTCCAAATCAAAACGGCGCATGGTGACGATCGTAGCGCCTTGATACAACCCCATGTTCAGAACCACGACCAGGCCGTAGATGTGGAAAAGCGGCAAGACACAAATCAGTGTATCGCTGGAAAAAAAGTAATCGAGTCCTTCCATCTGGCACATGTTGGCAACCAGATTGTGATGGGTGAGCATGACGCCTTTGGGCAGGCCAGTCGTGCCGCTTGAATAGGGAAGGGCGACTAGATCTTCACGTGGGTTGATTTCCGGTTCGGAGAAATTTCCATCGTTTTCCAACAAAGAAGCGAATGGCGTTGCGCCTCCCGCTTCACCGAAGACAAACACTTCTTCGACGTTCGCCTCGTTTGCCGCAGCGCGTGCTTTCGCCAAACATTCGGGAACGGTGACCAGGAACCGTGCGCCCGCATCCTTCAGTTGCTGACCAATTTCATGTTCGGTGTAGAGCGGATTGACGGTGGTGCAGACGCCGCCAAGCGAAGCGACCGCGTGAAAAGCGATGGCAAACTCCGGAACGTTGGGACTCAAAACTCCGAAAACTTCATGTTGCTTGAATCCACGCGCTGCCAGACCGGCAGCCGCGCGGCGAATCGAATCCGCCAGTTGCGCATAAGTTATTGTTCTTCCCGTCTCTCCTTCTATTAATGCAGGCTTGTCGCCGAGCGACGCAGCATTCTGGAAGACAAAGGAAGTTATTGAGACTTCTGGTATGGAGACTTCTGGATAGGGGCCACGGAAGATCATGATTGGGGTGCTTACATTATCAGGTGACGTTGCTTCCGCAAAAGGTTTATATTGTCCGATAAACGTTAAGAGACTCTGAATAAGTGGTCAAAAGTTTGCCCTGAGCCCGCGGAGCGCGGCGATAGCATAAAGGCTGGGGTGGAGCGGAGCGGAACCCCAGGATCGTTCAAGTAAAAAACAAAAGCCCACGAAGTGGGCGACAGCCGTTTACGACAGGTAAATCCCAGCGTTTGCGCTATCGCACGCTTCGCGCGCTCCGGGTTTTTTAACTACAGTCGTCCTGGGTTCCGCTCCGCTACACTCCAGGGCGGGGTCCCCAGCCGAGCATCTCGGCTGGGGGTGCTAGACTTTATGCTTCCACCCGCTGCGCGGGTTTGGCAACGCCAGCCCGCATTGACTTGTTGAGACCTTCCTTTATTTTGTCGCGGCGTCATGACAAGCTAAAGCTTATCGGACATCAAACTGACCGCTACCTACTAATGCCAATCACGAATCAGAGAATCTAGTTGGCACATGCGCGCTCATGACGGAACCCGAGTCACGTCCACTCAACATCATCTGCCTTGCGACCTACTTCAAAGGCGGCGACTTCATTCGTGAATGCAAACGATTGGGTTGTCACGTGGTCCTGATCACGAAGGAAAAGATGCTCCAGGAAGACTGGCCGCGCGACTGTATTGACGAGTTAATGGCCGTGCCTAACGATGCGGGTCCGCCGCTGTTCATCGACCTGGTCGCATTTTTGGCGCGGGAAAAGAAACCTGATCGGGTGATCGCTTTGGAAGAGTTTGATGTGATGACCGCCGGGCTTATCCGCGAACACTTCTGCCTGCCAGGCATGAATAGTTCGACTGCGAGAACGTTTCGCGACAAACTGCGCATGGCTGAGGCGGCGAAAGCTGCGGGTGTTCAGCTCCCTGACTTTGTGCCTTTGATTTATCCCGCCGACATCGCTGAATTCATCGAACGCGTGCCGCCGCCATGGATTTTAAAGCCGCGTTCGGACGTTTCCGCGATTGGCATTCGCAAAGTGGAACAGGCAGAAGACATTTGGCGCATCGTTGATGAACTGAACCAGCGTGATGATTTGCGCGAGCGCGCTTCGTATTATTTGCTGGCGCGATTTATTCAGGGCGAGGTCTTCCACGTCGATTCAATTGTTAACAACGGTCGCGTCGTATTCGCGGGCGCGAATCGCTACGG
>DATNOG010000198.1:0-6838 GCA_035601415.1 Pyrinomonadaceae bacterium | reverse complement strand
TTCTAACTTCATAGTAGGAATAAAATGTGCGCCCTCGTCACGGACTAATTTGAAATCGATCCCAACATGCATCGTCGTCAAGTTGATCAAATGCAGCAAGATACAAGCAATAGGCCGGTCAACGTTGGGACGGTAGTGATGGTAAATGGAAAATCTTGAGGGGGTTTTAGTCTACAATCTCTCAGGTTGGTACGGCTATTGTATCCGGCCCCAGGCGCTGGTCTTCCAGTTATCGATTGCATCGGCTCCCAAAATCCACGGCGGCAACGGCATCATCAACCTCTCGGAAAGCGCGGACACGTAGGGCTCATACATCAAGCGCAGTTCCGTCAGTTTCAATTCGGCGTCCTCGCCGTCCTTTAGCGACGCGCCGTTGTGCTCAAGTATTTCGCGCAGCCGTTCGAGATCGCCGGGAAACAAACGGGTGGCGCAGGCTTGCGGCGTCGCGGGCGCGGTGCTGAATATTTGCGCGATATCCACCACCGCGTGGCGCGCCATCGCGAACGTTAGCCGTGCCTGCCAGGCCGGCAGTCCTTCGACGCCGACCATCACCAGCGCACAGGTGTCGAGCACGGTCGTCAATGCAGCCAGCCACGATTGATTGTCGTGTTGTGATCGGAAGTAGCAGAGCACTGGATAGGATAAGTGACTCTCAAGCAGTTCGGCCGCCCAACGCTCCCATTCGCGCAGAACTGAACCAAGTTCGTCCAGGTTTCCACTTTCCGCATGACGCCGCAACATTTCCGTGGCGCTCGAAGGCGAGCCGGCGCGAGCGTCAAGCAGTGTAATATTCATTTCGCGCCGAGAAAATGATTGATAGAGGACGGGCAGGTATCCAATTACGATTGCCAGCAAACCAAAACCATTCGCAGCTTCGATCACGGCGAGCATCCGGCCAATGGCGGACATTGGCACGATATCGCCGTAGCCAAGCGTGAAAAATGTGACGCCGCTAAGATAAAGATCTTCGGCAAAGGTTGGACGTGCGCTGACATTCAAATGCGCGCTGAGGCCCCAATGAAGAATTGCGTAACCGAGAATAAGCCCAACGGCCCAAAGCGTCAGCAGCATCAACAAAGACAAGGGACCAAATAATCCGAGTAATTCTTCGCGACGCTTAGCTTTGTGAAGCGAGCGCGCGAGGGCCGACCAGGGCGTCCAGACGGTTCGATAGAACGCACTGGCCAAACGGAAGCGGCGCGTGACTCGCCGCGGCAAGATGATAGTTTCAAACGCGTCCCAGAGGATTGCGACGATTAACGCGATGCCGGGAATTATGGCCAGAAGCCTCATAGTGAATTCGTCCAGGTTCAGATCAGCCACGAATCGTGAGTGCGCCACGACGAGATGTTATCGTTGAATTGATCTTTAGCAAATGTTTCCGGCGTCCCGCCGCATTTTGTCGACACAAACGGCTGCGCTACTCTAGTTCGGAAGCCATTCCAAATTCATATGCGTTCCTTAATTATTCACGGCCACTTCTATCAACCGCCACGCGAGAATCCGTGGACCGGAAGGATCGATCCGGAGCCTGACGCCGCACCCTTTCACGATTGGAACGAGCGCATTCATGCTGAGTGTTATGGGCCGAACAGTGCTGTTCGCATCGTCGATCCGCTTAACGGCGAACGGATAGTCAACAACTACGGCAACATCAGTTTTGATTTCGGGCCCACGCTGTTTTCATGGATCGAGCGGCAACATCCGGCAACGTATGCAAGCATCCTTGCTGCGGATGCCGACAGCCTGATGCGTTTTAACTGGCACGGCAATGCGATCGCACAAGCTTACAATCACGCGATCCTGCCTTTGTGCAATGAACGCGACCGGCTGACGCAAATTCGTTGGGGCCTGGCCGATTTTCGTTATCGCTTTGGCCGTGAACCCGAAGCGATGTGGCTTCCGGAAACTGCATGTAACGACGATGTGCTCGACTCGCTTATCGACCACCGGCTGAGATATGTGATTCTAGCGCCGCAACAGGCCGCGCGCATTCGCGACAGCAGACAAGCACCGGCGAGTTGGCAAGAAGTTGCGAAAAACAGCATCGACACCAGCATTCCCTACCTTCGTTACCATCGAAACGGTTCGGGAAAATCGTTGGCAGTCTTTTTCTACGATGCTGATATCGCGCATGTGATCGCATTTGAACATGCACTTTCTTCAAGTGCGGCACTGGCGGAGCGTATCGCCGGGCGGCCGGGGTCAGATGAGATGGTCAATGTCGCGACGGATGGCGAGAGTTATGGACATCATCATAAGTTCGGCGATCTCGGTTTGGCCCACTTGACGGAAACGGCCGCGCCCAAGCGCGGATTTCGCGTAACCAACTACGGCGAGTATCTGCACCAGCAGCCACCGAGCGTCGAAGTGGAAATAGACAACGGTCCGGCCGGTGAAGGCAGTTCATGGAGCTGTATTCACGGCGTGAGCCGCTGGACCAGCGACTGTGGTTGTCACACAGGTGGCGGTGAAAATTGGAACCAGTCGTGGCGAAAACCTTTGCGCGCGGCGCTCGACTTTTTGCGCGCTGAAGCCGCGCGAACTTTTGAAGCAACGCGCGGGGAGTTGTTCATCGATCCCTGGGCCGCGCGGGATGACTCGATAAAACTGGTATTGGAGCAACTCGAATCGCACGAAATGTTTTTGCAGCAGCATGCGCCACGGCAATTGAATCGCGAACAGGAACAGAGAGCGCTGGCATTTTTGGAAGTGCAGCGCAATGCACTGTTGATGTTTACTAGTTGCGGCTGGTTCTTCAACGATATTGGCGGCATTGAGCCAATTCAGATTTTGAAATACGCCTGTCGCGTCATCGAGTTGTTGCGCGATCTGAAACTTCCTTCGCCGCGGCAGCGCTTTCTGGAAATTCTGGCGGAAGCGAAAAGCAATCGCCCCGAACTGGGCAACGGCGCCGATATCTACCGCCGCCTGGTTGAACCTTCCAATCCTTCGTTTGATCCAGCTCGCGAGACATTGGCGCAAGTGCCGGCATGACGAAAAAAGCTTCCAGCAAAACTAAGCGACCGAAGAAGGCGGCAGACGCGCCTCGTCGCGTTTCGCGGAAGCGCGCGCCAGTGGCGCCGGCTGCGATCCAATCAGTGCCACCAACAATCGGCGCACTCGATCTTCATTTGTTTGCGGAAGGAAAGCACGAACACATCTACGAAAAGCTGGGCGCGCATCTTGTCACTCACAATGGCCTCAAGGGCGTTTCGTTTGCGGTTTGGGCGCCAAACGCGCAACGCGCCAGTGTGGTCGGCGATTTCAATGGCTGGGACGGATCGCGCAATTCGATGAGTCGATTGGACGAGTCCAGCGTCTGGGAAGTCTTCATCCCCGGACTCGCGGCCGGTGAACTTTACAAATACGAAATCCAATCACCCGGCCTTCCCGTTTTTCTAAAGGCCGATCCTTATGCGTCATATGCGCAAGAGCCGCCCAATACGTCTTCAGTCGTATATAAATCGAAGTATCGATTTCGCGATGCGCCCTGGATGAGGAAGCGCACGACGGCGGAACACTTTCGCCGGCCGCTGGCGATTTATGAAGTACATTTCGGATCGTGGCGGCGCGTGGCAGAAGAAAACAATCGTCCGCTGAATTATCGAGAAATGGCTGAGCCGCTCGCGAAGTATGTTCGCGAGATGGGCTTCACCCATGTTGAGTTCTTGCCGCTCAAGGAATTTCCCTATGGACCATCGTGGGGTTATCAGGTCAGTAATTATTACGCACCGTCAGCGCGCTATGGCACGCCTGATGATTTGCGCTATTTGATCGATTATCTACATCGAAAAAGCATTGGCGTGATTATGGACTGGGTGCCGGCGCACTTTCCCAAAGATGCATTCACGCTCGGACGTTTCGATGGTTCAGCTTTGTACGAACATCTCGATCCGCGCAAAGGCGAGCATCCGGATTGGGGAACCTACATTTTCAACTACGGGCGCAACGAAGTGCGAAACTTCCTGATCGCGAACGCGCTCTATTGGTTTCGTGAGTTTCATATTGACGGGCTGCGCGTCGACGCGGTCGCCTCGATGCTTTATCTCGATTACAGCCGCAACGAAGGCGAATGGGTTCCGAATCAGTTTGGCGGGCGCGAAAATCTCGAGGCGCTGGCGTTCCTGAAAGAGCTGAATGAAGTAACACATCGCGAGTGTCCCGGCACGATCATGATTGCGGAAGAATCAACTGCGTGGCCCATGGTTAGCCATCCGACATACACGGGCGGGCTTGGGTTCGACTTTAAGTGGAACATGGGCTGGATGCACGACACGCTTAAATACTTTCAGACCGATCCACTTTTTCGCGCCGGTAATCACAACGCGTTGACGTTTGGTCTGATCTATGCGTGGAGTGAAAACTTTATCCTGCCACTGTCGCATGATGAAGTGGTCCACATGAAGGGCTCACTGTTGAATAAGATGCCGGGGAATGTCGCGCAGAAATTTGCGAACCTGCGCGCGCTTTACGCCTACATGTGGGCGCATCCGGGCAAGAAGTTGCTGTTCATGGGTGGCGAGTTTGGCCAGTGGCGCGAATGGACGGAAACGGAAAGCCTCGATTGGCACCTAATTGACGATCCGCCGCACGCAGGCGTGCAAAGCTTGCTGCGCGATCTTAATCGGATTTATCGCAAGCACGAATGTTTGTGGGAAGCTGATGGCGAACCTGCCGGCTTCGCCTGGATTGATGTCGATAATGCATCGCAAAACGTGATCGCCTTTCGGCGTATTTCACCTTCGACCGGCGCAGAAATTGTCTGTGTCTATAACTTCTCGGCCGTAACGATTGAAAGTTATCGATTGGGATTGCCGCGAGCGGGGAAGTACAAACAGTTGTTGAATAGTGATTCTGAAGACTACGGTGGCGACCGTAAGGGTCCTGCAAAACGGATCGCGGCTGAAGCGATTCCGAATCATGGTCTTGAGTACTCGGCTGTAATTACCTTGCCGCCGCTGGCTGGGTTGTGGTTCGAAGCGCCGCCTTCAGGGAAATAATCAAGGTGAGAATTGTCGGCGGCGCGTCCCTCGTTGATGCGCCTTGTTAATCTTTGGCTTTTTGCTAACACTGATCCGCGCCCAAGACCCTTGCCTTTCAACTTCGTCAATGGTCTCCTTGTGGGTCGTGCGCCATTCAGGATCTTCTGCCTGCTCAATTATTAATTCCAAGCGCTTCTCAAACTCATCACGCGTCAACACATCTTTGCCGAGCCATACCTGGGCGAAAGTCCCTTTCGGTCCCTTGATCGCTATGTAAATACCGGCATCCCGTCTTGTCCCTGTTTTTTTTGAGGCAATAAACTTGTCGTAGGCTGTCCAGAGCAACCCAGCTATTGAGGCTACCGCGGCCGCGGAGTTCAATAGCAAATAGAAATCTAGGGCGGCTGCCCGACCGGCTTGCGGTCGCAAAGTATAAGTCTCGAAATCTGAACCCTTCTTGGCAATGAATTCATAGATCTTTGCAGCGTCAATACCTGTGCAATTAGCGCACGATATCCCGACAGCTATTCGACTTTCCTCGTTGTTTTTTTTGATTGGCGCTGCCGCAAGCTGTTTCCGCAGACGTTTTGCGTAAGGGTTCTTTATTGCTTTCGAAAAGTCGTAGTTCTTTCTCATGGTCATACTCGCCTTTTATATTGCGCTTGCTCCGCGCGGTTCGCTTTTCGTGCGGAAATAATGCGGATGATGTCGTCGGATTTTCGATAACAATGGCAGACTACGAGCATTCGCATCTGAGCACTTACGCCGAGCATAATGAAACGATCCTCGCTAACGGAGTGCTCATTGTCGGGTAGCAACAAGGCCTCTTCATCAAGAAACACAGTTTTGGCTTCTTCGAATGAGACTCTGTGTTTGCGCAGATTGGCAGATGCCTTCTGTAGATCCCATTCGAAGCGAAGCGACTTCACTCTTCCAAGCTACCGAGAGCAAAGCTTTGCTGCAACGTGGCACTCGATCCTGGTTCCTCTTCGCTACTGCAAAAAATCTGGCAACGGCTGGATGGGCCGGCTCATTCCTACTTTCGCAGGCGCCGCCTGACTTCCTCCCAGGGAATCGCCCCGTCAGGATCAGCATCCGCTGCGGCCAGCCGGCGTTTCAATTCCTCGCGGTGCCAGTCCGGGATTGGCAACTCTTCGAGCGTATCCGGGATGCTATCCCAAAGTACGCTTATCCGGTCCAGGCGCTCGGCAATACTAAGTTGATTGATAGCGACATCTGATAAGGATTGCGCCATAACGATCCTCCGTTCCTGAATTCACATCGCAAGTATACCAAACGCTTATGCCGGGCGGGATCCAGAAGGGCGTCTTACGGCAAGTTGAAAGTTCACAAGGAACCTTTCATTGTGTATCTTCGCTCAACATGATTGACTGGTCCGAAATCCGAAAACAGTTTCCGGTAACCGAGAACTCCGTTTACTTGAACACGGCCGCAGCTGGTCCATTGCCCCGCGCTACCAGCGATGCTGCGTCTGACTACTATCGCCTGATGATGAACGATGGCGACATTCACTGGGACGAGTGGTTGGCGAAGCGCGAAGAGGTTAGACGCAAAGTCGCAGCGTTTATTAACGCCGAACCGGATGAAGTTGCGCTGACAACAAACACTTCAAGCGGGATGAACGTGATCATCGACGCGCTGGAGAATCACGGTGAAGTCATCTCCTGCGATCTCGAGTTTCCCGTTTCCACTTTGCCGTGGATGAACCGGCGCATTCCCATTCATCTGGTTAAAGCAATCGAAGGTCAAGTCCAAACTCAGGATATCCGCGACGCCATGAACGTGCGCACCGGAGTGATTTGTTTGAGCCACGTGCAATTCTCCAACGGCTT
>DATNOG010000197.1:0-13842 GCA_035601415.1 Pyrinomonadaceae bacterium | reverse complement strand
AGCTTTTGCCTTTTTAGTTTTGCCTTGATTATGATGCAGGGGTTCAAGTTACAAATCCCGTAACGGTCAGGTGATGATGAGCCAATCTCAAGCAGCCATCGACGGAAATGGTCAGGCCGGCGATCGCGTTCTGACTACGCTTTCCGAAGACGAGCAGATGTTTCGCGCCAGCGTGCGTGAATTTGCCGAAGGTGAACTGCGGCCACGCGTCGCGGAAATGGACGCGCACGGCAAACTCGATCCGGCGCTCATTAAGCAGTGCTTCGATCTTGGCCTGATGGGGATTGAAACTCCGGAAGAGTTTGGCGGCGCGGGATCGTCTTTCTTCACCGCGATCATCGCCGTAGAGGAACTCTCGCGCATCGATGCTTCGGTTGGCGTTTTTGTCGACGTGCAGAACACGCTGGTTAACAACGCGTTGATTCGTTGGGGAAATCAGCAGCAGCAGGAAAAGTATCTAACCCTGCTCGCAAGCGAGAGAGTCGGCGCCTACGCGCTCAGCGAAGCGGGTTCGGGTTCCGATGCGTTTGCCATGCAAACTCGTGCGGTCGATAAAGGCGATCACTTCCTTCTCAATGGCCAAAAGCTTTGGATCACAAACGGCAACGAAGCTGAGATTTTTATTCTGTTTGCGAACGCAAATCCCGAAGCCGGCTATCGCGGCATCACCGCCTTCATTATCGAAAGGAATTTCGCCGGCTTTGCAGTTGGGAAGAAGGAAGACAAACTCGGCATCCGCGCGTCGTCCACGACTGAATTAATTCTCGAAGACTGCAAAGTCCCAAAGGAAAATGTGCTGGGCGAAGTCGGCAAAGGCTACAAGACCTCAATCGAAACTTTGAATGAAGGCCGCATCGGAATTGGCGCACAGATGATCGGCATTGCGCGCGGCGCGTTGGAAGCCGCGATTGCCTACACGGGCGAGCGCCAGCAATTTGGTAAATCGATTAATCAATTTCAGGGGGTGCAGTTCCAATTGGCGGAAATGGCCACTGATTTGGAAGCCGCGCGGTTAATGGTTTACAACGCGGCGCGCATGAAAGATGCCGGCATGAACTTTGTGAAGGAAGCGGCGATGGCGAAACTTTATTCGTCGCGCGCGGCCGAACGAATCGCGTCAAAAGCAATCGAACTTTATGGCGGTTACGGTTACGTCAAAGACTATCCGGTGGAGAAGTACTGGCGCGACTCGAAGATTGGCGCGATCTACGAAGGTACTTCGAACATGCAGTTGCAGACGATTGCGAAGTTGCTGATTGGTAAATAGGCAAACAGCAAACAGTGAACAGCAGACAGCCGGAAATGTTTACTCTTTGCTCCTTGCTGTTCACTGTTTGCTGTTCACTGTTTGCTAAGGTCTTATGCCCACATCACGCATCGACATCTTCAAGCAAATGCTGGTGAGTGATCCAATCAACAGCAGCATTCTATTTGGCCTGGCTAAAGAATATGAGAAAGCCGGCCAAACACCGGAGATGATTGAAACGCTCGAGCGTTACCTGGCAATCTCGGATGACGAAGGCAATGCTCACGGCATGTTGGCTCGGGCTTACGCAAAAGCGGAACAGCAAGAGAAAGCCCGCGAAACATATCAGCGCGGCATCGAAGCCGCGACTAAGCATGGTCATCCCTCAATGGTGGAGGAATATCGAACGATTTTAGAAAGCGAATTGTAGTGTTGTAGACGTTACGCCGCTGCCCGGACAGTCAGATCAACCATGCCTGATACCAAAGTATTAAAACTTGTTCCCAAGACACAGGCGGAAGCCGCAAAGCCTGTCGAGGCGCGTGCCGATCAAAAGCCTGCGGAACAAAAGGCCGCAGCAGCGGCCCGTCCGGCTCCGCAAGCTGCACCGGCAAGAGTGGACCAGCCAGCACCAAAACCTGCACGCGCTCCAGAGCCCGCTGATCGCCCGAAGCTGTCGCCGGAAGAAATGCTGAAGATATATCGCACGATGTATCTATCGCGCCGCCTTGACGACAAAGAAATTCAGCTCAAGAACCAGAACAAAATCTTTTTTCAAATTAGCGGCGCGGGCCACGAAGCAGTGTTGGTTGCCGCGGGCATGGTGCTCAAGTCCGGTTACGATTGGTTTTATCCTTACTATCGCGATCGCGCCCTTTGTTTGCAGCTCGGCATGACGCCGTTGGAACAGTTGTTGTCGGCGGTTGGCGCCGAGAAAGATCCCAATTCGCATGGTCGCCAGATGCCGTCGCACTGGGGTCATAAGAAACTCAATATCGTTTCGCAGTCGTCACCAACCGGAACACAATTGCTTCAGGCAGTTGGCTGCGCTGAAGCCGGTTATCGCTTCAAGTTGATCAAGGAACTAAACAAGCGCGCTACAAACTTTCAAAAGGATGAAGTGGTTTACGTTTCGCTTGGCGATGGTACCAGCAGCGAGGGCGAATTTTGGGAAGCACTGAACACAGCCTGCAATCTGAAACTGCCAGTCCTTTTTCTGCTCGAAGATAACGGTTATGCGATCAGCGTTCCGGTGGAAGTACAAACGGCGGGCGGTGACGTTTCGCGTTTGGTGGAAAACTTTCCGAACTTGTATTTGCAACGATGCGACGGCACGGACGCAATCGAATCGCTGCAGACTATGCAGCGCGCCGTCGACTATTGCCGCCAGCAAAAGGGTCCTGCTTTTGTTCACGCCAAGGTGATAAGGCCTTATTCGCATTCGCTTTCAGACGATGAAAGGCTCTATCGATCTGATGAAGAACGCACGGCTGACGCGGAACACGATCCGGTAAAACGTTTTGGAACGCTCTTGATCGACGAAGGCATTGCCGATCAAGCTGGGCTGCAAAAGATCAAGGACGAGATTGACGCCGCTGTCAATCAAGCCGCCGACACGGCATTGGCAAGTCCACAGCCCGCTCCGGATACTGCGAAACTTTATGTTTACTCGCCCACCGTCGATCCAACTGCAAAAGATTTCGACACTGAAGCGAGCGCGCAATTAACGGGCAACGCCGGCACCATGGTTGACCTGATCAATCGCTGCCTGCACACCGAAATGGCGCGCGACCCGCGCGTCGTTGTATTTGGCGAAGATGTCGCTGACTGCTCGCGCGAAGAATCCCTGGACAAAGTTAAAGGTAAAGGCGGCGTGTTTAAGGTCACCGCGAATCTGCAACGAAAGTTTGGCAGTGTGCGTGTCTTTAATTCTCCACTCGCCGAAGCCAACATCGTCGGGCGCGCTATTGGCATGGCGACGCGCGGATTGAAACCGGTGGTTGAGATTCAATTCTTCGATTACATCTGGCCCGCCATGCATCAGATTCGCAACGAGCTGGCGCTGCTGCGTTGGCGTTCGGGCGGCGACTGGAGCGCGCCGGTGGTTATGCGCGTGCCGGTTGGTGGCTATCTCAAAGGCGGCGCTGTTTATCATTCACAGTCCGGCGTTTCTACGTTCACCCAGATTCCCGGCCTGCGCGTCGTTTATCCTTCGAACGCGCTGGATGCAAACGGTCTGCTGCGCACCGCGATTCGCTGCGACGATCCGGTCCTGTTTCTCGAGCACAAGCATCTCTATCGTCAGGCCTACAACAAGTCACCGTATCCGGGTGACGATTTCATGGTCCCGTTCGGCAAAGCGAAGACGGTGCGCGAGGGAAAAGACCTTTCGATTATCACTTACGGCGCGTTGGTGCAGCGTTCAGTCGTCGCAGCTAAGCAAGCTGAGCAACAGGGCGTCAGTGTCGAGCTTATCGATCTGCGCAGCCTTGCGCCTTATGATTGGGACGCGATCACAGCCACGGTGAAGAAGACCAGCAAAGTGATCGTCGCTCACGAAGACTCACTCTCATTCGGTTACGGCGCCGAGATCGCCGCGCGCATTTCCAGCGAACTGTTCGAATATCTCGACGCGCCAGTTGGACGCGTTGCCGCTCTTGATACTTTCGTCGGATATGCTCCGCAATTGGAAGAAGCAATCCTGCCGCAAGCGAGTGATGTTTTGGCAGCGATAACCGAACTTCACAGCTACTAAGATCTGCCGCTCTTCACCCCAAAGGGGTGAGATGTTTATAGAACCCATCACCCTCCAAAACCTCAAAGCTCCCTAAAGCGATATGCAGCCGAAATTCTTCAAATCTCCTTCCGACTTTCGCAAGTGGCTCGCTGCTCATCATGCAAACGCAAACGAGTTGTTGGTTGGCTTTTACAAAAAGGATACGGGCAAACCAAGCATCACCTGGCCTGAGTCCGTTGATGAAGCGCTTTGCTTCGGCTGGATCGACGGCATTCGCCGCCGTATAGATGAAGATAGTTACTCCATTCGTTTTACTCCCCGCAAAACTTCCAGCACCTGGAGCGCAATTAACATCAGGCGGGCTCAGGAATTGGTCAGCGAGGGTCGCATGACCCCTGAGGGAGAAAAGGCGTTTGCGGCGCGCAAAAAAAATCGTTCCGGGATCTATTCTTACGAACAACGAAGCGCTGAACTTATTGAACCCTATGCGGGCAAGCTCCGGCGAAATAAAGCCGCGCTGAAATTCTTCGCATCGCAGCCACCTTCTTATCGCAAGGCCGCCAACTGGTGGGTGATGAGTGCGAAGAAGGAAGAGACTCGACTAAATCGTCTCGAACAACTCATCAAACTTTCCGCAGCAAGGCAATTCATTCCTCAGTTTATCCGGAGGCCAAAGTAAAACATTTTGTCGCGTGTTCATGGTGACTTCGCGGCCTGACACACTGCAAACAGGCCGAAAAGATGCGATACACCAGTGTATTGATGTGCATCGCGGGCGGCAACGACTCCTCCCAAAAAAACGAACAAATCGGGATTTTTTCGCTCTGGGCCGCTGGGCACAACGCTTGCGATCCTTAATTGCGGATTAGCTTGAAACTACCCCCGCCCCAAACTTGATCGCGATTAAGTACAAATAGAAGGAGCAAGTTTAAGTTATGAGTAAATGCATTTCTCTGCTGGCGGCCGCGCTGCTGATTATTTCATCAGCCGTACTCGTAGCAGCACAAACGACAACGACTACAGTCACAAAAACTCCAACCAAAGTTACCAAGACAGTTCAGAACCCGGACGGCAGCTACACCGTTATCGAGTATCCGGTGGGCAAGGAAGTGCAGCTCACCTTCACTCCAGTCGCTCTAACCAAGTCGAAAGCCGTCGGGACGATCCTGCGCGATGACACTGGCACAAAGGTGATCCTGAATGTGACGGATGTTCCCGCCGAGGTTTCCGCGATCAATGTCTATGCAGTGGACGATGCGGGAGCGGTTACATTGCTGGGCCCAGTGGTCCTCGCCAATGGTGCCGGAAAATTCACCGCCACCACTCCGCTTAGTAAGTTCATGCTGATCGCAGCGCCGGAAGCAAGCCTGACGGCCTACGATCCGAACGCAAAGATTTATTTCCGCAGCGCGGTGCCTGAAGGCTTCGCCGTAATTCCGCACACGACTACCGCGGCTGCCGTTACAACGCCGACGACAGTTACGCCGGCGACAGTTACTACGCCAACGACAGTTACTACCCCAACGACAGTTACGCCAGCGACAGTTACTACCCCAACGACAGTTACTACCCCAACGACAGTTACTACGCCAGCGACAGTTACTACCCCAACAACAGTTACTACCCCAACAACAGTTACCACAACAGTTCAGAAAGCTGACATCACCACGTCGCCGGTTGGGGAAACGGTAGCCGCTACGACGACGCCTGGAACTACGCCGGCGAGTACCAGCACGGTGCCGATGCTGAATATCCCGGCTTATAAAAAGGGAGATGACACAAAACTGAAAGTGGACTTCACCGGCGCCATGTCGGGTGCGCGCGCGAATATTTTTATTGAGCCGAACAAGGGTGGTAAAAAGACGGCAGTCAAGATGGTCTTCCACGACCTGAAGGAGGCTCCCCAGGGACAGGCCTACATCCTCTGGGCAGTTTCGCCTGACAACCAGTTTTTCAAGCTGGGACAGATCGTAAATGTGAAGGATCGCAACGAGGCCGAAATTAGAGCCAGCACAACGTTGGCTGATTTCGGTTTGCTCGTGACAATGGAAGACCTCGCGACAGTAAAGACCGTGATCGTACCGGCAGGCCAGCGACTTGGCGTAATTCAATTAATTCCATAACCAAGTCCATTTCTTAGTGGGAGTCAACCCAAAGGCCGTCAGCAATGGCGGCCTTATTTGTTTACTTTTAGAGGTTCAAAGCCTCGGTTGCAGGACGGGAGGCTGAAGGCAGCCCCGAAATTCCTGCTCCCAAAATGAGATTTTTCTATGCGACGAGCCTCCCTTGGGCTAATATTGATCTTACGGATCGGGTTTCCGTAACCCCGTCCCGCCGAGCCCCCGGCCCCGTCCGCAGTTAACGCTGAACCAACCTGGTTTCAGCACTCCGTCAACCGCAGGTTTTAGGTTAGTTACAACTCAAAGCTATGAAACGCATCTTCCCCCAGTTGCTGCTGCTAGCTGTAAGTCTTTTCTCCTTCCAACAAACACACGCGCAGGAAAGCCTTCCCGATCTGGTCAAACGCGTTAAGCCCGCCGTGGTCGCGATTGCAACCTACGACGAGGATGGCGAACCGGTGATGACCGGCAGCGGTTTCTTCCTACGCCCCGGCCAGGTGGTCACGAACCTCCACGTCATTCGCGGCGCGAAGCGATGTGAAGTGAAGACCCTTGACGGCAAAGGCAAAGTGTTCCCGGTCGCCGGCACGCTGGCAATAGATGAAGAAGGCGACCTGGCGCTGCTCAGCGTTGAGATGCCGCGCGAACGCCCGCGCGCCAGTGAGATTGCGGAAGCCTTGCCCGATGAAGGTGAATCGATTTTTGTGATTGGCAATCCACTGAAACTCGAAGGCTCGGTTACAGACGGCATTGTGTCCGCAGTACGCGAAGTTCCCAACGTCGGCAAGATCATTCAAATCACTGCGCCGATTTCGCACGGGAACAGTGGTAGTCCTGTATTCAACCTTAAAGGCCAAGTGATTGGCGTAGTAACAGTAAAAGTTACGAACGGCCAAAACATCAACCTCGCCATCGGCGTTGCACGACTCGCCGAGCTGCGTCCGGGCCAGTTACGTTCTTTGTCTGCGATTCCCGTCCGCGATCGCAATGGCGACGTGGCCGAGTCGTCCTATCGCACCGGCCTGGATTCGCTGTGGCTTGGCAACTACGACAACGCGCTGGGATATTTCGAGACGGCGGCAAACCGCAACCCGCGCCGCGCAGACGCGTGGGTGCAGGTTGGTTATTGCAAAGTCAAACAAGGAAAGAATGAGGACGCCATTCGCGCTTACCAGCATGCGCTGGAGTTGAGGCCTGAGTCAGAAGAAATACATAACAAGCTTGGCGACGCCTATTATTATGCCGGCCGCCTGTCTGAAGCGATTGCCTCTTACTCGCGTGCGGCAAGTATCCGTCCTGCTTTTGCTGACGCTCATTACAATCTCGCGGTGGCCTATTTTGAAAGTGGTAACGAGCGGCTGGCACTTAATGAAGCAAAGATACTGCGCCAGCTTGACGGAAAACTTTACGAAAAGCTCGTGAGCGAGACGCGGCTGGAGCAGTAAAAAAGCAGTAATCAGTGAACAGTAAACAGTAAACAGCAAAACAAAAGCGAACGCTCATTACGCGAAACTCGGACACTTAAAGGCGCCGCGCGATCTTATCGATCACGTGGCGCCTCTTTCTGTTCACTGTTCACTGTCACTGTTTACTGTTTACTGTCTCATCCCTTTTCCGCTTGTCCCATAAAGATCTTCGTGTCCACGCTCTTGGGATTTCCCAGAACTACAAAACGCAGGTTGTGCATGTATTTTTGCGCGACGCGCTGTACGTCGGCGGGCGTTACCGCATGCAGCCGGGCGATCAACTCAAACGAGTTGCGCCAGCCGCCGCCAATTAATTCATACTCCGCCAGGTTGGCAGCCTGCGCAGCATTTGTTTCCTGTTCAATGTAATACGTGGTCAGGTATTGCGAGATGACGCCGTTGATGTCGTCGTCATCTATCGGCTGCGATTGCAAGCGGCGGATTTCGTCGAGCATAACGCCGACCGCCTGGTTCGCATCGACGGCGGTTACATAAATGCCGCCGACATTCGCGGCCTGGCTTCCCAGAAATGCATTTGGCGCGTAAGAAAGATTTCGTTTGACCCGCACTTCCTGAAATACACGATCCCGCAGAATTGAAGAACCCACCATCATCGGATAAATGTCAGCAGACGTCAGCGGCGGTGCGCTGAAAATTCCCTGCACATAATTGGTTGGCAAAGTGCGATCAGTTATCTCCACTGTTGACGCAGGAAAAGAGAGTAGTGGTGGGGCCTGATCGCGATAGTTACCGCGCGGGAGTTTGCCCAACGTCGCGGCGATCCGTTGCCTGAGCTGGGCTGGATCCAGATCACCCACGATTACCAACAGCAGCCGCGACGTTTCCATTGTCTGCCGGTGGTAGCGACGCAAATCATCAAGCGTCAAACTCGAAACGGATTCAACAGTGCCCTGTGGGCGATTCAAATAAGGATGGCCGGCGTAAGCGACGCGTTCCTGTAGCCTCTGTAGGTACGTGTCAGGATCGTCGGAATCGTCACGCAATGACGAAAGCGCGCGTTCCTTCTCCAGGTCAAAATCATCTTTCGTAAACGCCGGGTGAAGCACAACGTCAGTAAAAATATCCCATGAGCGATCGAAATTTACCCGTGTCGAAGTCAACGACAGCGCCGAATAATCGTAATTTTCGCTCGATCCCAGGACCGTCCCCATGCGCGCCAACTCGTTGCGCATGCGCTCGCGCGGATAAGAAGCGCTGGCGTCGGTGGCTACGTCGAGCATCAATGCCTCTATGCCGGCGTCTTTGCCAGTGATATTTCTCGAACCGCCGCGGACGAAGAGTCCGGCGGCAACCGTCAAACTGCCCTCGCGCCGTTTGACCAAAACCTTCAGCCCATTAACCTCAAACTCTGTAACCTGAGAGGCCTGCTTGGCGACAACACTTTGTGCCGCCTGAAGGGCGGCTGCATTCGCCGGTTCGGTCGGCTTCTGCGCTGCCGCTGAAAGCATCAGCGCCGGAAGCGGCAACAGAAACAGAGAAACTAGAATTACAAAACTCCGCAGCCGGTCGCTGAACGGTTTTGTAACTGCCCCGCGCATAACGGGCGCCCCGGAACCAGGACGGGATTGCTTGTTGCGAATAATATTTTTGCTCATTGACCTATTAGTTCTGCCGGTTCAATTTTTGTTTTCTGCTGGGCCTCTGGTGACAGTAGCGCTAGTCCGATGTGCGGCTTGCCCTGAATGTAAGTCGTCACATAACGGCTGATGTCTGCGCGCGAGGTAGCTCGCAAGCGGCCCAAATAACCGCGGAAATATTCCAGTCCTGTCGATGCCCACCAAAAGCTTAAGGTGTGCGAATAGTCGCTTAGCTTTTCACGCGAATAAAGATCGTCGGCTTCCAAAAGTGCTTTCGCGCTTTCCAGTTGATCGTCAGTAAAGTAGTCCTTGTCGTTGAAGTGGGACACTTCGTTGTAAATCGCCTTGAGTGCCGCGTGGGCTTTTTCCGGCGACGTCTGCGCAAAGATTTGAATAGGGCCCACGTTACGCTGGGTGTAGTAGCCGATGCTGACAGCATTGACGAGACCGGTATCAACCAGCGCGCGCTGAAAGCGCGAGTTGGGCTGCGTAAGGATGAAGGAAAAAACATCCGCGGCATAAGTTGATGGATTGTCTTTACCAATCGATGGTCCATGCCAGCCGATGTTTATGATTACGTTCTGGACCGGTTGCGTGATAACCGCGCCATCGCTTTTTGTCAGCGGCGGATGTTCGACCAAAGGAAACTCTACGAACGGGTCCTTTTCGCGCCGCGGCCAATCGCCGTAAAGATCCTGCGCCATCTTGAAAATCTCGTCCGGATTCACGTCGCCTGTAACCACCAGCGCCGAATTGTTTGGTACGTAGTAGCGCGACTGTATCAGGCGCATCATGGCAGTGGTTGCAGTAGAAACCGTTTGCCGGTTGCCGAGTGGATTCTTGCGGCTGGTGTATTTCGAAAACATCCGGTTTGTCATCTCCTGGTTGAGGAAGAAGAACGGATTTGACTCGTTCCGATCAATCTCGCCGATGACCACTTCGCGCTCCCGCTCAAACTCGCCCTGTTCGAACAGCGGATAGCGTACTGAGTCCCGCATGAACTGCATGGCCGTATGAAGATTCGGAGTAGTGGTAGTGAAGTAATAGTCAACCACCTCTTCGCGCGTGGTGCCGTTGTAGGCAATTCCCAGTTGGCCAATCGTGCGCAGGTATTCCTCCGCATTAGCCACGGCACGGTTCGCCTTGAAAAACATGTGCTCGTAAAGATGCGACAGCCCATTAAGTTCGGGCGGCTCGGTATACGAACCGTTCTTCACCGCCAACTCCAACGTCACCAGTGGCACCGAATGATCTTCGAGCACGATGATCTCCAGACCGTTTGCAAGTATGTGATTGCCAAGCTGTGCCTGCTGCGGGCGGGCGGGCGCGGCTACCGTTTGCTGCGCAGTCGCAGTTGCCGACTGTTGAGCAATTTGGGGCGCTGCGAACGCCGCCGGATTCAACAGAAAAGCTGAAAGCAGAAGGAAGAGCAGTAGACTACGTTTCACAGAAATCTCCCACGAAAAGGTTTGTCGCATTTGTCATGAAAAGGGTGGTTCCAAATTTGCCCGGCGCTGTTCGATGTTTAATCGGGGCAATTAGATGTCAGCCCGCATAGGATTCATCCTGCTCAATCCGCGAAACCACCCAATCAAACTCTCCCGAGGTTATCTTTCCGCCGCAGAATTCACAAATGCCTGCGGCGTTGACTTTCAACGGGGCGCCACAGTTCGGACAGTTTAAATCCGCGCGCGCAGCTGCCGGCTTGGCGCTGCGATTTCGGATAAAAGTCCAATATTCACTCCAGCGCCGCAGCTGAGTTTTTGAGCCGCTGACAACTCGACCGTTATCATCAACCGTGTAGTCGTAACCTTGCGCGCCAATGCGGAGAGTAATGGAATTGTAGAATTTATCTTCCTTGATCTTCACAGGCTGCATCGCCGTAATAGTGGACTGGTCGAGCATGTTACGCAGGTGTTGTCGCCGGTAAGCATCAATCCAGTACTGATGCATCTGGAAAAGGTTGTCGGTTTCATGCGGGCGCGCGCGGTCCCAATCAAGCGTGGACCAGGCAGCTTGCAGCTCATCGAAGATCAGCCGGGCGCGGGCCTGAAATGCGCCCCACGAAAAATCCGGATTGTTTTTCTCGAATGCGACGCGAATGTTTTCAAAACCGGGCTGAACGACGCTGGGAAAGTCAGTACCGACCTCGGGCACATTGGAGGTAAGCAACGGCCCTTTGGCTTCACGAGTGAGCAGCGCAACATCGTGCACGTACCACTGAAATTCGCCGCTTTCGATCTTCGCGCCACAGAAAGCGCAAGCGCCCGCACTGTTCTTCTGAAGCGCGCCGCCGCAACGCGGACAATGCAGCGCCGTAGCCTGCGCCGGCGGCGGCGACAATACGTCGCGCTTGCGCTCAAGCTCCCAACGCTCGCGAACGTAATAGCTCATCTCCGTTTGCTTTTGATTGACGCTAACCACCTCGGTGTAGTTCGCTTCGAACAATAAATTGATCCTGACCAAAGGTGTTTCCAGACCGCTTACGTTTGCTACGTTCAGCGCCCCGACAATTATCCCCTTAACTTCTCGAAGTCCAGGTGGGTTTCGCTGCAGCAGGTTTGCGCGCGCTACGTCACTGAGATAAGGCGAAAACTGATCCAGCGCCGCGGCGCCATGCCCGCGAGCGTCCTGCGCCTTGCCGTAAAGTGCATAGGCAAAGTCAGTAAACACTATTTCGGAAAAGTTGGGATCGAATTTCCTTAATTGCTCGAACTGACGAGGAACATTTTCAGAACCAGCTTGCTGCGTGTTCAATGCCAGAGGCGTTGCTGATTCCACCCGCCTCGCGCGCTTTACGAAATACGCCGCGATGGCACAGGCGACGAGGATGTCGAGTGGAATGCCAACGACTGGGTACTCAATCGTCAGATAGATGAGCACACGAAACAACTGGATGATGAGCCAAATGATTGCTCCCGCCCCGCCACCATCGCCGCCGCCTCCTCCTCCATGCCCGCCGCCACCGTAAGAACCGCCGCCACCAACTCGCGCCAATACTTCGCCGGCAACTGCGACGCAAAAAATCAAGGCGCCGCCGATCATCGAGGCGCGACTCAGCAGCCGCATCGCTGGATTGGTCCTGCTGGTAAGTCGCATCACAATTCGAAACGGGGCGCGTCGGGAAGTTCGTTTGGATTTTCAGCGCTGGCTGGTATGTGTTGGGCTAACAGAACGCCCAGTTTGTCCAGGCCCGCTGATAAAGTTTCAGGGTGCGGTTGCTTTCCGGCCTGATGTAATTCAAAAACCACCTGATTCCATTCGAGCGTCGGCACGCCTTTTAAGACTCCGCGGTCCGCGATCAATTCGAGCTGTCGCTCGAGCAACGAAAGGTACACGAGCACGCCCATCTCAGCTTTAGTGTTCGCGATACCGGCTTCATAAAACATTGCGGCCGCGCCTTCGCGCACTGATTTCTTGCGCACACTCTTTCGTGTCAACCAGCGACGAATCGCATTGCTCCGAGAGGAAGCGTAAGCTCCCAAAACGAAAAGCAATGCTATGTCGATCGGTACCCAGTATTGATGGAAGTTGAAAGGTGAGAACAGCAGAAAGTTGAGACCGGCAAATGCGAGCAGCGCGCCAAATAAATAATCCGCTGCGACGTAAAAACCGGAACGCGCGCGAACCACCAACACCAGCTCAGCATCAGTACGTTTCTCGATTTCTCGGATACAGTTGGTAAGGGCGGTGCGCGCTGCGCTATCGAAGACGCTGCTCATGTTATTGCGTGACGTTAGGAATCCAGAAGATTTGCCCGTCAACCTCGACGCTTTTCAGTCCATTCTTTGGTAAGTCTTTCTCTTTCAGGCCAAGAAAAGTGAAGTGTGGCAAGTCGCTCAGTACTGTTTGAAACCACCCGCGATCCGCCAGAATCTCGCGTACACGTGCATTGTCAAACTCATTAACGTCGAACGCGAGCATCGCAATGTGTTGCGACGTTCCCGGCGCTGCTATCGAATACAGAATCGATTTGGAAAGGTCCTTGCTGAAATAGATACCGTTGCGCTCGAGGTCCAGCACTTCCGCGATCTGTCGATGCAGTGGCAAAACTTTTAAGCGCGCGACTTGTTCTTCGGTCAGGCGTCCCTGCTGCAACCAGTAATCAAGCGCCGGCATAAAGCGCGTATTCCACAATTGATAGCTGTCTTCGTAACTGCGCCGCGCCGCTTCGGCGCCGTCGCGCGGCGTGATATTTAAGCCTTCCTTCAATGCCTGCTCGCGCGCTTTAACCAACTGCTTCATCGCTTCCGGCTGTAGCTCGACATCCGCGCCCTCGATGTTTTCCGTAACGTAGCGCGCCTCTTCCTGAAATTTCGTTACTTCGGCTTCGCTGGTAAAGATGCAAACCGGCGGCGGCGTCACTTTTTTGGTCGCTAGAAACATCGCGCCATAATCCTCGAGTATACGGCGCGCCACGGAATCGGACAGCGGGCAGATGCGCTCCACGTTTGTCTTTCTCTTCTTGAGCGCCTTGCGCAGCACTTCATAAAACGAAGCCGGCGCTTCGTCATTTGGCTGTTCGGACATTCCTGTTAGGGCTGGAGAACTGTTTGACGGCATTCGATATTGATTGTTTTGCGATAGGACCAGCGAAGTGTCAAGCAGAACACAGAGCACCACCGCCAAAAACTTTCTCTTGCGCGAACCAACAAGCAAATACCGTCTTCTGGTC